>JAPSHM010000058.1 GCA_031179845.1 Pedobacter sp.
AACCGCATCTGGTATCCAAATACGCTAATGGTCCCGGTTCCGGTCCGGTCGTGTTTTTGTGTGCCATGGTCCAGCACATGCTGCATTAGATCTAAATATTGCTTCATATTTATTTAAACAGGGTTTAACCTGTTTACAAAAGTACATAATATCTGAAAGGTTTGGAAACAACTGTCTTTAGGATTTGTGTGCTAAGCTTAGTAAGTTTGCTATCCAAACGTTAAACGTAATTCCATGCTTGCATTTGCCAATGCCAAAATAAACCTCGGCTTAAACATCACTGAAAAGAGTCGATGGTTATCACAACATTGAAACCGTGTTTTATCCAATACGGCTGAACGATGTTGTAGAGATAACTGATGCCGAAGAAACGCTTTGCCTGGTGGAAGGTATACAAGTGCCTGGTAGTACTGAAGATAACATCTGTTTAAAAGCCTTCAAGGCTTTGCAAAAAGATTTTGGATTACCATCGCAGCAGATCACTTTGCTTAAGAACATTCCGGTTGGGGCCGGACTTGGAGGGGGGTCGTCTGATGCTGCTCATCTAGTCAAGTTGATTAATGAAAAATTCAAATTGGGATTATCGGTTGCAGCCATGCAAAATTACGTACGACCATTAGGTGCCGATTGTGCATTTTTTATAGAGAACAAACCAGCTTTCGCCTTTGGCAAGGGTGATGAGTTCAATACAATAGCAATAGATTTGTCAAAATATTACCTGGTAGTTGTAAAACCACCTGTTCATGTGGCTACAGCTGTCGCTTACGCAGGAATTAAGCCTATGACTCCTGGTAGATCGATAAAAGATTTAATACATTTGCCTGTAAGAGAATGGAGATCAAATCTGAAAAATGATTTTGAAGATACAGTTTTCTTAAAATATCCGGAAATTGGGCAGGTCAAATCTAAACTTTATCAGATGGGTGCAGTGTTCGCGCTGATGAGTGGTAGCGGTTCAAGTGTTTTTGCTATTTTTGATCAGCCGGTCGGATTACCGGAGTTAGCGCGCGACAACAGCGTTTTTTATAATGTATAGTCAGGCTAGAAACCGGCAAACATGCAGGTGTTTCTGGCATTCAAAAAAGAATAGATACTAAAATGGAGATTAATTTAATACGCAAAAGCGGCAAGTTTAACTTTGAGGCGGAAAATGAAAGCGGTTTTACAGTTGAACTTGATGCTAAGCCCGCGATTGGGGGTGAAGGAAAAGGCTTCAGACCAATGGAAATGTTGCTCATTGGCCTTGGAGGCTGCAGTGGAATTGATATGGTGAATGTGCTTACCAAGCAGAAAGAGCCGTTAGCTGACGTGAAGATCGCAATCAAGGCTTCCCGCAAAGACGAAGAGATGCCACCGATATTTGACGTGATCGATATTCATTTTGAACTTTATGGTGCGCTAAGTGTGCAAAAGGTAGAACGTGCTTTGGCCTTAACCTTTGATAAGTACTGTTCTGTATCCAATATTTTGGGCCGCTCCGCGACTTTAAATTTCACCTACACTATTCATCAATAAACTGAAATGCAAGAAAAGAATTTCGAAACCCTGGCCATACGGTTACAAGCAGAAAGAACACAGTTCAAAGAACATTCGGTGCCTTTGTATTTGACATCAAGTTACAAATTCGACGATGCGGAAGATATGCGTGCCCTTTTTGCAAACGAAAAGGAAGGCAATGTCTACAGCCGCTACGCAAACCCAAATACCACAGAGCTCATTGATAAAATGGTAGCACTTGAAGGTGCAGAGGCTGGTTGGGCCACGGCCTCAGGTATGGCTGCAATCTTCACCACATTTGCATCTTTCTTGAAATCTGGAGACCATGTATTGTCCAGTCGCTCTGTGTTCGGTTCTACCCACCAGCTATTGAACAATGTCTTTGCAAAGTGGGGAATCACCTATACCTACGCAGATCTGGATCAATTGGATCAATGGGAAAACGGCATACAGTCAAACACAAAAATCATCTTTGTAGAAACCCCCTCCAATCCGGGGATTGATATTATTGATCTGGAATGGCTATCAGAGCTGGCAACGAAACACGGTGTTTTATTGGTGGTCGACAACTGTTTTGCTACGCCATATTTACAGCAGCCGATCAGGTTAGGTGCAGATATTTCCATCCATTCTGCTACTAAATTTATCGATGGACAGGGTCGTACCCTGGGCGGCATTATCCTCGGATCCGAAAAATTAATTAAAGAGGTAGAAGGATTTGCCAGGCACAGCGGACCTGCCATGTCGCCTTTCAACGCCTGGTTGTTGTCGAAAAGTTTAGAAACGCTGGCGGTACGTATGGACAGACATTGCGAGAATGCTTTGAAAGTGGCAGAATTTTTAGAAAGCCACACCAGTGTCAAAAGGGTAATGTATCCCTTCCTTGCTTCCCATCCACAGTATGAAATTGCTAAAAAGCAAATGAAACAGGGTGGAGGCATCGTTACACTGGTTATTGATGGTGGTGTTGATGCTGCAAGTCGGTTTATGAACAAACTTAAAATGTTCTCCATATCAGCAAATCTTGGTGATACGAGATCTATTGCTACACACCCCGCAACCAGCACCCACTCCAAACTTTCCGAAGCGGAACGTTTGGAGGTAGGTATCGAACAGGGCACCATTCGTTTATCGATTGGCCTGGAACATATCAATGATATTTTAGAAGACATCCGACAGGCCTTGGCTTAAGTGTCTGTTGCTTTCATAAAAAAAACCGGACCAATATGGTCCGGTTTTTTTTATGAAATGTTTTTAGTTAGTAAATTCCCATTTTAACTTATATAATCCCGGTCTTCATCACTCAGATTATTTTTTCCTGTATTACCCGGTTCATCAATTTCTCTGTCATAAGTGCTAACCGTTGTTTTAGGACGTCCTGCCCAATAGCCCAATACAAAACCTACAAATGTACAGATCCCGACCACCAGCAACTTAGAAACTTCCTTTTTTACGAATATGAGGTTAAATTCCACTGCGTCTGTATTGATCATTAAAAAAATGGTAATCAGTGCAGTGAAAATGATGATGAAGACGGTTTTTGTACGCATAATTTAGAAGCTATAGTTTAAAATTAATTCCAATATAGGATTTTGATTATAATTCTTATTGACAAACACAAATCTCGTACCTAAATCAATCACAGGCTGGTACCGAAGCAAATTCATACTGCTTCGGAATTCGAACCCAAAGGTTTTAGGCTCACCGAAGTTCGTTTCTTCTCCTAAATTTTCATAGTGACAAAAAACACCTCCCCGGATATTTCTGATATAAGCCAGTGGACCGATTTCAGCATCTGGAAAAGCAAAGGGAAACCGGTAATTGAACAATAGCGTGTTCTTTAGAAGATTGCGACCCTGGATGTTGTTGTAGCCGTAAACTGTATTGATTTCGTTGTCAAACCTTCTTACCCCACTGGCCTTCTGGTAGTTCAGGTTGATCGTAAAGGAATGGTTTTTTAACAGGCCTGGAAAGTAAAGGAATGCTTCTGCAGCAAATAAATCTCCGTCAAGCTGCTTGTCGAATGGTTGATGGAAATAAGTCAACCTTAGCGTCTGAGCCCATTTTGGAAAGATGTCGCGTTCCGCCTGACGGATTGAATGAGCAAGCGTAAATCCATATTCCATCGGAAATTTTAGACGCGTAATGTAATTGGCAGGCATGTTCTCGGCCATATACCGTTCCGTAAAACTGGTTGCGGTTCGTACGGAGAAGCTATAGGTGTCTCCTAAAGCGTTCAAGTTAATTGGGACCATTGCCTGCACCTGGATATTGTTTTCCCTCCAGTCGCCCTGTACAACGCCTTGATTGCCTGCGTAAAATGTTCGGCGAGGCCGATTGCGAAAGGTAGTACTGATCACCGGATAAAAAGATTTCAGCACAAATCCGGCATTGTATTCGAATCTTCTGAGATCCCGGTGATATTCTGCCCCGGCAAATGCATTGAACGTGTTCAGTAGATTGTCCGATTCAATTTGTAATCCCCCTTGGTATTCATCCTGAATTGCCGGTATGATGGAATGAATATTTATCAGATTTCCAAAAGCGGAATAGGGTCTGGATATGAAATTACTATCCGGAATGTCAGCAAAAACATTCCCGGTGTTTTCCTGACGCTCAGCCGCAGCTCCAAAATAAACAAAATTGTTTTTCTCGGGCTTGAACGGTTTTATGGGCGCTTTGGAAATGTCATAGCCGGTTGACCGGAAATTATTGAACATTACGGTGTCAGAACCTTTTTGAAAGGATGGATTAAAAGCGCCGTATTTAGCGTCGCTCAGAGCGCTTATCTTTTTTGACTGAACGTCTATGCTGTAAATGTTATCAACTCCGCTGTAATGCGCGTTAAATGCGATCTGTTCGTTAAAGAAGATCGGCCTTGTCAGCTGCTGTTGAGATGGCGCGATAAGTTCCTCGGTTTTTCCCTTTCTGCTCGTGAGGTATAGTGCTTTCCCTTTCTCGCTGACACTGATGTAGGCAACACGGTTGCCGCTTTCATCAAAAGAAGGGGTCTGGAGAATTTCGTTAGTAAGATTCGGATAGGTGTAGAGAAGTTCTCCAGACTCAGCGTCAAGCTCCACCAAGTTACATTGATTGCTTAGGTCGAATTTCACTGCGATGATCTTTTTTCCATCGCTGGATAAAGAAGGCGCAAAAAGCCTGCTTCGTGAACTCAGTTTCTTTACGTTCTTGGTTTTCATGTCGTAGCTGCAGATTACGCTGTAACTCCGCTGCCGGTAACGTGGATCGTACCTGACCTCATCCCATACGACCAAGCCATTTGCATAACTAAACCAGGGTTGTTCCTGGTAGCCGATGTTCAACAAATGGCTTTCTTTCTGGTTGCTGTCGATAAGTACGAAGTGTGGCACATCTGCTTTACTTTGCTTTAAAGTTAATATTCTTTTGTCGGTCAGTTCTACCGGTAAAAAATAATTGGTCGCATACTCCGCCGGTTTAACAAGCGACTTGTAGTCTTTGGACGGGGAAGACATTTCCTGATCAAACCATTTTTTCTTAAGCATGCCGGAAGTTTCTTCATACCATTCATGACTGCCCTTACCAGTGAGTTTTTTCAACGTATTTGAAAATGGGTAAATCCGTAACGGACGTTTGCGAATATCCATAAGTACTTCATCGAAAATGTGCTTTCCATGTTGAGCCCTAATGTTGGAAGACATCAGGTAGCCGAGCTGATAGTATCCGGGGGTGATGTCTTTCTGTGAACCAAAATTTGCTTTGCTATACGAGATGTTATTCCCTTCGAGCAGGCTCGCCCGATAAGGCATAATCCATGATGGCTGTCTTCCCCGGCCTGCATTGGTAAGCGCAGTTTCTGTGGTTACAGCATCACCTTCAAAAAACCAGATTGGCAGGCTTGCGCCGAACCAGGCAAAGTAAACCAACTCAGGAAAAGGCCTGGCCTTTCCGCCAGTGAGTTTATCAAACTGCGCAACATGTCTGAGCTCGTGAACTGCCAGGTTATTCAACCAGTCCTGACTGTCGAATTGCTGCGGGGGGGTGGTAAAGAATTCCGACTTTTTCGGGCCTAGCTGTACGAAGCCATTAGCGATCACACCTTGGTTCTGAAGTAGCAATGGAATGGTCGTTTTTTTTACACCCAGACTGCCACCTACCTGAGGGTAAATGTGGGGTAGCGTATTGGCCATTCTTTGTGCATCTTTTTCCAGCTCCGTTGGATAAATGATTTTAAAACCGGCAGCGTTTATCTGACGCCACTTTACACTAAGGGGGTTTTGTTCTTCACTAAAAATCTGTGAAAAAACAGAATGTGAAATTAAACTTAAAATTGCAGTATATGTTAGTCTGATAATCAATATTTTATATTGGTGTTTTTGTTTCATTTATTGGTTATGCTAATTTAATTAGTAATTTGTATTTTTTAGTCTCAATTTTATATGATGTTTTATTTTAGTAAAACTCAATATCAATCTGATTTTTAATAGGATAAATATTTTTCAATGTCCAATTTTTCAGGCGATTTCAGATGTTCTTAGGTGTGAATATTAAGAGAAATGCAAATTATCTCACTTCGAACATCGAATCGTAAAATACCGTGTCAAGGTACACTATTTAGGCGATAAATAAAATAATAATTCTTATACGAAATGGGAATCGGTACGTAAAAATCTAAACGCTGTTATCTTATTTCTAACGCTAGAAGGCCTCGTTTCGAAGATGATTTGCTGTTGTATTTGTATCGTTTTGGTGGGTGTACCGGGTAGGCTTTTGGACGGTCTGCAACAACATTTTTGGGGAGTGTTGAGAAAAATTGTTGCGTTGTGAAGGGGTAGTTCTATCCCCCTATCCTTCGGAACAGTAATTATATTTAATGATGGTTTTTGTGTTTTTTATAAACCGGGTAAAGGAATACAGCGGTTAGAATAATGATGGCACCTAAGTAAAATCCGGTCGACATTGTCTCTTTATTTCCGAAGATTATAAACGCTAAAATGATACCATATACTGGTTCCAGATTGGTGATTAATGCCACCCGGAAAGCTGTGATAGTACGCATCACGGACACGCCGGCAACATAGGCCAGTGCCGTGCAAATAGTTCCCAATAGCCCTAGATAAAGCCAGTCAGAAATGCTCAGATCGAAACGCTCAGTAAGTAAGGTTTGATCGAATACCCGGTATAGAGTGATCCAAAAAAAAGCTCCCATGATCTCATAAAAACTGATGACCAGCGGGTCGCTTTTTTGAACCAGTATCGAATTTATGGTGCCAAAAAGACTCGAAGCAACAGCTGCTGACAAGCCAAAAATGATACCCAATGTGTACTTAGATTCAAACTTAAAAATGAGATAAATACCAATAATGATGATCACACCGATGATGATATCAGCAATCTGAATCCGCTGTTTTTTGATTAACGGTTCTAATATTGCGGTAAAAAGAGTGAAAGATGACAAGCATACCAGCGACACCGAAACGGTAGAAACCTTGATCGAATGGAAGAAAAAGATCCAGTGAATTGCAACGATACCGCCTGTAAAGAGAAATTGAAAAAACTGCTTGTTTGTGACTTTAACACTGGTTTTGCTAAGTTTGAAGTAGATGAAAAGTGTGATGGTCGCAATTAAGACCCGATACCAGACCATTTGGACGGCATCCACAGAAATTAATGCACCCAGTATGCCTGTAAATCCCCAAATGAAGACCGTAAAGTGCAGAATAAGAAGGTTTTTGTTTGGAGTTGGAGTTTTTCCAGTCATTATTTAGGGGCCTTTCTAAGCAGGTAGTAACCCAACAGACCGAAGCAGATTGTTGGAGCAAGTACAGCGAAAAGTGGCGGCATGCTGCCTTTTAATGTAAACATTTTTGCGAATTGGTTAAATACGATATACGCAAAGCTTAACAGGATGCCGATGCCAAGTGGCAAGCCAACGCCTCCCCGAACCTTTCTGGACGATAAAGCTACACCAATGAGTGTTAATACAAAAGCGGATAGTGGGTGCAGGTAACGCTTATAGCGCTCAAATAGAAGGTCGTTCCATATTCCAGAGCCCCTAATTTTTTCCTTCTTGATCTTGTCAGAAAGCTCTTTGTTGGTTAGGTTTTCGAATATATTGTCATAGGCGGAAAAGTCGTCCGGACGCATATCCAATACTGTATCCTTGGTCATCCCAGAGCCGCTTTCAAAGGTCTCCTTCAAGCCGTCAACATGCCTAACCGTATAGTTGGTAAGCTTCCAGGAGCGTTTCAAAGAATCCCATTTTATTTCATCTGCTACCAACTTCTTAGTCAACACATCGCCCTTAAAATTATCCAATGAAAATCGAGTACCTACTTTGCTTTTATTATCGAAATTATCCATATAAATATAAGTGTTATTATCCAATTTCATGTGGATATTACTCTTACTCGAAGGGTCGTTCTTCTTTACATAGGTATTTTCAAAGTTGTTTTTCAACTGATTGGTATACGGCAGGATCCATAAATTCGAAGCAAGATTAGCCGAAAATATGATGAAAGCTGAGATAAAATAAGGCAATAAGAATCGATTGAAGCTGACTCCACCGCTTAAAATGGGCACAATTTCTGTCTGATCTGCCATCTTTGCAGTAAAGAAAATTACCGCTATAAAATTGATAAGTGGCGACAGCATGTTTACATAATACGGAATTGAACCGGCATAATAAAGTGTGATCACCTCCCAAACACTGAGGTTTGCGCTCAGAAAGTCATCCAGTTTCTCTGCTAAATCAAAAATAAAAATGATGATAACAAAAAGGGTCAAGGTGTATAAAAATGTACCCAGGTATTTACTGATGATGTACCAGTCTAGAATTTTGACCCTGTCTTTGATGATGTTCATTTATAATTTATTACCTAATATAGTAACCATTTTGTTCTTCCACGCGTAAAATTCCCCACTAATAATCTTCTCCCTGGCAGTTTTAACTAGCCAAATGTAAAAATGTAGGTTGTGTAGTGTCGCAATTTGGGCGCCCAGCATCTCTTTTGAGTGCATCAAGTGCCTCAAATATGCTTTTGAGTATACGGTGTCAGCAATCAGATCACTGTCTGCCTCAATCGGCGAAAAGTCATCCGCCCATTTTTTATTGCCAATGTTAATGATGCCATTTTTAGTGAACAACATTCCATTTCTGGCATTTCTGGTGGGCATTACACAGTCGAACATGTCTACGCCCAAAGCGATATTTTCCAAAATGTTCACTGGTGTGCCCACACCCATAAGATAACGAGGTTTCTCGACCGGCAGTATATTACACACCACCTCAGTCATACCATACATTTCCTCGGCAGGTTCACCTACTGAAAGTCCGCCAATCGCATTCCCTTCCCGGTCCATTGAGGCGATGAATTCCGCAGACTTCATCCTCAGGTCTTTATAAACAGAGCCCTGCACAATAGGAAACAAAGTTTGATTGAAGCCATATTTAGGTAAGGTGGTGTCAAAACGCTGGCAGCAGCGCTTCAACCAGCGATGAGTCATATGGATGGAGTTCGCTGCATATTTGTAATCACATGGGTAGGGGGTGCATTCATCAAACGCCATAATGATGTCGGCGCCTATCGTACGCTGGATATCAATTGCATATTCAGGCGTAAACAAATGCTTCGAGCCGTCAATATGTGATTGAAAAGTTACACCTTCTTCTTTAATTTTTCGCACTTTGCTTAAAGAATACACCTGATAGCCACCGCTATCCGTCAGAATTGGCCTGTCCCAACCAATGAATTTATGTAATCCGCCTCCCCGTTCAATGATGTCCAGACCCGGCCTTAGATATAGATGGTAAGTATTCCCAAGAATAATTTTAGCGTCGATATCATTTTTGAGTTGCTGCTGATTGATCGATTTAACCGTTCCTGCAGTGCCTACAGGCATGAAAATTGGTGTTTGTATGTCGCCGTGATCTGTAGTTATCGTTCCCGCTCTTGCCTTCGAATGTATATCCTTCGCCTCTAAATTAAATTTCATTTTTACGTATTTACCGTTTTTTGAAGTTTCAGCACGATATGATACTGATTATCCGCCATTCAAAAATCTGCGCAAAAATAGCAAAAAACAAACTATTAACAGGCTAATATTTTTATCAACATAAAGGGACATTACAGATTAAAAATCAGAAATTTGACGCTATCAAAAGTACATCGTGGAATTAACCTTTTTAACGGGCGCTTTAGTCGAGCGCCTTGAGTATTGCCTGCTCGGCATTTTTGTTTTCTGTTTTCTGATCCAGCTATATTTTAGCTTGTTTGTGCACCTTAAATTGGCATTTGTAAAGATCCCACCGGTTCCTCAGGACGCGAATAAACCGCTAAGTGTGGTAATTTGTGCCCGTAACGAAGCGGAAAACCTCCAAAAGTACCTACCGGCAGTGTTGGAGCAGGATTACCCCAATTTTGAAGTGATTGTAGTTAACGACAGGTCCTGGGACGGAACGAATGACCTACTTGAAGCTTTTGCCAAACAATATACGCATCTCAAAATCGTAACCGTTACGGACGGCACCAAGTTCATAGTCGGCAAAAAATTTGCAGTAACCATGGGTATAAAAGCCGCTGTTAATGAATGGCTGGTCTTTACCGATGCAGACTGCGTGCCGGCATCCGATCAATGGCTCCGTGGAATGCAACAGCCTAAAGAGGAGGAAATAGCGATCCTGTTAGGTTATTCGCCCTATCTAAAAAGAACTGGCTTATTGAATGCATTGATCCGATTTGAAACCTTTTTTACGGCAGTAAATTATCTTTCCTTTGCCCTTAAGGGAATGCCGTATATGGGCGTGGGGAGAAACATGGCTTATAAAAAGTCATTGTTCTTCAACAATAAGGGCTTTGCCGCACACATGCATATTCCATCGGGTGATGATGATCTTTTCGTAAATGCTCATGCACATAGGGGTAATACGGCAATCTGCATCCATAAAGACGCACAGGTTTGGAGTGAACCAAATACCAATTTAAAAGCATACCTGCTACAAAAAAAACGGCATTTTGGTGCAGGTAAGTTGTACAAGCCCCGGCATAAATTTATTTTATCTTCGCAGATCATCATCCAGTTCTTGTTCTATGTTCTGTTTGTAGTGCTTTTGTGCTTTGAGGCAACGCGTTACGCTGCCTTGGGTATCCTGGGCTTAAGTATTGTCATCAGATCCCTGGTTTATCCCCGTATTTTAAAGCGCTTAAGTTACGGTGACCTCAGCTGGTGGTTCCCTATTTTAGATATGCTATTGTTCATCTTTCTGGTGATTAATGGCTTTCTCTCTATATTTGTTAAAAAAGTACAGTGGAAATGAAATCAACGTTAATACAAAAATACTTCAAAAACCTTACTGAGCAGCAAATTGCAGCTTTCGATCAATTATATGAACTGTATAGTTTTTGGAATGCGCAGATCAACGTTATTTCAAGGAAAGATATCGATGAACTCTACGAACGCCATATATTACACTCACTTGGCATCGCCAAGTTTTGCGCCTTTCAACCGGGTACACAGGTGCTTGATGTTGGAACAGGTGGTGGTTTCCCTGGAATTCCTTTGGCGATCTTATTTCCCGAAACGGAATTCCACCTGGTAGATTCCATTGGAAAGAAAATTAAAGTGGTAGCGGAAGTCGCACATGCATTAGGATTAAAAAATGTAACGGCGAGCCATCTCAGGGCAGAGCAGGTTACGGATAAATATGATTTTGTAGTGTCAAGAGCAGTAACCAAGCTCATCGATTTTTACCCTTGGATTAAAGGAAAGTTTAAAAAAACTTCAAATAATGCCATTCAAAATGGGATTCTATATTTAAAAGGTGGTGATTTAACGGAAGAGATCGAAGAGTCAAATTTGAAAGCAGAGCTGTACCCGCTTTCAGCATACTTTGAAGAAGCATTTTTTGAAACGAAGTACGTAGTTTATATTCCACAATAAACTGCTGTAAATACCAAGCTCAATTTGTGGCTGATTGAGGATTATTTGCATAATTTAGCCCATGAGTCTCATTCATAAAATAGCGCTCACGCTGATCAAAGGCGTAGGGCATGTCCATGCCAAAAGATTATTGGATCACTTTCTAACTGCTGAAGCCATTTTCAAGGCCAGTAAGGTACAACTGATGCAGGTTACGGGAGTAGGAGACGTTATAGCAACGCTGATTTTACAAAGCAATGCATTGGCAGAGGCCGAAAAACAACTTAATTTTATCAGGAAACATCAAATACAGCCAC
Source organism: Pedobacter sp. (assembly GCA_031179845.1). GTDB lineage: Bacteria > Bacteroidota > Bacteroidia > Sphingobacteriales > Sphingobacteriaceae > Pedobacter. The sequence continues at coordinate 11,712 of JAPSHM010000058.1, forward strand.
TATTTTACACCGATACCAATTATCCAAAACGCTTAAAAAACTGTTACGATGCACCGGTTTTGTTGTACTTCAAAGGAAATGCAGATCTAAATCATCCAAGGATCATCAGCATTGTAGGAACCCGGAGAGCAACACCTTATGGCAGACAATTGTGTCAGCAGCTTGCACAAACCCTTCAGCGCTATAATGTGATTGTAGTGAGTGGACTTGCATATGGTATTGACGTAGCGTCCCACAGGGAAAGTTTGGAACAGCATATTCCGACAGTAGGCGTCATGGCGCACGGTTTAGACCGAATTTATCCCTCTTTACATAAACCTTTGGCGCAAAAAATGGTATTGAACGGAGGGTTGCTGACCGAATTCCTACCTGGAACTAATCCTGATAAAGAGAATTTCCCAAAAAGGAACCGCATTATTGCGGGGATTGCAGATGCAACTGTAGTCGTCGAAGCGACAGCAAAGGGAGGTGCGCTCATCACTGCAGACATTGCAAATTCGTATGACAGAGATGTATATGCATTTCCCGGACGCAGCACCGATGAGTACTCAGAAGGCTGTAACCTGCTCATCAAAACCAATAGGGCCGCTCTGATTAATCACAGCAGGGATCTGGTGGAATGTCTCGGATGGGATGAAGTATCAACAGAAAAAACCGGCTTACAGCTGCAATTGCCCGTAACTGTGTCAAACGAGGAAAAGAAGATCCTGACCGTTTTGCAGGATGCTTCGTTCCATGTAGATGAGTTATCACTTCGGTTGGGTTACAACCGGAGCAAGCTTGTCCTGCACTTATTAAACCTGGAGATGCAAGGCCTGCTTGTGGCGTTACCTGGAAATGTGTATAAGCTAAACTAGCTGATCTTACGTTTCACTCGATTTATGATTGTTTGTTAGTCTATTGGAATGCTAGATTAAAATATTGTTCCTATAAATGTCAATTTTCGGTATTATATTTTGAATTTTTATTTATATATAGAATTCCAATCTTCAATCCGTATTTTTGTATCATGTGGTACAATAACATTTTAGAAACCATTGGCAACACGCCCCTGGTAAAATTAAATAATATTACTAAGGAGATTTCAGCTACAGTATTGGCTAAGATCGAAACAACCAACCCCGGAAACTCAATTAAAGACCGGATGGCGGTGAAGATGATAGACGAGGCTGAAAAAAGCGGAAAGTTGAAGCCCGGAGGTACCATTATTGAGGGAACATCCGGAAATACAGGAATGGGCCTTGCAATGGCAGCCATTATAAAGGGTTACAAGTGCATTTTTACGACTACAGATAAACAATCCAAAGAAAAAGTTGATGCCCTTCGGGCTTTTGGAGCTGAAGTTATTGTATGTCCGACTAACGTGGAGCCAGAAGATCCCCGTTCGTATTATTCTGTTTCCTCGCGTTTGGAACGTGAAGTGCCGAATTCATGGAAGCCCAATCAGTACGACAATCTGGCCAATTCTCTGGCTCATTATGAACAAACCGGACCGGAGATCTGGGCACAGACTGAAGGGAAGATCACCCATCTGGTGGTTGGGGTAGGTACGGGAGGTACCATCTCAGGTGCAGGAAAATTTTTGAAAGAACAAAACCCGGCCATTCAGGTTTGGGGTATAGATACTTACGGTTCTGTATTTAAAAAGTATAAAGAGACCGGCATCTTAGATAAAAATGAGATCTATCCTTACATCACCGAAGGCATTGGAGAGGATTTTTTACCAAAGAATGTAAACTTTGATGTCATTGATCATTTTGAGAAAGTAACCGATAAGGACGCGGCGTTGATGACCCGTGATATTGCCCGTAGGGAAGGCATTTTTGTAGGGAATTCTGCCGGTTCTGCTATAGCCGGACTGCTGCAGTTAAAGAGTAAATTGAAACCTGAAGATGTAGTCGTAGTCATTTTTCATGACCATGGAAGTCGTTACATGGGTAAAATGTACAATGAAGACTGGCTAAGGGAACGGGGATTTCTTACCGATGAAAAACTTACTGCCCGCTCAATTATTGCAAAAAAGGAGAATACGGAAATCATTACTATTGATTGTGAAAAAACGATTCTGGAAGCAATTAATAGCATGAACACCCTCAATATTTCTCAAATTCCTGTTACACAGCAAGGGATGGTGATCGGAAAGTTGGCGGAAAGTGATATTTTAAAAGCGCTTCTCGAAAACCCATCCTTAAAATCAGCTCCTGTTGCGCAAATCATGTCAGCAGGATTTCCTTTTGTAGACTTAAATACCTCGATAGACCGGATTTCCTCTCTAATTAATAAGGAGAACAGCGCTGTATTGGTTGAAGATGACCTTGGAAAAATTGAGATTATCACACAGTATGATATCATCAATGCAATTTCAGGTTAGGACGGAAATACCTGATATAAGACTTACCGAGACAACAATTTCAACAACAAAAAAGCCCCTGATGAAGTGCCCCCAAAAAGTTAGACACTTATTGGGGGCATTTTTATTTTATAACAAGTTCTTCTTATCGTTCAAACTTTCTATTTTTTCCATTAATGTGTTGGAGCTGATACTTCAATACGCTTAATTTGAGCACCAATAGCCCTCAACCGCGTATCAATATCCTGATAACCACGCTCGATCTGTTCGATATTAAAAATAGTTGATTTACCTTCGGCTGATAACGCGGCGATCAATAGGGATACACCAGCCCGGATATCCGGAGAAGTCATACTGATTCCTCTAAGCTGATATTTTTTGTCAATTCCGTTTACCGATGCGCGATGTGGATCACACAATATGATCTGTGCCCCCATATCGATGAGTTTATCTACAAAGAATAACCTGCTTTCAAACATTTTTTGATGGATCAGCACGTTACCTTTGGCTTGTGTAGCCACTACCAGGACGATGCTAAGCAGATCGGGAGTAAATCCAGGCCAAGGTGAATCGGCGATAGTTAGCATAGAACCATCTATAAATGATTCAATTACATAATTTTTTTGAGAAGGAATATAGATATCATCGCCCCTCAATTCAAACTTTATTCCAAGCTTTTTAAACACATCTGGAATGACACCGAGTTCTGAATAGCAAACATTTTTGATGGTGATCTCAGATTCGGTCATGGCTGCAAGGCCGATGAAAGAACCAATTTCAATCATATCAGGTAGCATTCTGTGTTCTGTGCCACCCAGTTTTTCCACACCTTCAATAGATAATAGATTTGAGCCAACACCAGAAATCTTTGCACCCATGCGGTTCAACATCTTACAAAGCTGCTGTAAGTATGGCTCGCAAGCGGCGTTATAAATTGTAGTCACCCCTTTTGCCAGCACAGCCGCCATTACAATGTTCGCCGTACCGGTAACAGATGCTTCATCGAGTAGGATATAGGCACCTTTCAGGTTTGTTGCATCTACATTGAAAAATTCTTTTTTAGCGTCATATACAAATCTGGCACCCAATTTCTCGAAGCCAATAAAATGGGTGTCAAGCCTTCTGCGACCAATTTTGTCTCCTCCGGGCTTGGGAATTGCAGCCTTTCCAAAACGACCCAGCAACGGGCCAACGATCATAATTGACCCCCTTAAACCGCCCCCTTTGGCTTTGAAGATGTCCGACTGAAAAAAGTCAAGGTTGATATCTTTAGCTTCAAAAGTATAAGTGTCTTTGCTCAGGCGTTCAATCGAAACACCCATATCCCCGAGGAGCTCAATGAGTTTGTTTACATCCTTGATATCAGGGATATTGCTGATGGTAATTTTTTGATCAGTCAATAAGACAGCAGCAATAATTTGCAAAGCTTCGTTCTTTGCTCCCTGAGGATGGATTTCGCCCTTTAATTTCTTACCGCCAATAATTTCAAATGCGTTCATGTGATTCGTAAAGTGTATAGAATGAAACAGCTAGCTTAATGGCGCTGTTTAGCGTTGTTGTTGCGTGCCGGGCGATTGTTATTGTTACTTTGTCTGCCGCCGCCGCCGCCTTTACTATTGTTATTTCTTCCGCGATTATTGCTGTTGGAAGGCCTCATTACAGGTGGCTTAAATTCAACCTTATTCAGGTTAACGTTTTCATCTAGTTGCAGTTGACCGCCGGAAAGCTCCCTTAGGTTTTTCAAGATTGTCTCATCTGCCACACTATCCTTGTTCCACGTCACATATGCCATTTTCATAAAGTTGGCAATTCCCTGCACCATTGCAGCACGGCGTTCAGGTTCATCAACTGCTTTAGCCTTCTCGATCATCATCTCCACTGTCTTACCATAATGTTTGTAGGTAATACGTTGCTGGGGATAACCAATATGCTGTGGTTTAACCAATGCATCTTCTGGGGCAGGCTTAGGATATGGGCTGTCCACATCAATTTTATACCCTGAAATGATGTGCAAATGGTCCCAAAGTTTATGTTTAAAATCCGCTACATCACGTAAATGCGGATTTAGAAAACCCATCAGGTCGATCACGGCCTGTGCGTATTTATTACGTTCTTCAAGATCCGGGAGCTCGATAATGTACTTTACCATATTTTGTACATTACGACCGTACTCGGCTAAAATCAAGTCGTTTCTTGTGGTGTTATATTCGAAATTCATTTATATGTTTTCGTTAATATTTTATTTTCTTTAAGTATTTTGAGATATGCTGAATTGTCCGGAAGCTGTCCGAATATTCATGATCAGCACATTGGCGCCGCTATAAGCTATTTAAGATATAGCCATTAAAAGTTCGATTTTGTCTTTTGCAATCAGTTTATCTATAAAATTCCACACTTTTGGGGCGCTGGTAAGTCCTGTAAATATAATGCTTATTTCACAATTCGCAACTTTGCAAATTTCAATAACAATTGCTTGTTCCCCAAGCCCTGAAAAAATACAGTTGCCTTAACATCAGGTAAGGTACCTTCGAGCGCTATGATCTTTCCAAACCCAAACTTTTCATGCTCAACATCCATGCCATTTTGGAAATCGGCCGCCGCGTCAGGAGCAAAACCTGGAGTTGGTATGTGGGCTTTCGGTAACATGGAAGTTGTTTTTGGTCTTTGGGTAGTTGAACTTACCGTTCCTGTAGTGTTTGACGACGCAGGCTTTGGTTTGCTAAAGCTGTCACGCTGCTGTGTCCAGGTACGTCTTTCATCGCTAAAACTATTGTCGCCCAGACTACTCTTAGCCGGTTTAGCGATTTCAATTTCAAGGTATCGCGCATTAATCTCGTCTATAAAGCGACTTGGTTCGCAATTGGTAAGGGTTCCCCATCGGTAACGCGAAGTTGAGTAAGTAAGCGTAAGCTTTTTCTCAGCACGGGTTACTGCCACATAAAATAACCTGCGCTCTTCTTCCAGGTCTGTTCTTGAATTGAGCGACATCTGTGATGGGAAAAGGTTCTCCTCCAGCCCAACTACAAATACGTTCTTGAACTCCAAGCCTTTAGAAGAGTGAATGGTCATCAATGATACCGTATCTTTATTCTTGTCGTCCTTTTTGTCATCGTTGGTCAGCAAAGCAATGTCCTGCATGAACACTGCCAGGCTGCGGTCTTCAATGTCTTCGCGCTCTCCAAATTCCTTGATACCATTCA
>JAPSHM010000059.1 GCA_031179845.1 Pedobacter sp.
GGCTGGAAAATGCTTCCTATCTCCGGTTGAAAAATGTACAGTTGGGTTACACACTTCCAAAAAGAATAACGGAGAAGTTACGTATTGATCGTTTCAGAGTTTATGTTTCTGCAGATAACTTATTGACCAAAACCGACTTCTATTATGGATACGATCCAGAGACCCCTGTCAGCAACGGCGGATTTTATCCGCAGGTTAAGACTTTTGTTTTTGGGTTAAACATCAATTTTAAATAACATGAAAAGGATAATATTATATACTTGCCTTCTACTAACGGTATCATTCTCATCTTGCCGAAAGGATTTTCTTGACCGCTACCCATTGGATGCGGTTTCTGATGCCACTTTTTGGAAAACAGAGGAGCAATTGACGTTTGCATTGAACGGTTTATATGCAAATATAAAAAACAACAACACGGTTGCCATGGATCAAATGGGCGACAATAGTATCAATTCGTCTACAGGAGATTCCTATCGAATTTTTGGTAGTGGTAATTTCGGTCCTGAACTGGCCTCAGTGGATGCGGAATGGAGAAGTCAATATGCTGGTATCCGGCAGTGCAATGTCTTTTTGGCAAACTATCAGCAAGCTACAACAGTTTCACAGGCCGTAAAAGATCAAATGGCGGGAGAAGCTAAGACGATTCGTGCGTATATGTACATGAACCTCGTATCTTACTTTGGCGATCTTCCCCTGGTGACAAAACCACTGAAAATCGACGAATTGTATGGTCCGCGAAACCCACGTAGTGAAATCGTTAACTTTATTCTAAATGAACTTGAAGAGGCTGCCGGTTTAATGAAAAAAGAGCGTCAGGTTGGACCAACGCTCGGTCGTTTTAGTAAGGGGACGGCGCTTGCATTCAAAGCCCGCATGGCTTTGTACGACAGCCAATGGGCTGTAGCCGAGAAAGCAGCTAAAGAGGTTATGGATCTAGGTGTTTATACCTTATATTCTACTGGTAAGCCGGAAGTAGATTATTATAACCTTTTCACTTATGCAGGGAAACTTTCCGGAGGAGCGAATAAGGAAACTATCGCTGCGCGTATCAATTTGATTGATGTAAGCATGCACAATTTAAGCCGCGAGGCACAAGTGCCAGATCAGGCTTCACGGTATAATCCGACCAAGGCTCTTGTTGATGCTTATCTATGTAGTGATGGATTGCCAATTGACCAGTCAAGCTTGTATAAAGAGGATACTTATGCGAATATATTCGAAAACAGAGACCCTAGAATGAAGCAGACTATTTTGGCTCCAGGAGCTGCCTGGGGAGGTCGTAAGGACGGTAATCCTGCAAATACAAATCCTGATATTTTTACTGCTCCAAAGTTTGTTGCAGATAAATTGGGATCGGTGACGGTTACCGGTTATTATTTTACCAAATATGTTGAGGTATCAACCGTTAAAGATTATCAAAGAGACGAGAACGACATTCATGTATTGAGATTGGCAGAGGTGCTGTTAACCTACGCAGAAGCCAGGATGGAACAAGGAACCCTTACCCAAGCCGATTTGGACATCACTATTAATTTGCTGCGGGATAGAGTAGGTATGAAAAGAATGACGCTAATTGATCTTGCAGCCAATGGACTAGACCTCAGAACAGAAATCAGACGGGAAAGAAGAATAGAACTGGCAAGAGAAGGGCAAAGGTGGTATGACATCATCAGATGGAAACAGGGTAGCTTGTTGGCTGCAGATGTAAAGGGAATGAAAAAATCGCTTGCTGCGGTTCCATCTCAGGTAAGTAAGATGGCTGAAGATGCCAATGGATATATTAGAGTGATGACAGGCAGACAGTTTGTGGACCCTAAACATTACTTGTTTCCAGTGCCATTAACGCAACTACAAAGAAATCCGGCATTGGGTCAAAATCCCGGTTGGAACTAAAATACGATCAGACCAGGAGTTAATCCTGGTCTGGTTTCAAGAACCTATCCTATGAAACTCATTAAAATTATATTTCTATTATTTTCACTTTCCATTGCAATAGCTTGTTCACCAACACTACTTGGTTTAGCATCAAAAACAACTACACTGCGTGTGCTATCTTATAATATTCATCATTGCAATCCACCTTCAAAAGAGGGGTTAATTGACGTTGATGCAATCGCAAAGGTAATCCGACTTCAAAGTCCGGATCTGGTCGCTTTGCAAGAAGTTGATGTTAATACGAAGCGTTCAGGGAATTTCAATCAGGCTTCTTTATTAGCGGAAAAATTGAAAATGAACTTTTACTTCGCAAAAGCGATAGATCATGACGGTGGTGACTATGGCGTAGCGATCTTGTCGAAATACCCTATCACCGACCCTCAAACATTCTTGCTGCCAAAAAACAATGATGCAAAGGCAGAGCAACGAATACTGGCCTTGGTTACGGTTAACTTGCCAGATGGGAATAAAATAAAATTTGCCTCTACACATTTAGATGCGCAAAAAGCAGATGCCAACCGATTAATGCAGGTTGCGGAGATTAATAGACTTACAAAGAAGGAGCAACTCCCAATTATCATTGCAGGTGATTTAAATGCAGTTCCAACGTCTGAAGTGATTAAAACGTTTGACCAACAATTTACCCGGACTTGCAAAGACTGTGCGTTCACTATTCCAGTGATCAACCCAAAGAAGGCAATCGACCATATTGGATTTAAAAAAGAATATCCTTTCAAGGTGATTTCCCATAGTGTAATTGATGAACGGTATGCATCGGATCATCTGCCTGTATTGGCGGTTCTCGGGTGGTAAATCTTAGCCTCACGAAGCGAAGTATCGACTAAGGCAAGAATATTTTTTAATGGAATACATAAATGCTAACGCTCTTTTCTCTAAGTTTGCAATTGTTTTTTAGCGTTTATAAGCACACATGGATATTTCTGTTGTAATCCCATTGTATAATGAAGATGAGTCCCTTCCGGAATTAACCACCTGGATTGCCAAGGTAATGCGGGAACATAGTTTTTCTTACGAGATTTTTTTTGTTGATGATGGCAGTACAGATTCTTCATGGGCAGTAATTGAAGGGTTGAAAAGAGAGAACGATGCGGTCAAGGCCGTAAAATTCAGACGGAATTATGGCAAATCTGCTGCTTTAAATGTAGCTTTTGCTGCTGCACAAGGTGATGTGATCATTACGATGGATGCTGATTTGCAGGATAGTCCGGATGAAATACCTGAATTGTTCCGCAGGATGAAAGAAGAAAAAATGGATATCATTTCCGGATGGAAGAAGAAGCGCTACGATCCGATCAGCAAAACCATTCCTACTAAATTATTCAATGCAGCTACGCGCAGCATGTCTGGTATACAGTTAAACGATTTCAATTGTGGTTTAAAAGCATACCGTAAAGATGTGATCAAAACTATCGAGGTGTATGGAGAAATGCATCGTTACATACCTGTTATTGCAAAATGGGCTGGTTTCAAAAAGATCGGTGAACAGGTTGTTGAACATAGAGCGCGGAAATATGGCGTAACGAAGTTTGGACTTAGCAGGTTTATAAATGGATTCCTTGATCTACTGTCCATCTTTTTTGTCGGCAAGTTTGGAAAACGCCCAATGCACTTCTTTGGATCATTAGGCGTACTAAGTTTTTTGCTTGGAACGTTCATGGCAATCTGGCTTATTGTCGATAAGCTTTACCACATATGGATGAATGTATCTATTGGAAGGGATGTGACGGAACAGCCGTTATTTTACATTTCGTTGGTAGCGATTATCGTAGGGTCTCAACTGTTTCTGACTGGTTTTGTAGCTGAATTGGTTACCAGAAATGCTACCGAGCGAAATCACTACCTGATTGAAAAGGAGATCAACTAAATCATGTTTTTTTCTATTATCATCCCGCTTTATAACCGTCCACAGGAGATCGATGAACTCCTAAGTACGCTTACTTCACAAACCTATCCGCAGTTCGAGGTTTTGGTGATTGAAGATGGGTCGGTAGAGGATGCCAGGGCGGTTGTGGAGAAGTATACCAATAAACTGGATATCAAGTATTTTTTCAAACCCAATGAAGGACAGGGTTTTGCGAGAAACTACGGCTTTGAACGTGCCAAAGGAGATTACTTTGTAATTTTTGATTCAGATTGTCTGATTCCATCTGACTATCTTGAAACGGTAAGAGATTATCTTTTTGAACATAAGCTAGATGCATATGGTGGTCCTGATGCTGCGCACAAAAGTTTTACGCCTGTCCAGAAGGCCATCAGCTATGCCATGACCTCGCCGTTTACTACTGGGGGGATCAGGGGAAATAAGCAACATATCGGGCAGTTTCACCCTAGGAGTTTCAACATGGGAGTGTCCCGGGAGGTTTGGGAAAAGGTTGGAGGGTTTATACTGACCAGACTTGGTGAAGACATAGAATACAGTTTAAGGATTCATAGTCGCGGCTTTAAGATCGGCTTGATCCCTGGAGCTAAGGTCAATCATAAACGGCGTACAAGTTTTGGACAGTTTTACAAACAATTGCATTTTTTTGGACGTGCTAGAATTAATATTTATAAACATTTTCCGAATGAACTAAAACTGGTTCATTTTTTTCCTGCAGTTTTTACACTGGGTGTGTTAATGACTGTATTGGCCAATATATATTACCGCCCTCTGGCGTATTTGTGTAACTTTATCTTATTGTTATACCTGATGTTGATATTTTTTCATTCCTGGCAGGTTAATAAGTCGATTAAGGTCGCATTTTTGAGTATTATTGCTGCGTTTATCCAACTGACCGCCTATGGCTTAGGTTTTATGCAGGATTTTTTTAAAAGAGTAGTATTAAAATAACAATGATAGAGTTTTTAAAGGAAAGTACGTTTGCTGTGAATGAGGTGATGAGCAAAGCCTGGGCAGTGACAAAGAGAAACTATTTTTCTATCGCCACACTTTGCTTTCTAATGTTCATTACCTCTAATGCGTCGGGTCTGATGGCGTTCTTTCTTAAGGATGTGAACATGGGATTAAGCATTTTGATGGCCTTCTTTTTTGTGATGTTCTATTTCACGATCAACCTTTCGCTCTTTAAATACATTTTTCACCTGTTGGATGATGAACTCAATGTGAGTATTGTCAACACCATACCTACCCGGAAGCAGATCATTCGGTTTTTGGTGGCTATGCTTTATTTTATGTTGTGTATCATTGGTGTTTATTCTTTTGTGATATTGATCGCCTTTCCCTTCATTTATACGGGAATTAAAATGGAGGTCATTACCAATATTGCGATTTCAGTAGGCATTGTAGCTATATTTATCACCTGGATTAGGATCTCATTTTTTCCATTCTTTATTATTGATAAAGATCTTCCACCCTTTCTGTCTATCAAATTCAGTTTGGCGACAACTAAAGGAAACTTTACAAAAATATTAATGTTATTGCTTGTTCTGGGTGGTTTTCATTTGCTATACTTGTTTTTTAGCTATCTGCAATGGCCTGTAGTTGCGTTTTTTATCAATGTATTGAGTTCGTTTTTTATTGTTCCCCTGTCTAGTGTCGCACTGACCATTGCCTATAGAAAGATGATCAGTGAGTACAAAGGAGAAGGCGAACCTGATATTATTCATAATATAGTATAAAATAGGTGTATGGGATTAAAAGCGGCATTGAGCAAGCCATTTGCAGCCTTTGTAGTAAAAGGGATTAATAAATGGAAAAAAAATGCGGTGAAGGCTCAGCAGAACACGCTTCGGCAATTGGTAAGCGCGGCAAAGGGCACTTCATTTGGCAAAGATCATCACTTTAAATCGATAAAAACATACGAAGACTTCAAGAAGCAGGTTCCAATCAGGGATTACGAAGAGTTGCGACCTTACATAGACCGGGTTGTGGCGGGAGAAAGGGACGTGATGTGGAAAGGCAAACCGCAATATTTTGCAAAGACATCAGGAACCACCTCAGGGGTGAAATATATTCCTATTTCTGCAGCCTCCATGCCAGAACATCTAAAAGCGGCACGTAATGCTTTGCTTACCTATGTACACGAAACTGGTAAGACGAGGTTTATTGACGGGAAGATGATCTTCCTACAGGGAAGTCCGGTGATGAGTAAAAAGAATGGAATCAACGTTGGCCGATTATCTGGAATAGTCGCTAATCTTGTACCTGGTTATTTACAAAGTAACCGCCTTCCATCGTATAAAACCAATTGTATTGAAGATTGGGAGGAAAAGATTGATGCAATTGTTGAAGAAACCATAGCGGAGGACATGACCCTTATATCCGGCATCCCACCCTGGGTGCAAATGTATTTTGACAGGTTAACGGATCAGTCTGCCGGTAAAAAGATCAAAGACATTTTTCCTAATTTTGAACTGTTTGTGTATGGTGGAGTGAATTATGAGCCATATCGGGCGAAAATTGAAGCCAGCATTGGAAGAAAAATAGATTCTATAGAGACTTATCCTGCATCGGAAGGATTTATAGCGTATCAAGATAGTCAACATGATAAAGGTCTATTGTTGCTGGCTAATGCAGGAATGTTCTATGAGTTCATTCCGGCCGATGAATTTTACAATGACAGTCCGACGCGGTTAAGTTTGGGCGAGGTGGAACTGGATACAAATTATGCGTTGGTTCTCAATACCAATGCTGGTCTCTGGGGCTACGTAATTGGTGATACCGTAAAATTTGTATCCAAAGATCCATATAAAATTATGGTGACAGGCAGGATCAAACACTTTATCTCTGCGTTTGGAGAACATGTGATAGGCGAGGAGGTGGAGCATGCCTTGCTTACTGTGGCCAATGCTGAGGGAGTCGGAATTACAGAATTTACTGTTGCGCCTCAGGTGAGTACGCCAAGCGGTGAATTGCCTTATCATGAATGGTTTATAGAATTTTCTACACCTCCAGTTGACATACTCACTTTTAGTAAAAAAGTAGATGAGGCCTTACAAAAGAAGAATATTTACTATTTTGACCTGATTGAGGGAAAAATATTGCAACCTTTGATCATCCGGTCTTTACAAAAAGATGCGTTTGTTAGCTATATGAGGGCACAGGGAAAGCTAGGTGGACAGAACAAAGTTCCGCGCCTGGCTAACGACAGAAAAATAGCTGATGATTTAAGTAATTTTATAACTCGTCAAAATGACGACGAACAAAGAAATATTAATTGAAGAATATATCCATTTTAGGTGCTACTGGCTCCATTGGAACCCAGGCGTTGAAGGTTATTGCCGGGAATCCCGGTTTGTACAAAGTATGCGCACTTAGCGCAAATGGCAATGCAGACTTGTTGATTGAACAGGCTTTAGCATTTAAGCCGATGTTGGTAGTGATTGCTGATGAAGATAAATATCAGACCGTGAAAGCTGCCTTATCAGGAACGGACATCAAAGTTTTAGCCGGCGAAGCGGCTTTATGTGAGGCTGCCGGGCTTGATGGCGTCGACCTGGTGCTTACAGCAATTGTCGGTTCTGTGGGTTTGGGCCCAACGATTGCCGCAATAAAAGCTGGAAAGGATATCGCTTTGGCGAATAAGGAAACACTTGTTGTTGCCGGAGATCTGATCACCAGTTTGGCTAAAGCACATGGGGTGAAAATTATTCCTGTTGATTCGGAACATTCTGCTATTTTTCAGTGTCTTGTTGGTGAACCTGCCAATTCAGTGGAGAAGATTTACCTTACGGCATCTGGTGGGCCATTTCGTGGCAAAGATCTATCTTTTCTTCGGGGAGTTACAAAAACGGAAGCTTTAAAGCATCCAAATTGGGTTATGGGCGCCAAGATCACTATCGATTCTGCGTCGTTGATGAATAAAGGATTGGAAGTGATTGAGGCCAAGTGGCTGTTTGACCTGGAGGCCGATCAGATCGATGTGATCGTTCATCCGCAATCGATCATACATTCATTGGTGCAGTTCAATGATGGTTCAATGAAGGCGCAAATGGGTCTGCCGGATATGAATTTGCCAATTCATTACGCCTTGGCCTATCCTGATAGAATAACCAATGATTTTAAGCGTTTTAATTTTGTCGATTATCCTGAGCTTAATTTTTATAAGGCGGATAGGAAAACATTTAGAAATCTGGAACTTGCTTATACGGCATTGCGTCAGGGCGGGAATATGCCTTGCATTATCAATGCAGCAAATGAAGTTGTGGTTGAAGCATTTTTACAGGACAAGATTGGGTTCCTGCAGATGAGTGATGTTATTGAAGCTTGTATGGAGGAAATTGGTTTTGTTGAAAAGCCCAGCTTGAACAATTATTTAGAAACGGATTTGCATACACGTATATTTGCAAGCCAATTGGTAACAAAATAGAAATTTTAAGATCAAATAGAACATTAAAAGAAAAATATGAGTGGATTGATTATGGCAGCCCAGTTACTGCTGGGATTATCGATATTGGTAATTTTACATGAATTGGGACATTATCTGGCGGCACGTGCCTTCGGAATTAAAGTAGAGAAATTTTACTTGTTCTTTGATGCCTGGGGTTTCAAGATCTTCAGTTTCAAAAAGGGAGATTGTGAATATGGAATTGGCTGGTTGCCTCTCGGTGGTTATGTGAAAATAGCCGGCATGATAGACGAGTCTATGGATACCGAACAAATGCAGCAGCCTGCTCAGCCTTGGGAGTTCCGGTCTAAACCAGCTTGGCAACGTTTAATCGTGATGCTTGGCGGTGTGTTTGTGAATATCGTAGTCGGCATTTTTATTTTCTGGATGTTAACCTTCAGTTATGGCGAGACTTATATTGCGAACAGCTCGGTACAGAACGGAATCAATCCTGGAAGTATTGGCCAGGAGATTGGATTACAAAAAGGCGACAGGGTCATTGCGGTTAATGGGAACAAAGTGATTCGTTTTGAAGAACTGATCAGCTCAAAGGTACTACTAGGTAATACTAGTCTGACGATCGTTCGTGGTGATAAAACGATGGATATTAAAGTTCCTGATAATATATTAAACAAAGTTTCTGATCTTGGCATTGAAGCGTTCATTAGCCGGATGCCACTGCTCACTTCGACTGTGGATAGTATCCTGCCAAATAAACAAGCTGCGACAGCCGGTTTACAGAAAGGTGATCGGATCCTGGCTATAAATTCCGTTCCTGTTAAATATGATGTTGACGTCAAGGACATGATCCCAAAATTTAAAGGAAAAACAGTCGCTTTTGACGTAAGAAGGGGTACGGAACAGATGACTTTTGCCGTTCCTGTAGATACAGCGGGTACCATTGGCATTTCGTTCAATCCTGATGAAATTAAGGAGGAAACGATAAAGTATGGTTTTATGGCGGCGTTACCAATAGGTGCCGGACAAGCCTGGAAAACATTTAGTGATAATGGTAAGGGAATCTGGAAAGTACTAACCGGCAAGATCCAGGCGAATAAGGCTTTTTCAGGTCCTGTAGAGATCGCGCGTAAGGTTTACGGAGGTGAGTGGATCTGGGCAAGATTTTGGGCTTCTACGGGCTTTATTTCAATAGCACTTGCTTTTATGAACCTTTTACCCATTCCAGCATTAGATGGTGGCCATGTTGTGTTTTTGGTCATAGAGATGATTAAAGGAAAGCCACTTGGTGACAAATTCATGGAACGTGCTCAGATCGTAGGATTTGTCATGTTGCTTTCGCTGATGGTCTTTGTGCTCGGGAATGATATTTTTAAAGCTTTTTTTAAGCCGTAAAGGATAATGACTGATTATTTTGATTTTTATGGTCTGCCGCTTTCTTTTAATCTTGATGCTGCAGCTGTAAAACAGCAATTCTATAAGTTCAGCAAGCAATATCATCCTGATTTCTTTATCAATGAGTCGGAAGAAAGACAGGCGGAAGTGTTGGAAATGAGTACGCTCAACAACAAAGCTTACCAGGTATTGAGTGATCCGCAAAGGAGATTGCAGTACATTCTTGAAATAAAAGGCATACTGAAAGAGGGAGAAAACTATGTACTTCCCCAGGGTTTTTTGATGGAGATGATGGATGTAAACGAGTCGTTGATGGATTTGCAATTTGATCCTGATCCGGACCGCCTTGATGCACTTAAAGATTCAGTTTCTTCAATCGAACAGGAGATTAATGACGAAATCGTAGTATTAACAGCTAATTTTGAATTGCAGGATGTAGTTCAACAAACAGAGTCTTTGGTTGCTATAAAGGATCTGTTTTATCGACTAAAATATCTACGACGCATACAGGAAAGCATAATTAAAGCTGCCGCCAGTCTGTAGTTGTTAAAGCATTGTAAAAAAGCAAGGTTTCACTTTTTTACAATGCTCTTTTGAGGTATTTTCGGCTTCAAATCAATTGTATGGATACATTATCAATTTTTAGAAAAATAGCCGTTGCAGAAGGTATATCTTACGTAGTGTTGGTGTTTATTGCAATGCCATTGAAATATTGGGCGGAAATGCCATTGGCAGTCAAATATACGGGATGGGCACATGGTTTGTTATTTATGCTTTACGTGGTAGTATTAATCATGGCTTGGGTAGAATATAAATGGAGTTTTAAAAAATCCGCGCTGATTGGAGCGGCTTCTTTGCTTCCTTTTGCACCATTTTGGGTGGATAAAAAGCTTTCAAAAGATAATTCAAATAAAAGTTGGTAATTACCAATGCGATTCATACATTTGCAACCCGCTGAATAAGCAAATGCCCAGCTGGCGGAATTGGTAGACGCGCTGGTCTCAAACACCTGTGGGAAACCGTGCCGGTTCGACTCCGGCGCTGGGTACATTACCGGAGTTCAAGTTTTCTAAAGACTTAGCTCCGGTTTTTTTATGCCGTAACTTATTGTTAATGTGCTAGATAAGATGAGCAGCATCGTTCATTTTTGTGGTGTGATGTTCTTTACCGTCAAAAACCCATTTTTCAGGAAAAATCACACCAATAATATACCTTTTACCCTCCAAATTTGCGTCTGGATATAGTTTAAACAGGCTTTTTAGGTGTGATAATGCGTCGGTTACCATTAATTGGATGTCTAGGCCATGTGAGACCTTGTTTTCCAACTCTTTTAGTTAAGCTTCATACCTAATAACGGCCTCGGCACATTCACTTTTGATTAATTCATATTCATCACTAGTATGGGTATCCATTAACAGTAATTCTCTAGCCTTTGTACTTCTGTTGTTTTGTGCCGTAATGCCTTCAGCAATCAATTTACGTTGAGATTGAAGGTATCTAGATCATCATTGCTAGACAGCATGTAGAACTGCATTTAAGTAATATATTTTTATTTTAAAGTCCTCCCACTTGCTCAACTGTAAGCTTGGTGGGAAATCCCGACAGGCATTCGGCCATTTCCCCCTTTCTACTCAGAGCTGCTCAGCTCTGAGTAGAAAGGGGGACGACCATTTTCAATTACCAAAGGTAAATTGCAATCTTTGAGAAAACTTGCTTAGGACAAAAACAGACGATGTAGTATCGATGTTTCCAGTTTTTTCCATAGTTTGTGTTATTTCTGGCGCAAAATTTTCCACCAGAAGGTTACAATTATTGGTTTCTTAGCTTAACCCAAAAATTCAAACCAGTTGCTTCTTTCCTTGTAATCAACGACCGGCAAAGAATTACAGTTTGACTGGAAAATACTGAATAACGCAGTACAATCCTGACGTAATACCAAAATTGCTGAATCAAGTAAATCCTTGCGATAGCCTCTATTGCCAAGTTCCAAAACATACCCGGCGCTTACTACCTGCGCTATGATCTTACCAAAGGCTATTTTTTTACGCTGTGAAAGAGAAAAGTTTACGGTAAAGTTCAATTCGTCCTTGAATAGCTGTGATGATTCACACATTAGTGGGTTTTGCATCAGATAAGCCATGACGTTTTGCTCTCTGGTTATTTTCATACCTCTTAGGATCGTATCCGCTATCTGGTTATACAGCATGTCGTTGGGGCCTTCGAATATCTGGAATGGCCGGCTGTCAATAAGAGCCCGCCCTGCAAATTCACTTAGCCGGTAACCCTTCGATCCCGACAATTGCGACAAAATTTGAGCTGATTCATGCATTAAATCAGTCACCAGTGCCTTCATAGTATTCGCTTCGAGTCCCATTTGCGAAACATCGTGCTCAATGCCGTTGATGGCACAAGTTCTTACACACATGGCTGAACAAATGGTATAGGCGGCTTGGACTCGGCTGATTTGGTATTGAACATTATCGTAAGCCAAAAGATTTTTTCCTCCAACATGACGCTTCTTGCAGTGCGTGATCGCTTCATCCAAGGTTCTTTGAATAAAGCCCATTACCATTCCCGGGAATTGCAGGCGGCTGTTATGCAGAATGTCCTGCATAACCTTAATTCCATTTGACCCGCTTTCCAGCTTTTGGCTCTTTGGCACAGAAATGTCTATTTTATTCAAACCATACGGTAACATATACAGGCCAAGGCTGTCGTAATATTCCAAGACTTCAATCTGCTGTTCCATTTGATTGCCGTCGGAAATAAAAAAATCAATATCAGGGGCTAATTCTCCTGAGGAGTTTTTTCTCCGAGAGGCCACCAGCCAGTATTTTGCGTATCCGGTAAGGCCCTGCCAATGCTTCGTTCCCGATATACAATAGTGCGTGCCGGTTTCAAAATGGCAAGTTGCAAGATTCAATACGTCACTGCCGAAATCCGGTTCCGTAAGCATAAACCCACCCATTTGCCCATCTTCTAGTAAGCGAGGGAAGATTGCCGCTTTAACATCTTCTCTTGCATATTTCGCTACCGGCTGTAAAAACAGGAACAGGTTAATGCCGAACATCATGGACATTTCTAATGATTCATATGATGTAGCGGAAAGCAAACGCATCGATTCTTTTATAGATCCGCCCCTTCCACCGAATTGCTTTGGTATGGACACTGAGGTCGGCTGTTTCTTCATGATGACATCCAGCAAGGCTGCAGGCATTCTTTTTTCCGCAGGTGTCTGCAATTTGCCGGCCTGATCATTCTGCCAGTGCCTGATTGTTCCCGTTATACCACTAAGAAATTCATCAAAATCGAGATCTGATGCAGTAGTTACATTATTTGTATACATAGCGATATTTTATTGGTGTTTAGTTTGCCAAAAACGAAACCTTTTATTGAGGATTTTCGCTGTTTCTATCATTATTTTTTCAGCAATTTCATCCACATGCCTGTTGCGCCATTTTTCCAACGACGTGTTTTTTACCCAGCGATTAAATGCGCCCAATGCAGGGCCACAGTGAATCTGAAAATCTGGCTTACCACCTTCATCGCCTTTCAACGCAAGTGCATTGGAATAGCCAAAGTACCATCGGAATATATAGGCCATTTTTTGCTTTGGATCTCGTTCTGCGACCGCTATCTCATCAGGTGAATAATAGGCTTTCACATCTTTATACACCTCTTCGAATGAGCGTTTAAAATAGCGTTGTTCGATTTGTGCCCGCGTATCAGGATCAATTTCTTCCAGGGAACGATGACTACGATAAAGCTCATACAATTTATTCGCTCGGCCCGGGAAAAAAGTACCCTTACGCAATACTTGTATTTTCGCACCGATCTCAAACATATCTCCAGCAGGTGCATATTGGGTATCCTGCACGTCAACTTCCTGCAGCATATCTTTTACAATTGCACTCATTCCGGATTCAACCGTACACTGATTAATGGATCCTGTCAATATGAAATCTGCACCAAGGATGAAAGCTGCTGCAGCGGCCTCCGGCGTGCCTATGCCCCCAGCACCTCCTACTCTCACTTCTTTAGCATATCCGTAACGCTTCATCATTTCATCACGGAGCTGCATGATACTTGGTAGTAAAGTAAATGCAACCCCTCCGTCAGTATGTCCTCCTGAATCTGCTTCCACACAAATGTCGTCAGACATTGGTATCAAAGCTGCCAATGCAACTTCCTCTGCTGTCAAAACGCCAGCAGTAAGCAACTGGTTCAGTGTTGACGATGGCGCCGGACTTAAAAAAGCAGCTGCTACCTCAGGCCGGGATATTTTAGCCATGATCTGCGTAGGCACTTCGATTGATCCATCTGGCTTTCTTTTCAAGCCTTTTATTCGCAATTGAACGAGCTCTGGCGTAATATGCATGTAGGCAGAGGCTTCGATATTCCGGATACGATGCTTAATAAATAATGCTACGGTCTCTGCCTGCCGCGGGCCATTCAATAAATTCATACCGAATGGCTCTCCATTGTTCAATCTTCCCTTGATGTCAATGATCGCCTCCTCAATGTTATTTATCTTCAAGCCCCCGGTCCCGAAATAGCTTAGTAGTCCTGCTTTCCCCATTTTTACCACCAGCTCTCTGGAAGCAATTCCGTGTACCATAGCACCTGATACATAAGCGTATTTTACACGGTAGTCTTTCTTAAAAGACACCGAGCCCAATGATTCAGCAGCGATTAAGTCGCTGCCGTTTATTATGTTTGAGATCTCCAACGTCGTATGCTGTTGAATGGGCATCACCTTCTTTTGGATATATACAAGAATTTTCCTTAGCACATTGCCAGGCCCTATTTCAAAAAATTCTGCATCTCCTTTTTGGAGTAAATAGCTGATACTTTCATACCACCTTACCTGTCCCGTAATCTGTTGTTGTAGAAGTTCCGGTATTTGGCCCTCTTTATAAGGCCGTGCGGTAACATTAGCTATTACGGGGATCTGGAAAGGCTGGAACGTGCATGTGGCAGCAAATTTTTCAAAGTCTTCGGCGGCCTCTTTCATGTACCTTGAATGAAATGCACCACTTACATTGAGTGGAAAGTAAAGCTTGATGTTGTTTTCTTCGAAAGCATGCTGTGCCGAAATAATATCTTCAGTACGGCCTGTTATTACGATCTGCTCGTATGAATTGTGATTAGCGATATCAATTCCCTCGTACTGGTATTTATCCAATATCGATTTAACCTGATCTATATTCATCCCCAACAAAGCGGCCATACTACCGCCACTGCTGTTACTCATCAATTCTGCTCTTTTCTTTACCAGCCTTAGTCCGGTCTCAAAAGAAAAAGCACCTGCCGCAAACAAAGCAACATACTCACCGAAGCTATGGCCGAGCACATAATCCGGCTTGTCTTCAGTTTTGATTCTGTCCAGGTAGGACAGCGCGCTTACGACATAAAGTGCCGGCTGCGTAAACTGCGTTTTATTTAAGCATTTATCAGGGTCATGGAGACATAAATTGACCACATCATAACCCAATATACTGTTTGCTGTTGCTACCAGTTCGGGAAATTTGGAAAAAACCTCTTCGCCCATTCCGCGCATCTGCGATCCCTGTCCTGGGAATAAAAATACTTTCATATACCAAAGGTGATTTTGTAAAAACAATTACTTTCTTCATCTATACTGTAAACCTCCATATTGATCTGGTACGCCAGACCCAGTTCATCATTGATGCCCTGTGCAAAGGCATCAATAGGAGTGGACAGCCACTTGTCAATACTGAGTTCTTTTGCTATTTTCTTGTAACGGTCAATCCCTCTCATCAGCATTTCTACATGATCTTCATCATATCTGACCATTTCAAAACTGTATTCGGGGCTGGCGTTGAATATCGCAGACATGGCGACCTTCGCTATCCCGCGGGCGTTGCGCTCAAGATCAGGCTTTCGCTGAAGGAGTCGCTGGGCGGTTCTTCTTCCCAAGGCGTACACTGTACTCTTTGATACACTTTCTATGATTTCGGGCCCGTATCTGTCACCTATTTCCTTCAGCATTAAGCCGTAAAACGCAGATGTGGTGTTGGAAAGTCCCTGCGCTAACTGGGTGACATTTTCAGAAAAAAAGTCCGTAACTAGTTCTTCCCAGTTCATCTCTGGGAGGTATTTATCATTAGCTCTGAAATGCAGTAGCTCATAGTAAGGTGCCGGTAATTTTGCAATGGATGATTTCATTTCTATAGGTTTAGATTTTAATAAATTAATGTCTTGAATATTCCAGCCGAATTATTGTGCTTCGAAGAATACAGCTCTTTACAGCAATCAATAACAGGCTGGATATTGTCTCGATCATTCATAAGCGTAACATGATCGGTTGCAGGAAGTGCTGTTTTCTCGAAGTGTACCAGGTGCTTTTCCCATACCGCCCAATAGTCTAGTTTTTCTATCGGTATATTATCGTTGTCGTCTAGTATAAAATATGGTGCCAGCTCACCATAAAAACGACGTGTGGTATTGAAGAAGTAATGACAACGCACATCTGCAGGATTTGATAATGGAAGCACTTTATAGTCAGTAAATCTCGAAGCGTCTCTAACCTTCAGCCTTTTCATAACAATAGCCTCCACATAAGCGGAAGGATAGGTGAACCCGCGCTGAAGGGCGAGCTGAGTCACCTGCTCCAGAAATTCGGCATCGGAAAGTCCCGGGTCAAGTTCATTGCGATGAATAAGGCGGGAGACAACCCTGCTGCCATTTCGCGGCTCTTGGGCTATCAATAATAGGTTCACCGTCTGCAGCAAACTAGTTTTATAGTCAAGCCAAAATTTACCCATCAATTCAGGAATATAAATGGAATCGATCATGGTGATGGTTGATACGCTATGTCCCTGCATTTGCAATTGTCGTGCTACTTCATAGGCTAATGCCCCGCCTAAAGAAAATCCGCCCAGATCATAAGGTCCTTCTGGTTGCACCGATTGAATCATAGTGAGATAGAAAAGGGCCATTTCAGGAACTCCCTGGATGATTTTCTTTTCTCTTATCCAACTATCGGCGACAATGCCATAGAAAGGACGTTCGCTTGCCTCGGCAATATGTTGATACCCATCAATACCGCCGCCACCCGGATGAAACCAAAATATAGGCCTGCCTTCTATGACATCATTGAGCAATACCACACTGTTTCCAGAGATATAATTTTCCGCCTTTTTTGTAGAGCCCTCAAGCAATTTCTGCAGGCCATCAGGTTCGTTTTTCAGTAAAAATTCAACCAATTCGGCAATAGTAGGATGCTCAAAAACCACACTGTTTGTGAGTTTTGGCATAACGCTTTTCATTTTCACGAGCAGCCGACTAATAGCAATGGAGTCTACACCATAATGGATCAGCATTTCCGTCTCCTGGATCTCTTTCACGGGGATTTTTACCAGTTGCGAAATCGTGCTTTTAAAATATGCAATGGCACGAGTTTCGATATTGTGCTCATTTGCATGAATATACGTGTTTACACTATCCATATTGCTCTCGTCACTTGCCTTATAAGTGTCGAAAGGCCAGTAGCGCTTACGCTCAAATGGATAAGTCGGCAAACTCATACGTGGCGGTTTTTGCTTATCGTATAACCTGTCCC
>JAPSHM010000318.1 GCA_031179845.1 Pedobacter sp.
GATGGGGATCTGGAATTCTTTCAATCTTTTGTACAGGTAGAAAAGGGTCGTATCCCCCTCCATAGTGGCGCTTAATGCCAATATAACTTCCTTTACCGGGGTGGTTGCAACCCGCTGAACGAGGGAATCAATCTGAAGATCAGACGGGCCCACTCCGTCCATAGGCGAGATCAGTCCGCCCAGCACATGATAAACGCCGAAATACTGGCCTGTATTTTCCACAGCCATCACATCCCTCGTGTCTTCTACCACGCAAATTATCTCCTTTTCCTTTTTATTGGAGGAACAGATCTCGCAGATCTGGTTATCGGAGATATTGTGGCAGATGCTGCAGTGTTTAATTTCTTTTCTCAATCGGATCACCGCATTACCAAAATGTTCAACCTCTTCCTGGTCTTTGTTCAACAGGTGTAATACCAGTCTAAGCGCAGTTTTTTGTCCAACTCCGGGTAACTTTGAAAACTCATTAACAGCATCTTCAAGCAGTTTAGAAGAAAAGTTCATGGTACAAATTTAGCTAAATAGATTAACAATTTTATTGTGTTTTATGTGGTTAACTCCTATGCGTTTCTTACATTTATCAGCTTATTGAACCGTTTCCAGCTTATTAAACCATTTCCAGCTTATTAAACCATCCTATGAGTCCGATCATACTTTTATCCTTCCTACTTGGTTATTTTGTCATTTTGGTTGGAGTGGCCTACTACACTTCGAGGAACAGTTCAGACAACGCCTCCTTTTTCATTGCGAACAAAAACTCCAAGTGGTATTTGGTCGCGTTTGGTATGATTGGTACGTCACTTTCGGGTGTAACTTTTATCTCTGTTCCGGGAGCAGTTGGAAAAAGTGACTTTGGTTACTTCCAGTTCATATTGGGAAATGCGGTGGGATTTATCATCATTGCAACGGTATTACTGCCTTTGTATTACCGGCTAAATATCATTTCGATTTATACATACCTGGAAAGGCGCCTGGGTTTCTGGAGTTACAAGTCCGGAGCTGTGATCTTTCTCGTATCCCGTACAATCGGTTCGGCATTCAGATTATACCTGGTTGCCATCGTGCTGCAAAAATTCATTTTTGACGCCTGGAACGTCCCATTTTGGGTAACGATTGTCATTTGCCTGGTGCTCATCTGGCTGTACACCCATAAAGGCGGTTTAAAAACGATCATCATTACGGACACCATGCAGACTGTATTTCTACTGCTCTCAGTGGTCCTTTCGATCATCTTCATTGCCAGGTCGTTGAATCTCGATGTTGCCGGAACTTTTGAAGCTGTGAAAGAAAGCAGCTACTCTAAAATATTCTTCTGGGAAGATTTTCTGGGCAGCAAGACGCATTTTCTCAAGCAGTTCTTAGGTGGGATCTTTGTAACGATTGCCATGACTGGGTTGGACCAGGATCTGATGCAAAAAAACCTCAGTATGAAGACCATAGGCGAAGCGCAAAAGAACATGTTCACTTTCACCGGGGTGTTTGTGGTTATGAATATATTCTTCCTCAGCGTTGGCGCATTACTGTACTTATTTGCAGCGAATAACGGTATCGATGTTGCCGCGTTGAAGACACCGGACCACCTGTATCCCGAGATTGCTTTGAACCATTTGAACGTGATACCAGGTATTATTTTTATGCTGGGGTTAACGGCGGCTACATTTGCTACGACCGACTCTGCACTTACTGCTCTGACCACTTCCTTTTGTGTAGACTTCCTACATTTCGATAAAAAAGCTGATCAAGATGCGAAAAGTCTGGTTCATCAAAGACACCTGGTACATGTTGGCTTCTCCGTCCTAATGGTAATGGTGATCATGGTTTTTAAGCTCATTAATGACGATTCTGTGGTGAATGCCATTTTCACGGCAGCTGGATATACTTATGGGCCGCTGGTAGGGCTCTTTGCTTTCGGTATGCTGACGAAAAGAGCCGTTTATGATAAGATTGTTCCTTATATCTGCTTGCTTTCTCCCGTATTGTGCTTTTTAATTGATACAAATTCTGTAAATTGGCTCGGCTATGCACTTGGCTTTGAACTGATCATATTGAATGGTTTAATTACCTTTGTGCTGCTTTGGATTACTGGTAAAACAGCTACTACCCAGACCAAATTTTAATATTAATCACCTATAGAATGACAAGTGAAGAGAAAATAAGAAGCGCTTTTGAAAACAAAAACTGGCAGGAAATAAAGGTTACAGATTCCTGGCAGATCTTCAAAATCATGGCGGAATTTGTTGACGGCTTTGAGAAACTGGCGAAAATTGGCCCTTGTGTATCCATCTTTGGATCGGCTAGAACAGCAGAAACAAATCAATACTATGAAATCGCTGTTGAGTGTGGCCGCCTTTTAACAGAACGAGGTTATGGCGTAATCACAGGGGGAGGCCCCGGCATTATGGAGGCGGCAAATAAAGGTGCGCATACCAATGGTGGTAAATCGGTAGGACTCAACATTGAATTGCCTTTTGAACAATTTCATAATAAATATATTGACCACAATAAACTGTTGGAATTTGATTACTTCTTCATCCGGAAAGTGATGTTCATGAAGTATTCTCAAGGTTTTATCGTGTTACCCGGTGGAATGGGTACTATGGATGAACTCTTTGAGGCGATCACCCTCATTCAGACTGGAAAGATCGCACGGTTTCCGATTGTTTTGGTCGGCAAAGCTTATTGGGGTGGATTGATCGATTGGATCAAGGGTACCATGCTACAGACCGAGCACAACATTCATGCGGAAGACCTGAACCTTTTCCGACTTGTTGATACTGCGGAAGAAGCTGCAGGACATATCTTCAAATTCTACGACAAATATGTATTGAAACCGAATTTCTAGGTAATGAAATTGTTGAAATTGAATTAGTAATTGTCAGTTCGAGTTTCTAGAAAATTGTCTTAAAAAAGCAAACATTGTTCGCCTCGCCAAATCTTTTGCTGAAGGGCAAAATCTTTGAATGTCGGCTTGCAATATTTGCTTTTTTACTTGAAATAATACTAGAAAACCCAGTCCGCTAACCCAGAAACTGTTAAACCTGCACAGCTAATCCTATCTCGATTCAAAGAGAATAGCAACTTATACTAGTCATTCTGCAAGTGGTAAATCTCTACTCAAATTCTCCCTTTCGAAAAATTACTACCTCTTCGCTCGCTCCTTCCCTACTCTGGCCGGGATTGTTAGTCATTTAGTAAAAAAAGGGGTTGTTGGGAGCCGACATGCGTCCCTTTGCCCTCCTTCAGGGCGAAGGGACGAGGAGGCGAGCAATATCCCTTTTTTTACCCGAAGTGAGTAACCCCGCCAGACACCACCAATTTCATGGCTTCAGCCGCACTCATTTTCAAATCCTGAATCTTTTCGTGTTTCACAATGTACACCTGTCCTGCAAAAGAGTACGACAAAGGGAAGTAAACAATGGATTCTCCGGGAAGGCCAATAGATTTTAAGTCGCCTTGCGTTAAAAAGCCAATGCGTTTCAGGTTGCCCTCAACTTCGACCAGAACAGGATGATTGAATTTCTTTTCATCACCAACAAATGCTTCCGTCAGGTCTTTGATGGAGGAGTAAATGAACTTCACAAGTGGGACTTTATTCAGCAGGCGCTGAAACCAATTGTACATCGGCTCAGTAACAAAATAAGTAACGAATATACCAGCAACCAGGATGAGTGAAACCACCAGAAAAAGACCCAGACCGGGAATGTTCCTGCTTGCACCCGTATTTGGGTCTACTCCGAGGATGTTGTTCACGTTCAACCAGCTGTCTACCGTTGTAACGGCCCAGATCACAATAAAGACACTTAACGCAATAGGGAGTACAATTAACAATCCTTTGATCAGATAATTTAATAGCGCCCTGCCAATTTTATTCATAAAACAAAATTAGATAAATTATTGATGCTTGAAAGCTACTCATAAAAATACACTCGTTTTACCCTTTGGGATACATTGGTCAGGATCTCATAGGGAATGGTTCCAATTTGCTCTGCGAGGGCGGCTATGGTCAACTGATCGTTGAATACGATCACCTCATCGCCGGTCCTCACGTCCAGACCAGTGACGTCCAGCATACACATATCCATACAAATTACGCCCACCGTTGGCACTAGCTTTCCTTTTACCAGCATTTTGCCTACGCCATTGCCAAAAGCACGGCTGTAGCCATCGGCATATCCGATCTTCACCGTTGCTGTGGTACCACCTTCCGGCAACAAACCTTTGCGGCCATACCCTACCGTTTCATTGGGTTTAATTTGCTTGATTTGGGTAATAGTTGTCTTTAGCACTGCTACCGTTTGCAGGCCTTTACTTCCCTTTAGACCACTGTCAAAGCCATATAGACCGATACCAATCCGCACCATGTCCATTTGTGCATCAGGGTGGCGGGAGATTCCGGATGTGTTAGAAATATGCCTGATAAATTCATAGTTCAGTGCAGCCCTGATCTGATCGGCAACTGCAGTAAAACGTTGGATCTGGTGCGCGGTAAACTCATCGTGTAATCCTTCCTCACTGCCCACCAGATGGGAAAATACGGAGGCGACCTTTACGTTGGTCGTATTATTTAGCGCATTTAAAAGTTCCGGCAGGTCTGGCTCTTCAAAACCCAGACGGTG
>JAPSHM010000060.1 GCA_031179845.1 Pedobacter sp.
TACCATATCTCAACTTATAGTTTTGAAGCATTGCTTCTTCATTAGATCCCCCGTTCCGGCCAAAGGATTCCCTATATTTCAAAGCGTGATAACTTTCCAGTTTGATTTCCGACCGCTTATGGCCGTCTATCTTGTCGAGAGTCAAATCCAAATTAATGTCAACGTTTGTCTTTTCTGGCAATTCGGGAACGGCTTCTACAACTCCTGGAATAATTTCTAATTCCTGACACAATACCCATGGATGGGAGAATTTACACTCAAAAAAGTACATTCCGGAGATGACCTTTGGAAGGTCCTTCTTTTCTCCAAATGTTGGCTTAGGAATAACATCATATTTTTTACTGATGAATTTCAAAGCACTTTCTCCTAAAGCGGAATCTTCTACTGTCAGCAAAATTACCCATGCATTCTGATTCGAGTCCTCTAAACTGGTACTATGATTGGGTGGATTATTTTCAGGAGGTGCTTTGTAAGGATCTATCAGGACTGGTTTGATCTCCTCAATTTCATTATCTTCATCGATAGTATACGGGTAATATGCCCGGCCTTTTAGAAGTTCCCTTTTCTTGTTGTGGTCATCTGTTAGGTTCGTCCGGGAAAAGATATCGTTCCAAATACTACTAACTCTTACGCCTTCATTTGCAATCCAATGTATATCCGTATCTGTATGTACACTTGGTGAAAATACAGACCCATCTTTGGTAAGAATTTGTTGGTCATCATTCATTTTCGGCACGGAAGAATGGTGTAATGCAACAATTTCAAGAGAAATATTTGCTACAAGTCCTCCCGAACTTCCCTGTAGGGTGTCAGTTTCATACTGAAGGAAGTGATCGAAATAATATAAAAGATTGTTGTTACGAAAAGCAACTTTTTTAACATCGCCTTCTGGATGCTGTACAACGATCATTGCTTCTCCTTTTATCGCTTTTCCTTTCTCAGGAAACAACTGATTCCAGCCAAAGTCCTCCAACAATTTAGTTGACCTATTAGTAGCTTGAGGAAGAACCTCAATCAGCGTATAATCCAATCCATTTGAAGCATCTGAAGTGATAAACAACCCCTCAGGATTAATTTTAAATCTATGATAAGCGGCTATGGTGCCATCGTTAGACAATTCGTAGTTAAAGTCTATAAAGGCATTTCTAGCATCTTCTCTGCTGGGAAGAACATGGTTATTAGTTAACAATAATCCCTTGCCTACCATAAATCCGGTTCCAAAGCTCTTAGGAGTACCCATATCATTCATCACCGTGATTCGACCAACGGTTTTGCTGATATCCTGCAGTTTTTTTAAAAAAATGATGTGTACCAGGTCGTTATTCCCGATCATCCGTTCCCGGGCAATGTCTGGATTGCTACCTAGCCGGATTAAACGTTTCTTGATCAATTGTTTATCGTCCTCGACTTCGATAGGTGATGTTCCTGTATCAATCGCAATACGGTTTTTTTCGATTTGCTCATGACTGCTATTATATCGTTCAGATGACTTTTGGATGTAATTAGGAATATTCATAATGGATGCAGATTTAGTGAATTACTTTTCTATCAATAAAATTAAGGATTGACATATAGACTTTTGTCGCTTTTAGTACTTCGCAAACCAGATTGTACATGGTTCACAGAACGAAGTAACACATAACACTTAGGTGATTTTCTGGCACCTGATAACGGTTACCATTCCATAACTTTCATGCTTGGTATTAAGGGCTATAATGGGTTTTGACCGGCGTTTGCAGGCTTTTACCTTCTTTGTCAATATTGACAAGTCGATAACAACTAAAAGTAGCGTATTTGCAACTATAAGTATAACTGCTTGTTTGTAAACAGAATGTGCATCAAATATCTTTGTGGAAGGAATTAAATCTCAAAAAGCTGTAATGTTAGACACAAAAACTATTGGAAATAAAATCTCAACCGCTCGCAAGAAAATAAATATTACTCAAGCGCAACTTGCTGAATTATTATTTATTAGCCCTCAAGCTGTTGGAAAATGGGAACGCGGGGAATCTAGCCCTGACATTATCACTTTCAACCGACTTGCAGAAATCTTAATTGTAGACCTGAACTACTTTTCAGAAAACTTCCAGGCAGCGGAAGTCCTAACGACTTCTAAGACTTCTCATAAGAATATTGTAAATATCGAGCGGGCAGCAGGGGAGAGCGTTAACCTTGCTAGCTCGCAGGAGCGCCAAGCACCATTAAATTTAAATGCGGTCAATCTGCGGGATAGCGACTTTGCCGGTGCTGTTTTACCAGGAGCAAAGTTTAGCGCGAGTCAATTATGTCGTGCTAACTTCAGTGGTGCCAACTTGACCGCAAGCTTGTTTGAGGCGAGCGAGATCCATTGGGCTAATTTTGACGGTGCAAACCTTACTGACTGCACATTTTCGGTTTCTGACCTTAAAAAGGCAACTTTTTGCAAATCAATTCTCGTACGGACCAACTTGAACAAATCTTCGATGGATGGTACGATATTTACAGAGGTTAACCTGTCTGACGCAAAGTTTAGCATGACCGATCTTAGGAAAACAATCTTCGTTAATTGCACGTTTAGCGGCGTGGATTTTAGACAGTCCGATCTGAGAGGAATGCAGTTTAACGGACACACTTTTGTAGGAGTCTGTTTCGACAAGTCAGCACTCAGCGGCGCTTCATTTACCGGGTCCACACTCAAGAACGTATCGTTCCGCTTACCTTTTTCGTTGACAAATAAATCGCATGTTGACTTCAAGACTGTCTGCTTTGACGGCGCAACGATGGATAAACAAACCTATGCTGCCCTTAAAGGTCTAATGGTTGCCGATTTATCAAAGGTTAAGGTAATTTAAGTATGGGACCATCGCTTCGCTGGAGTTTTCAAACTTCCAACATCATTTATCTTTTAGTATCATTGATTACTTTTATTGCGATTTCAAGCACTTCATCTTTTCTATTTTTGATTCCATTAATGGTTGGTTTTACAACAATTTCCGGAACAATGCCAATCCGCTGCGTTTCTTTTCCGTTTGGATAGTATACACCAATTCCAGTGATCATAGTTTTAAGTCCGCCGGGTAATATGATGTTTGAAACGTTGCCGTCGGCACCTGCTGTGGTGCTTCCTATTATGGTTGTATTTTTTGCGGCATGGAATGCCATTGCAGTGAACTCTGATTGGCTTTGTGAATTTTCATTTACAAGGACAACTAGCTTACCCTGGTATTTGATACTATCGTTCGGAATTTTTTGCCCCTCCTCAAAAGTAAACTCTCCAGGATTGTCTGGATTTCCGTTAGTAAATTTTGCAAATGAGGTAGGTTCGTCTAGAAACCAGGAGCCAAGGGAATAGGGAACAAAGAAACTGGGATAATTTCGAATGTCAATAATGATACCTTTGGTATCATTAAATCTCTTTTTGATTTCCGGAATGTCCTCTCCCTTGATATTGGCAAGAGTAATATAGCCAATATTTCCAGGAAGTATCTTATAGCACTTTTGAGTGGTATCTACCTTATACAAATAATACATGTTTAGTTCCTTCCTTTCATAGGTTGGCACGTTAACTTGTTGTTTCTTTCCTTCTGAAAGGTAGTTCAAGGAAATGGTATTATTCGGAGTGCGTAAGAGATCTATAGACATATTTCTCAGCATAGCGGCCATATTCGATGCACGGTAATATGGTTTTAAACTATCTACGAGTGAACTAATTTTTTTTCCATTCACATGGGTGATAATATCGCCGATCTTCACTTTTGCAAGTCCTGAAAACTCTGGATTAAAATAATCGGTTACTACGAACTTACTTTCTACAAATTCCGCCTTAAATGCCGCAAATTTAGATCCTTTCAATGCATTGATCTTATCGCGTCCTCCCCATAAGTTTGCATGGGTGTCGTTCACCTCACCTATTAACAGTACCGCGGCAAGTTCATAGGCTAGTTCGTCTTTGGCATTTACGAAAGTTGAAATGTACTCTTGCAATACGGTATCCCATTTTTTATCTGTAAGATGTTTGTACGGAAAGAAATACTGTATCATGTTCCAGTATCTGTAAAGGGAAAGCAGCCTGAAGCCAGCATCTGGATAACTCATTTCGACGTAAGGTTTCTCCGTAGTAAAATTCGGATTGCTTATGTTTGGATAGAGTGATATATAATAATTGCTGCCCTGATTTCTATTGTTATATATGCTGATAAGTTTGGTTTTTAAGTTTTCAGAGATATCAGCGTTATTAATCCAGGAAAGATCAGGTTTTAGGACCGCATGGAGAGGGGTAGTTTTACAGGTTTTACAAGCAGAGGGCAAGCCATATTTTTTAATCCAGTTCGACAGCTCGTTATCTCGTTGATGTTTGTCTTTTGCTTCCAGGTATTGGGGTAGGAACCGAAAAAGTTCATAGTCCCAGTTATAATTGCCTTTTGCAACCTCTGGATGATGATACTTCATCAGTCCCCAAATCTTTCCTAAAAGTTCCAGGTTGCCAATCAGATCTCGGTTTAATGAAGGGAAGGTGATCTTTGAACCATTATCAAATGCCCGGTCTGCTTGGGCAGGTAATACTTCCTTTTGATAATGCTTTAATTTCCGGTCGTCCAGCTCCATTCCGTCTATCGATATCTTCAGTCCGTCAACCCACATTTTGCCTTTACCTACCAAGAGGGCGCCGACAACTATTTTTTCGGTCTCCTTCGTTTTAAGTGGCAAGGTTACTTCGAAGTATGCCCAGTCTGTGGTTCCTGTGATACCTCTATCAGACATCTTATCTAATCCGATTTCCGGATCTATTCTAATCCATAAACCCGCATAGCCCTCAGTTACGTTTTCTGTCTTGATGAAACCAGATAGGCTGATCGATTTGCCCTCGTAGTTGGCGGGTAGGTTTATCGACAGTGCTCTATAATCTTTTTTGTTAGCAGCATTTTCTATAACAGCAGAAAACCTGCCACTTTTTTTGTGCATAGAGTCCACGTAGACCTTGTATCCTTCATCTCCAAATACTGTCCAATGTGTAGGGAAGCCATTTTTATGCTGTTCAAAATCGAGGTTTAATGTTTGTGTCGCCTTGGATTGAGAACAAGCAGTTTGTAAATAAAAAGTTGTAAAAAGCGCAATAATAATAAGTTTGTACATTTTGGAAAGCATTAATTATTAATTGGTGAAAATCGGTAAAGTTGCCTTAAGTTGATAGATTGCTATTTCGAGTTTAGTTATTTTTTTTACCTTCTGCATCTATTGTTCAACTACAAAGGTACTGTGTTTCAATTTGAAGTAACTTTATGATGAAATTACCGATACTTATTTAAGTAAGAGTAATTATAGCAAAATAAATGCTCAGTTTAATGGTGGTGCTAAAATACTAGTAAATAATAAGGCAAAAAAGATTCAAAGAATTGGTGCGGGATGTAAATGACATTTCACTGTGGTCAATTGAGCTTAAAACAACAAACGCAAAAAAAATGAGCCAAATTTTATAGGAACCCGATTCGGTTACATATTCCCCCAATAGGGTTACACCTGTTATTTGATTATTGGCGAGTTTTACCTCATCAAAAATCAACAGTAATATGAAGATAGTAATTACAGGTTCTCTAGGGAACATTGGCACATCGCTTACGCCAGCTTTGGTACAAAAAGGGCATTTAGTAACCGTAATTAGCAGCAAAGCCGATAGGAGGAAAGACATTGAAGCATTAGGAGCAAAAGCTGCCATTGGCACTATGCAGGATGCTGGTTTTTTAACTACTGCTTTCAAAGATGCGGACATCGTTTACTTAATGGAAGCCTGGGAAGGTATCGGCAGTCTTTTTGATAAAAATGTCGACTTTCTTGCGGGCTTTCACCAAATTGGCAACAATTATAAACAAGCAATTTTGGCATCCGGTGTAAAAAAGATAGTGCATTTAAGTAGTATAGGTGCACATAGTGCTACAGGTTACGGCACGCTTTCAGCACATTACGATGTAGAGAATATCTTGAGGCAATTGCCCATTGATGTTTCCATTAAATTTATGCGGCCAGTAGGGTTCTACACCAATCTGTTCAGATCTATGCAAAGCATCAAAGAAAAAAATGCCATCATTTCAAACTATGGAGGTGATACAAAAGAGCCTTGGGTGTCGCCATTGGATATCTCAGCAGCCATTGCTGAAGAAATGGACTTGCCTTTTGAGGGAAGAACAGTCCGCTACCTTGCCAGTGACGAAGCATCACCTAATGAGGTGGTAAAAATTTTAGGTGAAGCTATTGGCAATCCTGATTTAAAATGGATTCAGATTTCTGATGAAGAAATGTTGAATGGTATGTTGAGCCAGGGAGTTAATCCTAAAATTGCCAAAGGTTTGGTTGACATGCAGGCAAGTCAGCGAAGCGGTTTGCTGTTTGAAGATTTTTACCGCCATAAACCTACATTTGGTAAAGTAAGGTTGACCGAATTCGCTAAGCAATTTGCATTGGCTTATAACAGTTCTATTCTGAAATAGGGGAGCGGCTCCGGTAAAATCGTAAATTTGCGATAATGAAAAAAGAAGAACATTTGCTTTATAAATTTCAATCGCTTACCGACTTCCATCGCGTGTTTGGGCTGCCTGCGCCCTCACACCCGATGGTGAGTTTGGTTGATGTCAAAACATTGCAAAAACTACCCGTTGGTTTTCCAAAATCTATGGTGATGAATTTTTGGAAGATCGCTTACAAGTCAGGGTTGTGTGGTCAGGCAAAATACGGTCAAAACCATTATGATTTTGGTGAAGGGGGGTTGGTATTCACTGCTCCCAACCAGGTATTTGAAAGCCCGAACCATAATATGCCTTCCGTTGGGAGTTTATTGCTGATCCATCCCGATTTCTTTTTGTCTTATCCTTTGGCAAGAAAGATAAAGGAATACGGTTATTTCTCGTATGCTGCCAATGAAGCACTGCATCTTTCTGAACAAGAAAAAGAAATGGTTTTATCAATTTTTAAAATTATCGATGATGAATTATGTAGCAGGATCGATGATTTTAGTCAGGATGTGATTGTCGCACAAATTGAGTTGGTACTCAGTTATTGCAACCGGTATTACAGACGGCAATTTATTACTCGAAAAGCCCAAAGCAGCAATCTTTTAAACCAGCTTGATGACTATCTGAATCAATATTTCGCTTCAGAGAAACTATTACAGCAGGGCATTCCGTCGGTACAAGATATCGCTGCCGCAATGAAAGTCTCGCCAAATTATCTCAGTGATATGCTTCGCAACCTTGTTGGTTTCAATGCTCAGCAATATATTCAAAACAAAGTCATCGAAAAAGCCAAAGAAATACTAACCACGTCTAATTATACCGTTTCCGAAATCGCCTATCAATTGGGATTTGAACATTCCCAGTCTTTTTCGCGGCTATTTAGGAACAAAGTAAATATGAGCCCTATGGAATTTAGGGCGAGTTTTAATTGAATTGTAGTATACCTTCCAGAGCTAGGGCGCTTATTTTAGGCGTTGGTGTGGGACTTCCGGGGTTATATAAATTGAGTAAAGAAGGTTTACGCGGGGTGATCCAACCATTTAAGGTTGCAATGACCCCGCCAGGTTCTATAAGATAGAAAAATGATGAATAATATGAACATAGCAAAAAGAGCATTTATAATTTCCTTTCTTTATGTATTTATAGGTACAATTAGTGTTTTGTCCGTGTATCCAGAAGCGCCATTGTACGGTGATTGGGTGATTGTTACTCTTGTTTTGACTTTACCAGTTACATTTATAAGTTTAGGTGTCATGTATGCGGATGCTTCTGCGTTTGGTTTGGTAGTTCTTATTCAATTAGTTGTTTTTTTTGTATTATGGTATGTTTTATTCAGAGTCTTAGATAAAAGGCAAAAAAGATCAGAATGAGTTTTATTAAGTCATGAAAGGGCTAACGACTATTTTAATTGGTGTATGCTTACTTTCAAACTTAATGAATCCGAATCATTTGGTAATGCAATAAAGTGATTACAGTTCTCTTTTGAAAACGAAATCAATGTTCCATCTGATTCTAGAATTCCAGCTAAATCTAAAGGACGTCGGCCCAGTGTACCATGAGCAACTACTTTATTTTCATTTATTATAATTAGTTGGACATTATGCTCCTCAAGCGCAGCCATGACAATTTCATCTTCGATGGTAGAAAAATTTTCTGCTTCAACTTTTTTGATTTGATCTGCTGATGCATAAGGGGGGATTATCCATGCTAGATCCCATTCTACATCAATTATTTTACAGAGATTTATGTCTCTAGATTGATTAGTTAAATCTTGGGAAATTCCCAGAATATTAACCTTTTTATCAAAATCAATGATTGGAATATTAGAACTGTACTGGCAAGAGGTTAAATGCAGTAGTAGTACGATTAAGGCAGTAAATTTAATTGTTTTCATATGGAGAATATGTATTCGTTAAAGTCCTTGTGTCTTGTTTCAATCACTCCAGTCAAGGATAATTGGAAAAAAAGCAAAGCTTATAGGCCTCGCTTTTTTTCCAGCTCTTCAATACGTTTATTCTGCTGTATAAGGTGCAAGGTTAACTCTTCAATTTTTTGAAGTAATTTAATATTCATCTCCCCCAATTCCAGGCCATTCTTTTTCATATCTTCGGCAGAAGCCATTTCGGGTAAGTGTTTGTTTGCCGAGATAAACGCGGCTACTTCGTTTATAGGCTTAAGTTTATAATCGTCTTGGAAAACAAAATCTGCACCTGCTGCAACGGTAACTTTTACTTCTTGCGAGTGGATTTTTCCAGCGACAGTAAGTTTGGCGTCAGGATTTGTGGTACCGATACCTATATTACCGCTTTTTGTTATTCTCATTCTTGGAATAGCACCCCAATAATCCACATTTGGATTATGAACCCAGAAGTCTAAGGAACCATTGAGACTTAATTGTGTTGCAGATGCATAATTAGATGACCCAATACCCGAATTTGCGAGATAAAAATGACTACCTTCTGCAATTTTATCGGAAGCAGGCCCTACTACAGATATATTATTTTTAAAAGCGCCCGTTCCATTAAATCTTGCAGAAGATCCTCCAGTTAGTGCGCCGCCAACGTTTAAGCCATATCCAATCCGTACATTATTATCAGTATTTCCAACACTCATTATTTCAGTAACCATGTCCGAATCGTTGTAGAAACGTGTACCCCCATAAGTGAAATGAGCTCCCAACTTTAAGCCTGTGTGGAATGCGATTCTTAAATTCGGATACGGAGCAATCCATTCACCTGGTTCTTTGTAGATCGCATATCCAGTGTTGCCAGAGTGATGATAATAAACACCAAAAGGATTATTGTAAGTAACGCCATTCTTATTAATTAAACCGCTGCTTGACTGTAGCCAGGCGTCAGAAGTAACAGTACCACCAAACGTTGCAAAGGTACCCGTTATTGGCCCCGTGAGGGTCCCTCCAGTTAAAGGAAGATGAACACCGTCTTGAGCGTAAGAGTAGACAGTAACCATCATTGCTAAGGCAGTCGTAAAAAGTTTCCTGGGTATTATATTTTTCAGAATTGTACTTGTTCTTGATCCACTTAGTTTTAAGTTCAAGATCTCTGATGAAAATATCTTAGTAACGACCGTCTTCATTTCAGCTGAATTACATTGTGCTCCAGTTTTAATTGTGATTTGGGACTTAAAACGATGGATAAATCGTACGGTGACCAACCGTACAGTTGAGAGGTTAATTTTTTTCATTCCGATTAAAGTTATATGTTTTGAAGATAGTTATTTATTTAGGCTTGTTGAGTTTTAATATTGAGAATCTTAAATCAATGGGGTTTGAGCTACCATTGTCTTAATTTTTAAAATTCGAAAGGATTCTAATTATACTGGTTTTATTCATAAAATCTCAATGCCTCGTATACGGAAAAAAACGACAAGAAGTTTATCTCGAAATTAAATAGGAATTCAAATAGCGCCCGGCATACTTTGTCATTCTGTTTCTAGGGTCAACGATAAACGAATCGTCTACGCGGAATGAGTAGGTGTATTGTCCGGGAGGCACTTTCACATTAGTATTCCATTTTCCTTTTTCATTTGTTTTTAGGGCCTGAGAGACTAGGGCTCCGGAAGTTGTGTTTCTTAAGAATAAGGTAACCTCTTTTGCTTCCTCAAAGCCAAGGAGTATAAATGGAATTAGGTTGTCCTCATGGTGGCTGAAAAGGTTAAGATAATAATTAGAAGGATCTGCACGTCGCACTTTTAAATACTCCTGGTCTGCCGCATGGGATTTCCCTTGTAGTAAAAGCGCATTTGCCAGACCTGCTTTTGCATTCGTGGATGAAGGGTAAGACTCAATATTCAACCTGAAAACTCTAAGAGCTTCACCAAATTTTTGTGTATTAAGCAAGTCGTAAGCTACTTTTTCCAGTTCCCCTTCGGAGAAATCATAGGCTCTATGGTTAGGTGATATTTTTAAACTGGCATATTTTTTCAACGCCTGAGCCACAGCCATGATTTGGTATTGGGTATATAATCTTCATTATTACCTACCAATACTTTACTGCCAATGCAGTTAACAAAAATGGTGCAGGCATTTGCCTGAATAGAGCAGATTAGCAATGCTGAAAACAAACGGCCAGCATTTTTTATGGTCAGCTTTGTCATTATCAATTATAGTCGCTAGTTTAAATCAATTCTTTTGATGATGATGGTAAATAGCCAAACGCTATTAAATCTTTAAAATCTCTTATCACTTTGGTGTTTCCGTTATCCATTAATATAACCGTTGACGAAATAGCTAATACATTTCGATAATCATGATCAGTGATTATAAAACCTTTATGCTTTGAATGTTTCTTAATCAGGTCTTTTAAAATTTCAATATGCAAAGGGGAGACACCGTTAAAAGGTTCATCAAACAATAAATATTTTGCTTCAGAATGAACCATTAACAAAATCTCTAAAATCCGTCTTTCGCCTCCTGAAAGCTGTTGAGCTTTCATTTGCAGGATTGGTTTCACCAAATCATTCTCCATTACAAGAGCTGCGTTTTCCTTATTACAAAAACATTTGATGATGTTGGTTATTTTAATGTGATTGGGCAAACAGTTGTCCTGAGGCAGGTAATGGAGTAGTTTTCTGTTGTCAGATATCGAATCTATCTTCCTATCATCGATTGAAACAAACTTGTAATCTGCGCTTAATGACCCAAAAATGATCTTTAGTAATGTTGACTTTCCTGATCCATTTCTTCCAAGAAGGCCAACAATCTCTCCAGGTTTACAAGAAATGAAAATATCATTCAGTATTTGTCTATTGCCAATCTGTTTTCTAATGCTGTCAACGTGCAATAAGCTCATAATATCACCAGTATTAAACCAAAAGCGAGGCTAATAAGGACAGTATTTATCCATAAAACAAGCTTACTAAGACCTAGATTATAATAGAAATAGTATTCATTAGGGTTCTTTATTTCATAGATGAAGTAATGGAATGTAGGTGTTAATATGATAAAGGAGATACCAGTACCCGCATAAAAATTATTTGGCTCCATCATAAAATAGGATAGGACAATTGAAAGAACTAAAGAGGGGATAATGAGTTTTTGAAAGAAAAAACATAAACCGTATAGTTTGCGCATTCAACTTGTATTTTATTTACAATATAGAAAATTAAAAATTAGGTTATGCGCCACCCCATAATTTTTTTAACATCATATTAACATATGATCGTGTATTTTTGCGCTGATGAGAGAAACTTCCGATAGCGAATTGTTTAATTTGATTAAAGAATCAAACTATCCGGCATTCAACGAACTTTATCACCGTTACTGGAAATATATCTACGGCATTGCCTACAGAAAGATTGCCGATAAAGATGATGCCGCGGATCTGACTCAAAATGTATTCATGGAGTTCTATGATAAACGGGAAAAGTTGGTCATCAATATACCGGTAAAGAATTTCCTACGTACGGCTATACTCTATAAGCTCGCTAATTATTTCCGAACCCGTGGATTCCAGGAAAAACATTACCAGAATTTTCAGCATTTTCTCGCACAGGTTCAGCAGTCCGACACCTCGTTCGACACTTTGGCAACTAAAGAAACAGAAATAGCATTTGAAGAAATGCTGGAACTGGTCTACCAAACCATTGAGGAAATGCCCGATAAGATGAAAGAGATTTTTTTGATGAGTCGGAGCGAAAAGTATTCCATCAATGAAATTGCTGATCAACTTAGTCTTGCTCCCCAGACCGTAAAGAACCAGCTCGGTAAAGCCTTTACAAGAATAAGGACCGCAGCAGAGGATAATGGCCTTCCCGTAGCTCAGGTAATGATCCTGGTTTGGTTAACACATTCTTAACATAAACTTAACTATTTTTTTGTGGTACTTTTCTCGTTTTGTGGATAATGTATATGAATGCAAAACAGAAGAGAACTTACAGCCGCTTTCAGGAGGCTATTTCGTAAAAATGCAAACCAACAGGAAAAAGAACTTTTGGCCCGCTGGTTTAGTCGGCTTGATCTTTCAGAAGGGGAGATCTTTCGCAACAAAGTTGAAGAGCAGGAACTTGAAAAAAAGATCGAGCGAAACCTTCATGACCATTTTTTTTCAGAGCCAGCTAGTAACAATATTTTCCGTATTCCATCCTGGCTGCCAGCCACGGCAGCTGCGGTGCTGATTGTCATTGCCGGTTCGCTATGGTTGATGCCTGCACGAGAGCTCAGCAATGAGGTGGTCTTTGAGGAGGCAGTTACCGCTACAGGCGAACGTAAGATCGTCACCCTGGCAGATGGTTCTAAAATAACGCTCAGCAATTCCAGCCGCATCAAATTTCCAACAGTATTTGCCGACAGTCTTCGGGAGATCTTCCTTGAAGGCGAAGCATTCTTTGAAATAGCTCATGATAAATCTAAACCATTCAGGGTGAAAACTGGGAAATTGAACATTCAGGTTTTGGGAACATCTTTCAATGTTCGCCATTATAACACTGATAAAAACATTGATATCGTAGTGGCTACAGGAAAAGTTGGAGTCTATACCAAAAGCAGCAAAACTACCTGGATGCTGACTCCTGGACACCTGCTTAGCATTAATCAATTGACCGGAAAAACCGAAGAACATATTGTAAATCCAAATGATTACACTTCCTGGCAAAAAGGAGAGCTGATCTTCAAAGATGAAACAATAGAAAACATCTGCATGCGATTGGAACGATGGTATGGCGTAAGCATAACCATAAAAAACCCTGCGCTAAAACGTAAACGGATCAATCTAAAGCAAAAGAATGAAAATTTGCATACCGTATTGAAAATGCTTGCACT
Source organism: Pedobacter sp. (assembly GCA_031179845.1). GTDB lineage: Bacteria > Bacteroidota > Bacteroidia > Sphingobacteriales > Sphingobacteriaceae > Pedobacter. The sequence continues at coordinate 13,261 of JAPSHM010000060.1, forward strand.
AGTGGGCAGCTTTGAATATGAAATAAAAGACAAGACTGTAAAAGTCTGGTAAATACACCGCTGAATAAATAAAAAAAAAGAAAGGAAACTATGAGATCATAACGGGCCTGCCCAAAAAAAGAAGAAAGAAAGAATAGAGGTGTCTCACCACCTCCATTCCAATAAGCTTTCACAATCATTGAGTACGAACACAATAATCATTTAAAAAAGCTATGCACAATTCTACAAAAAGAAGTGTAAATAAACTATTATATTTTATGTCGAGATTAACATTTCTGGTCACCGTAATCACTTTAACCTGCTCAGGGGTGATTTTGGCATCAGGGGTAAAATCTCAGAATCTCAAGGAGATAAGGGTAAATGTTGATCCTCAACATACTGTTCTCAGAGAGATCCTGACTGATCTGGAAAAAGAGTCCGAGTTTAATTTCGTTTATTCCCAGGAAATGGGGAATGTTTCCGGGATTCGCTTATCTGCTAAAACTTCCACGCTTTACGACATTCTAAAAGAGATCTCTCAGCAAAAAAAGTTACGTTTTAATCAAGAGAATTTCTTGATCGCTGTGGTTAAGTCGCCCGAATTACCAAAACCCCCGCCGGGTTCCGTTAAGGGGCGAATTGTAGAGTTTGAAACGACTCAGCCACTTCCGGGAGCATCAGTTTATATTGTTGAATTGAAGAAGGGGATTCAATCGGACAATAATGGATATTACGAATTTGCAAATATTCCTCCGGGCAAATACACGTTGCAGATCTCTTACGTAAGCTATTCTTCGCAAAAAGTGCTGATCGAAATCAAAGAAGGAAAAGAGGTTAGATATGATGTTAAATTAAAAGGTTCAAATTCTTTGAACGAAGTTGTGGTAACCAGCAGGACTGCCCGGACCAAAGCTCCTGTATCGCATTCTTCTGATCAGGAGGTTTTAACGGAGATCAAAAACTCACGGGGTATAGTTTCTGGTATTTCCAATGAACAGATTGTAAAATCGGCTGACCGTAACGCAGCTGAAATCGTTCGACGCATATCAGGGGTTACTGTAGTTGACGACAAATTTATTGTGGTCAGGGGGATGCAGTCCCGCTATAATCTGACCTATCTAAACGATAACCTGGCACCCTCTACAGAAGTGTATAACCGGTCGTTCGCCTATGATATGCTTCCTTCGCCTGTTGTGGATAAGATCCTGGTTTATAAGTCTCCCTCCGCGGAATTGCTAGGTGATTTTGCCGGTGGTGCGGTAAAAATATTCACTAAGAATACTAAACCTGTGCGTCACTTTGATGCCGGGATCCAACTCGGCTATCGGGAAGGTACTACATTCAAAAATATGAATTCAGGTCCCAAGAGCAGTACCGACTGGCTGGGCTTTGATAACGGTCTGAGAAAACTGCCATCCAATATTCCCTCTTATCGGGAGTCGGGCGGAAAATATGCAATGAGCCAGCAGGAACTAGTTACTTCCTTTTCTGATGACTGGACCTATGGCCAGCAGAAAGCATTGCCGGATATGCAAGCGTTCCTGAATTATTTCGACAGTAAACGGCTGGGAAAATGGAGGCTATATAACTTGAGTTCTCTTACCTATACCAACGAGAACCGCCACATTCAGCAAGATAGACAGGTCGGAAATACTTACGCTTACCGTCTGGATAAATACGGTTTCAACCTTGGAGCCGCCAACACAATCGGGCAAAATGACCAAAGCGTTCAGCAGGCTAAGTTAAATCTGTTACAAAATTTTACGCTCAAAATTGATTCACTGAACCGGATCGAATGGAAGAACTTTTTTATGAACGAAGGGCGCAATACGGTTAGTGTGCAGATTAATCAGCCAAACACGCATCCTTTTTTAAGTGCTTTTGAGAATTACCAGGAAACCAAACAAAATACGCTGCAATTCCAGCAACGTCTATTATACAATTCTAATCTGGGCGGGTATCATACCTCAAGTACTAAACTTGCACAGCAATTACGTTGGAATTTGGGCTATGCTTACAGTCTTCAAGATATACCTGATCAACGCACTTCACGTTTTGCAAGACAATATTCACCTAAAAGTTTTGGTAGTTCCGAAGATGCTGATCTTCGCTGGATCACCGATTATGGTCTGGGACAAAGTCAACTGTTTTATGGTATGATGAACCGATTTTTCGTCAAAAACAGTGAAAATACCTATAATGCTTCAGCAGATTATTCTATCCAGGTTTCTCCTGAGTTACTAATGAAGGCCGGTACTTATCATCTGTTTCGTGACCGTTCGGTAGACCGGCACTTTTTTAAAGTGAATCGTGGCGGACTTACGGGAAATGAATTTACACTTGCCTTTACTCCGGGAGGTTGGGACAATAGTGGGCGAATAGATCCGAATCTCCTCACTTTCAGAGAACAGGACCTCGGACAAATTTGGCAGCCTGCCAATTTCAAAGAAGATGGAAGCGGGTTGCAGCTTTATGACATGAGCAGTCCTATTGATCATTATATAGCTAGTGAACAAAATAATAGCGCCTATATACAAGGGGAGTGGACGGGGCTTGAAAAACGGGTTACGCTTCAGGCAGGTGTCAGATTTGAGCACCATCTGCAACAAGTATCAGGCGCACTTGATGTTTTCGATGTCTTTCTACCCGTGCATGTAGAGCTTGAACAAAATAAATTTTTGCCAAGCTTGCAGCTGAACTACAGACCCAATCAAAAATGGGTGCTCCGGAGTAGTTATGGACGTACTGTAAATAGGCCGGAACTGAGAGAAATTGCGCCGTTCAGTGATTTCGATTTTATCAATCAGGAACGAATTACCGGTAATGTATTACTCAAAGGATCTGTAATAGATAATTATGACTTCAGAGTAGAGCTTTACCCTGGCAGCACCGGAAATGAAACCATAAGCGCGGGTGCGTTCTATAAAGAATTGGATAAGCCCATTGAAAGGCTGCGTTTTGCAAATGGTCATGAGGATTTTGGTGGACAGACCGGTATTTCGTATTTTAATGCCGACAGAGCGCAGATATATGGACTGGAACTGGAGCTTCGAAAGAATTTAGGTTTTATTCCTGGTGCTTTTTTTCGCAATGTATCTCTGGTAGCAAACGGTGCATTGATCAAGAGTAAGTCTTCCCGCACCACAATGCCAACCTCAGATAATCCTCTGATTGTAACTATTCCAGGATACAAAGCAGGGTTATTTAAAGATAGACCGTTACAGGGGCAGGCTCCATATGTGCTAAGCAGCGGACTTTATTACGAGAATCCTTCATGGGGCACCAAAATAGGTGTGCTGTACAACGTGAGCGGACCAAGCATTTATGCGATAGCAGATGGTAATGCTGAAGAGATACTTCAATTGCGAGAGAAAACAGATGGGTATTCGAATCAAGATTTAGTAACTCTTGCAACAGGCCCAGATCTGCTGGAACTGCCAAGGCACCAGCTTGACCTTTCCTTTACCCAGCGATTGTATAAATCCTTGCAGATGCGTTTGAATATTCAAAACCTACTCAACCAGTCGGTACGTATAGTAGAGGACCAGAATTTTAACCATAAGTATGATCGTGAAATCCAAACGCCTGCCGTACAGAAAATAAACAACTACAATGATCTTCAGTATTATAAAGGCGACAATATATTCCTGGAATACAACACTGGCAGATATGGAAGCGTAGCTTTCACTTATTCTTTTTGATTAGATGTTAATTTTTATGAAACACAGATATATCTTAGTTCTATTTTGCTTAATAGGAACAATTGGCGTCTGGGCAGGTTGCAAGTCTGACCTGACCGAACTGTCGCCAGAAAATGGCTCGATTGCCTTTTACAATGCCTCACAATTATTACGAAAAGAGTTAGAACAAAAGAACCCGCTAAATATACAGCAGCCGGCGTTCATTTTGTTGAATACCCCTGTACCGGTAAAACCAGACTTGCTAACAGCAGCTGA
>JAPSHM010000061.1 GCA_031179845.1 Pedobacter sp.
CCAACACTTGCAGGTTGATTTTCAGTGAAGCAGACTTTCTACCGGGCCTTATCGTAGATAAATATGCTGATTTCCTGTCCTTGCAGGTATTGAGTTCCGGTATTGAAGCCGTTCAGGAAGATATCATTGCGATCCTTCGACAAGAATTAAACCCAAAAGGTATTTTTGATAAAAGTGATGCCAGTGCTCGTAAACATGAAAACCTGGAACCAGCGCAGGGACTGTTATGGGGCGAAACGCCACCAGAGTTCATTGAAGTGAAAGAAAATGGAATCATTTATCACATCAATATCGCTGAGGGGCAAAAATCTGGATTTTATTGTGACCAGCGCGACAACAGGCTACTGCTAGCAGCGTATACCAAAGACAAATCCGTTTTAGACTGTTTCTGCTACAGTGGCGGTTTTACATTAAACAGCTTGAAAAATAATGCCGCACACGTAACCAGTGTAGACAGCTCTGCGTTGGCTATTGAAACTTTGAAACATAATCTTCAGCTCAACGGCTTCGGCGACGACCAACAAACCAGTATACAATCTGATGTCAACAAACAATTGCGCGTTTTCAAGGATGAAGGCAAGACTTTCGATGTGCTGATACTCGATCCACCTAAATACGCCCCATCCAGATCAGCAGTGGATCGTGCAGCGCGAGCCTACAAGGACTTAAACCGTCTCGGAATGCTGCTATTGAATAAAGGAGGCATTTTGGCCACATTTTCCTGCTCAGGAGCAGTAGATCTCGAAACTTTCAAACAGATTATCGCATGGGCAGCATTGGATGCGGGCCGCGAAGTGCAGATCATTAAACAATTCAGCCAACCCGAAGATCATCCGGTACGCATCTCGTTCTCCGAGGGAGAATACTTAAAAGGATTGCTCTTAAGAGTGCTCTAACAAACAAAACATAGATTATTCACTAAACAAGAGAAGCCTGGTTTCCATTGGAAAGCAGGCTTCTCTTGTTTAGTGGCTCCATACAGTTCTAATCCTCAGGGAGCTGGTCATACTCGCCTTTCAGTGCATACCAGCCGAAGATCACCAGACCTGCGCTGATGGGAATGAAAATGAATAAAATAATCCCCCATTGTAAAGCAGTATTGGTTTTTTGTACCCCGTCCTCTGCCAGGCCAATCTTCTCGAATGCCTGCATAAACATAAATATAATGGATGCCGGACCCAATATGATCCAAACGAATCCTAAAGCTTTTTTAATTGCGTTCATGAGTTAATTATTTTGAAGGTTTTCGAAATCTGCTTCCCTGTGGTCGGGCTTCTTGTTAGATAAGTATATCGTACCAATCAGTAAACTTAATGCAGCGATGCCAATTGGATACCACAGACCGGATAATGGCGTGGAACCTGGAAAAGTGGCAATTAAAGTCGCAATGAACGGCACCAAGCCACCAAACACCCCATTTCCCACATGGTAAGGCAAAGACATAGAGGTATACCTGATCTTTGTAGGGAACAACTCCACTAAAAAAGCCGCTATTGGTCCATAAACCATCGTAACCAACAAGATTTGGAAGAAGATCAGGAAAACGAATTTCCAGAATACCGGCGTAGATAACTGCTTGTCCCGATACGTATCCGGTTGTTCAATTACAGGCTTTCCTGCCTCCGCAAATTTGGTATGTGACTGTATCCTCTGGAACGATGAGCCATCTAATAGGCTGACAGTAGCAGTGGTCGTGATCAAGCTATCCATGGTGCCGGCAATTGCTGTACGAACAACTACAGGGTTTGTAATTGCTGAAATGTCTTTCTGCTCCACTTTGGAAACATCGGTGTCGTCCAGGAAGATCTGGTAAATCGGCCGGTAAAAAATCACCCCCAATAGCATCCCAGTCATCATGATCCATTTTCTGCCAACCTTATCACTCCAGGAACCGAAAACGACGAAGAAAGGTGTCGCAAAGGCAATGCCCCATAAAAGTATATATCGCGAATCGTTGAAGTCAACATGACAGGTATTTTCGATAAAAGACTGGGCGTAAAACTGTCCCGTATACCAGATCACACCCTGCCCCATTGTCGCGCCAAACAAAGCAAGCAATACCATTTTGAAATTGGTCTTATTGTTAAAACTTTCCTTCAATGGGTTTTTGGAGACCTTCCCCTCAGACTTCAGCTTACTAAACATGGGTGATTCATGCATTTTCATTCGGATATAAATGGAAACACCTACCAACAGGATCGACAGTAAAAAAGGAATCCTCCAGCCCCAATCGGCAAATTGCTCAGCACCGATCAGGTTCTTGGTTACCACAATAATACCCAGGGAAAGAAATAGCCCTCCTGTAGCCGTAGTCTGGATCCAACTGGTAAAAAACCCTCTTTTGTTGGCTGGCGCATGTTCCGCTACATAGGTCGCCGCACCTCCATATTCTCCTCCGAGTGCCAAACCTTGTACCAATCTTAAGATCAGTACCAGTATCGGCGCAGCATAACCAATGCTGGAGTAAGAAGGGATCAATCCAATTAGAAACGTTGAACCACCCATCAGAACTAAGGTCAGCAAAAATGTATATTTCCTGCCAATGAGGTCACCCAGCCTACCAAACACCAACGCACCAAAAGGACGTACAATGAAGCCGGCCGCAAATATTGCAAGTGTGTTGATCAAGGCTGATGCACCGGCATCTGCAGGAAATAACTGTGACCCTATGATCGTAGCAAGACTTCCAAAAATATAGAAATCATACCATTCAATCAGCGTTCCCAAAGAGGAAGCGCCTATAACTTTGAAAATACCGCTTTGTTGTGGTTGTTGGCTCATATTTGGTTTTAAAGGATGACTTAAAAAATAAATCTACAATTTATTGAACAAGGTTAAGCATAACATTTTCATAAAAATGTTGCGCCTTTTGAGCCTTTTTTTCACAATGTGAAAATAAAATAATCGGTTTATTCCAATATTGAAATTATACCGCCGAACAGCCAGCAACAATTTGCCGTTTAGGCTTCTTCTCTGAAAAAAACTTTATAATAATTCATCGACTTATCGTCATCAAAACCTTTTTCAATGAGTTCTTTGTCGCCATGAATGTATATATGAAAGTTTTTATCTAACTTCAAAACGCTTTTATAATCCTTGGCTTGTTTCTTTACTGCAGCTCCCGAAATGTCAAAACTGTCCGGAATTGGTTGATCGAACTCATCCTCAAAATTCTTTTTATAACTTTTAAATGATTCAATGCCCTCGGCGTTTCCGATAACTTCATTGGAAAATTCATCCAGGTCGAAGCTTTCCTTTTCTTTGAAATACTTCATGGACTTGTTCAACAAGTCTATTTTATCCGCTTTTGAGATATCGAACTCCTCATCCAGCTTCTCTGTTACAAAGTTCTTATATACCCCAAGGACACTGGCCGTTTGGTTAAAGCTGTCATTCCGGATCTTCAATTTTAAGAACTCATCCTTCCAATACACCGCTTCAGCACTCCTGTTCGTCTGATCGATCACTGCTACCCGAAACCCTTCTTCTTTATCAGTGTTGAAAATGAGGCAACCTTTGTCCAGCTTATTGATATTGATACCCTCCTGCTCGTAGCTCAGTCCAAAGCCATCCTGCTCTGGAAAAACCTTCAAATAACTTTCCTTCGTTTCTGATTTGAAAATTCCTATGGCATCATGTAGTTCACCTTCAATCTGAACATTCTCAAAATAGGCTACATACAGCTCACCAGGCTTAATCTTTGGGTGCCCGGAAACCTCATACAGATATTTAGCAAGCTGCTTACTATTTTCATGAAAGGTCTCCCCTTTCTCAAAAATTTCGGCCGCAAAATGATAGGCTTCATTCAGGTTCAAATTGCCATTGGGATGAATGAAACGGTAAACCTCGTTTACCTTCTCGTAGGCCCCCAGGAAGTACTGTTGTAACAAATTACTCAGGGTGATGTCTTTGATCGCAATTGATTTTTCCGACAGCACGTAAAACTCATCCGCAGCCTTATTTCCGATGCGGTGTATAGATAGTTCAGCCAGTGAGGCTTCAAAGAAAGAAATCATGGTAAAAATTTAAGCTTTTGTATCGTCTTCACTAGGCGTATTGCGAAGTGCTACCGGTTTCTCCGCATTCTTTTTCATTTTCAAATTCAGCATTTCTACTAAAATGGAGAAGGCCATTGCAAAATAGATATAGCCCTTTGGAATGTGTTGGTCTAAACCTTCAGCAAGAAGGGAAACACCGATCAGAAGCAGGAATGAAAGCGCCAGCATCTTCACCGTTGGGTGGTTGTTGACGAAATTACTGATTGCACTGGCCGAAACCATCATGATAATCACCGCAATAACTACAGCAGCGATCATAATTTCTACGTGCTCTGCCATACCAACAGCTGTGATCACTGAATCAAGCGAGAACACAATGTCTAACAGCAGAATTTGAATTAGCACACCGCCAAAAGAGTACACCTTTCCCTGAATTGCTTTATCTTCTTCACTTTCCAATTTATCATGTATCTCATGTGTGCTTTTATAGATCAGGAACAATCCTCCTACAATTAGGATGAGGTCGCGGCCAGATATAGCCAGTTTTTCCAGCCATTCCGCATTCGATACATTGATCAACGCTCCAAGATTAAACAACGGGGTGGTCAGCGTCATTACCCAGGTTAGGGATAACAGCAGTAGGATTCTGGTGATCATTGCCAACGCGAGCCCGATCTGCCTGCCTTTCTTTTGCTGATGAACAGGGAGCTTCCCAGACAAAATTGAAATAAAGATGATGTTATCGATCCCCAGCACAATTTCCAGAACGGTTAGCGTTAATAATGAGATCCAGGCCTCAGGGCTGTTTAAAAATTCCATATGTAATGATAAATAGGTTGCTAAGATATAAAAAAAGCTTGCCGAATTTATCAACAAGCTTTTTTGAATTATGTTTTCCTTTGAATTAAACAGCGGCATACATAAAACTCACCGATCCATAAACTTCCTTGATCACAACTTCTGCCGACCCTCCGTTTCCTATTTTACCGCTGTAAATTTTGGTGTTGTCACCGTCACTAAGTACTCTTGCCGCAACCCTATCCCCGGAAATAAATCTTGCATAAGTTGCGATCACATCGAAGTCGGCATGGTAATTTTCATTAAAGCCAATTGAAACATGAGCGTTTTCCGCATTCACCACTAAATTTTTGCACCCCGAACCAATGTGGTCGATCGCTAACCTGTCATACGCCATGTTGAATATCCCATCTCCCTTTAAGCCACCTACTTTTACATTGGTGTACTGCCCTTTGAAAGCAACTTTGTTAGCCGATCCAATGGAAATGTTATTGTAACATATTGCGCATCGAGATTAAGGTTGTCCATACTGCCAAGATCGAGCCCCGGACCATACTGTTGCCTGATTGATGCATTGCCTTTTACGTTGCCAATAGCCACTCTTGCATACTGCGCATGAAGATCAAGCGTACCTACAATGGCCTTCCATTGCAGCTCTTCAGCTGCAACCTCGTCCGAAAAGTGAAGATCAGCAACATCCATCCCATCGATATCTACAAATTCCACCTTACGCTTTCGCAATTGATTGATGGATTTGTTAATTACGATCTGCTTAAACCATAATCCGAAGGTCGCATCGCCCTTGAACCCATCGATTCGTGTGAAGGCAGAAGCAGAAAAGCGTCCTGCAATACGTCTTCTGCTTCTGCCTCCAAATTTACTATCCTCAATGCCACATTGTACATAGCTTTCGCATACAACTTGTAAATTTCAAATTGTGCTTTACGGTTCCCTCGCCGACATTCGTTCACAAGGGCTAAATTTTTATCAATGTATGCAGGTTCCAAGTTTTCCAGGTTCAGTTTAAATGACATCTGTTTTTTTGAAACGTTACAAGATTGATGGATTTATTTTCAATATACTCAGCTAAATTCACCTAAGGTTGAAATATTCCCGTTCAAAATCAATATTTTTGCCGCTTAATACTTTAATAACAATGTTAAGAACAACTACTTGCGGAGCTTTAACTATTAAGAACCTGGGAGAAACCGTTACCCTATGTGGCTGGGTACAGAAATCAAGAGATCTTGGAGGGATGACCTTTATCGATATTCGCGATAGATATGGCATTACCCAATTGGTTTTTAATATGGACGATAACCGAGATTTATGTGAAGCTGCCCGAAACCTGGGCCGTGAATTTGTAATTAAGGCCAGCGGGCAGGTAGTGGAGCGCTCCAACAAAAATCCAAAGATGCCTACAGGCGAGGTAGAGATCAAAATAACCGGACTTGAAGTTCTGAATGCGGCTAAATTGCCTCCCTTCATGATAGAAGATGAGACAGATGGGGGCGATGACCTACGCATGAAATACCGCTATTTAGATCTGCGCCGTAATCCTGTAAGAAACAATATGATCATCCGCCATAAAATTGCCCAGGCCGTAAGGCGGTACCTGGACGGGCTGGACTTTATAGAGGTGGAAACGCCGGTATTGATTAAATCCACGCCCGAAGGTGCAAGGGATTTCGTTGTACCAAGCAGGATGAATGCAGGTGAGTTCTATGCGCTGCCGCAATCACCTCAAACGTTCAAGCAACTTTTAATGGTCTCGGGATTTGACCGTTATTTCCAAATCGTAAAATGCTTTAGAGATGAAGATCTGCGTGCCGACAGGCAGCCTGAGTTTACACAGATCGACTGCGAAATGTCATTCATCGAACAGGAAGATATCTTAAATACATTTGAAGGGCTGATCCGTACGCTTTTCAAAGAAATCAAAAATTTCGATTTACCGGAAGTTCCAAGAATGCAATATGCAGATGCCATGCGCCTCTATGGATCTGACAAACCAGATACGCGTTTCGAAATGCAGTTCGTTGAATTGAACGAAGTGGTCAAAGGAAAAGACTTTCCAATATTTGACAATGCAGAACTGGTGATCGGTATCAATGCCAAAGGCTGTGCAGGATATACCCGCAAACAAGTGGATGAATTGACAGATTTTATCAAACGCCCACAGATCGGTGGAACCGGATTGATCTATTTAAGGCACAATGAGGATGGCACTTTGAAATCTTCAGTTGACAAGTTCTACAATGAAGATGAGCTCAAGAGCTGGTCTGACGCATTGAAGACGCAGCCGGGCGATCTTGTCCTGGTCATGGCCGGAAACAAAGATAAAGTTCGCAAACAGCTGAGTGAGCTTAGACTTGAAATGGGCACGCGCTTAGGGCTGCGGGATAAACATTCTTTCAGTGCCCTATGGGTGCTGGACTTCCCATTACTAGAATGGGATGAGGAATCAGAACGTTTCCATGCTATGCACCACCCGTTTACCTCTCCAAAGCCAGAAGACATCGCCTTATTGAGCACCAACCCAGGTGAAGTAAGGGCAAACGCCTACGATATGGTGATCAACGGAACAGAGGTTGGCGGAGGCTCGATCAGGATTCACGACAGGGCACTTCAGGCTTTAATGTTCAGCCACCTGGGATTCTCAGCCGAAGAAGCTCAGAAACAATTCGGATTTTTGATGGACGCATTTGAATTTGGAGCACCTCCACATGGCGGTATCGCTTTTGGATTTGATCGGCTCTGCTCTATTTTTGCAGGATTAGACAGCATCCGTGATGTAATCGCGTTTCCGAAGAACAACTCAGGAAGAGATGTAATGATCGACAGTCCGTCAACCATTGACGAAAAACAATTGAATGAACTAAAAATAAAATCCACCGTCTAAAGGATGTAACAAAGCAAAAAAGCCCTTCATTGAGATAATGAAGGGCTTTTTATTTATCAATACGTTTCACTATCCGGAGGGATCCCGTAATCCATATATTGTGGCTTAACTTCAGTTTTCTTCTTATTTTTGAAAATGGATTTAACGGAGTTAAAGATGGCAGAAAGATGTTCAGCATCCAAGGTTTTGCCAACCTTGTTTGATGCCAATCCAACCAGCGTTTTAGTCAGGAATCCAGAACCCCTAAATAAAGTACTGTTCATCAAGAAAGGCAACACCATAGACATGATACTCCCACTCAGATTTAGCTTATCATCAACTTTAAACAAGGCTGAAGGCGTAGCATATCTTTTAATCAGTCCACCAACAGTAAACTGTTTAAAATACGTCTTGGTGTTCTGCAACAAGAGGTCTTTCTTTAACTCTTGCTCTTCTTTCAGATCGCAAACCTTAGCATGCAATTCCTCAAGGTTATTGATGTTGTATCTTCTGCTCGTCTTCATCGTCCTTGTCAGCCAGTTTGGTGAAATAGTTTCTGATCGTAAAATTTATGATGGCCTTCTCAATATACTTTTCCTTTCCAGCGTATACAATAAGGGCCAGTACCAGATACAGAATGGCGACACAGCCAAATCCCCGGGTAAAGCTACCCAACACATCCGACAAGAAAAGGGCTAATGTGAACGTACCAAACAAAAAGGCAAGAATAAAGCAAATGACAACGACCGCATTGGTCACCACATCGGCAAATACTTTCGACACTTTTTCAACGAGATACAGCCGTGTATATTCTACACGTGCATCAATATATTCTTTGGCATCTTCTAATAAGCCTTCTATACTCTTTTCTTTATCTTCTTCCTGCATCTTTTAATAGTTTTTGCAAGTATTAAGCGTGTTCCAGATCATCCTCAACAACCTTCTCTTCAGGTTGACGGAACCTTTCTTTCACAGTAGTAACTACTTTATCTTTAATATGACCAAGGTTGTTAATTTCGTCGGCTGCCTTATCCTTAATGGAATCTCCAAGATCCTTCAATGACTGGCTCAATCTGTCCCTTGTTTCAACGCCCTTTTCGGGGGCAAAAAGTAAACCCAGCGCGGTGCCGGCAGCTAAGCCAACTAATAATCCGACTAAAACTTTTGAATTATCATTCATAATATTTAAAATTTATTTTTAACCTTAATCAACTTCCGGAACGTTATATTTATAACTCATCGTGCTCAGAAATTGTTTTAATTCTTTCTAATCTTTCAGTAGCCATTGAGCTCGTTTCGTATATTTTAATTAACAGTATAAAATACGACAACAATAGCGGACCAAATACGAGTCCCAATATTCCAAATAAAGGTATACCAATAACTACGCCAATTACCGTGATGATCGGATGAATGTTCCCAACTTTTTTCGCAATAATGAACCTGAGAATGTTATCAATGTTAATCAAGACCACAAATCCAAAAACAAGCATCGCCCATCCGGCAAAATTATTTCCATTAGCGATCTGGATTAAAGCCGCCGGGACGAAAATCACGGGTGGTCCTATTACAGGAACAAAGGAAATGAACGTTGTGATCACCCCCCAAAAGATAGGGTCTTTATAGCCGAGCACATAAAAAGACAAACTCAGCAGCGAGCCCTGTACCAGGGCGATAAACCCTTGCCCAAGAACGTTCGCATAAGTTGTATTGCGCATCTCCTCCGCAAAACGCTGGGCATTTTGCGCTCTGAAAGGCGCGTATTTCACCAGTGCACTTTCAAATCGCTCCCTTTCTACCAACATAAAAAACAGCAAAAAGTACATGAGCAGCAGCCCCAGAACAATATTGAAAGCACCCGAAATCAAGGAAGGGAACAATTCGGTGATCCAGGTTCCCGCTTTTCTCAATCCATCGCTGATCAGATTTTGAACATCATCTCCCAAAGGCAGCAGATGCTGAAACCTGAACAACAGCGCTTTGAAATAATTTGGGTCGTTCTGCAGTTCCGCGATCTTTTGAATCACCATTGCACTCAATGTATAAAACGGCAGGATCAGAACTACCACAGACAAGATCATCAGTGATACCGCAGAGACCGTCTTATTCCAGTGCTTAACTTCTACCAGATATATAAAACCAGGCCGCAAAATCGTAAACAGTACCAAGGTACTCAGGATAGAACCAAAAATACCTTGAAGGGAATAGATAATTAAACAACCCAGCACAATAATGATGACCAGATTGATGATATTTCGCTGCTTATAATTAAACATTGACATATTGATCCGGTTTATTTATCAAGGTTGATCGCGCGCATTTTATTATAAAGTGTTTTCCGGTCTATATTGAGGATCTTGGCCGCCTTCGTCTTGTTGAAATTAACTTCTCTCAACACCTTCAAGATCGCTTCATACTCTGCCTCCAGTGCGGCGTTCTTCAGATCCCTTGGGCGCTCTGTACGCGAAATGGTGGTCTCGATAGCGTTTGCCTTTGCATAGGTCGAAATTTCAAGTGGCAAGGCTTTAAGCTGGATCTCCTGCGATTCAGTGAGCAAAGTTGCCCTTCTGATCACATTCTTCAATTCCCGCACATTCCCAGGCCAGTTGTACGTTAGAAAGCACTCCTCAACCTCCTGTGAAAAACCAAGTACACTCCGGCTGAGTTCCTGATTGGCCACCTCAAGAAAGGTGTTGGCAAAAATCAGGATATCTCGTCCCCGCTGACTTAAAGGTGGAAGATCGATCGAAAACTCATTGAACCTGTGATATAGGTCTTCCCGGAACTTGCCCTTTTGAATGGCATTGCCCAGGTTCTCGTTGGTTGCAACAATGATACGCACGTCAAGATCAATCTCTTTCGTACTCCCAATCCTTTTAATTTTTCGTTCCTGGACCGTTCTCAGCAAAGCTGCCTGAATGTCATAAGATAAATTTCCTACCTCATCCAGAAATAGCGTACCGCCATTTGCCATTTCGAAATGGCCGATCTTCGTATAAAGCGCGCCGGTAAACGATCCCTTTTCATGTCCGAAAAACTCACTTCCTGCCAGTTCTTTGGTTAACGAGCCGCAATCCATCGCGACAAAAGGACAGTCTTTCCTCGGACTGTTCAAGTGAATTGCCTTAGCGACAGACTCTTTTCCGGTACCACTTTCGCCCGTCAAAATCACACTGTAAGCAGTTGGCGCTACCAATTGTATCTGCTTCAATAATTGCTTCGAAGCATTGCTATGGCCGGCAACAAAGTTATCGGTCTGGTTGTAAACCTGCTTTTGAACACGTTTCGGTGTTTCAGACACTTCAGCCGGTGGCCCCTCGTTTAAAGCAATCTGCGTTTCTATCGATTTGTTGATTGTATTAAGTATTTCATCCGGATAAAGCGGCTTGGTAATGTAATCATAGGCACCCAGCTTGATCAACTCCACAGCCAGTTTGATATCGGAATACCCGGTGATGATGATCACCCCCGTTCTAGGGTACTTCTCCTTAATCTTGATCAGCATTTCCTTACCATCGGTATCTTCCAACCGGTAATCACATAGAACGAGATCGTAATATTCTTTGGATAGGTAATCCATCGCAGAAACACCGCTTGTCGCAGTCGATACACTAAACGAATTTCGCGTTAGAAACTTAGATAGTAATATCCCAATATTTATTTCATCGTCAACAATTAATATTTTCCTCATAGAGATTCGTTGATTAACATCGAGATAAATATAGTTTAGTTTTTTTGTTTTGGGAAATATTCTCTACACTTTCTGACATCTCATTCCCCACTGACAGGGTAAACCAGTGTTAAGAAGACGTTAAATCAAGGATGTAAAAGGCGCTAGCAGCGTTAAAACAAACTATTTTCCAGAAAAGGTTGGTTTTCGCTTTTCAAGAAACGCGGTAGTGCCTTCTTTGAAATCCAGTGTATTGAAACATTTTCCGAATTCCTTTATCTCCATTTCAAAACCATTTACCTCAAAGTTCAATGCAGCATTGACGGACTTTATTGCTGCCGTCACCGCCAAAGGTGCACGTAACTTAATTTTATTTAAGATCTCTTCTGCCTTTGCAATTAATTCTGACGCAGCAACAACATGGTTTACCAGGCCTATCTTTTCTGCCTGCGCAGCAGAGATCATATCGGCTGTGGCAATCAACTCAATAGCGCGGCCCTTGCCCACCAGTTGCGTAAGGCGCTGTGTGCCACCATATCCGGGGATCAGCCCCAAAGAAACTTCAGGCAGACCCATTTTTGCATGATCTGCTGCAATACGAATGTGGCAGGCCATCGCCAGTTCCAGTCCACCACCCAAAGCAAAGCCATTGATCGCAGCGACAACGGGCTTTGAACACTGTGATATCGCATCAAATACGCGCGCCTGTCCAATTCTCGCCAATTCCTCACCCTGTGCCCCGGTATAATCGGAAAACTCCGAAATATCTGCCCCGGCGACAAATGCTTTTTCCCCGGCACCGGTGAGAAGTACTCCTCTAACTTCGTCTTCCTCATCCGCATAAGAAATGACTTCTGCCAATTCCGCCAAGGTTTCTTTGTTCAACGCATTCAGCTTCTGTTCCCGGTTAATCGTTACATATAAAAGCTGTTCCTTCAATTCTGATATAATATTATGATAAGCCATAAGCTAGAAATTTCGGTTTTCAGTAACCCAGGTTTGAATATAACTGACGATCGTCTCCATTGTTGTTCCAGGTGCAAATAACTCTCCGACACCTATTTCTTTCAATTTAACCATATCCCCATCGGGTATGATTCCCCCACCTGTTAGCAGAACATTTGTTAAGCCTTTCTGTTTCATGAACGATATGATCTTCGGAAACACGGTCAGGTGGGCCCCTGATAAGATCGAGACACCGATGGCATCCACATCCTCCTGTAAGGCGGTGTTCACGACCATTTCAGGCGTTTGGCGCAACCCGGTGTAAATCACTTCCATACCGGCATCCCTTAAAGATGTAGCGATAACTTTTGCACCACGGTCATGGCCGTCTAAACCAACTTTGGCCACCAAAACCCGTATTGGCCGTTTTAATGCGTTGCTCATATTTATACGAATTAGTTGATTGTAAATGTAAGTAAATAAGCGGTTCTATGTGTAAGTAAATTAGCGGTTTTATGTTAACTTTGGCCATTAATTTACAGCTTATATGAGTGAGGAAAGGTCATTGAACTTTATAGAAGAGATCATTGAGAACGATTTAAATAGCGGAAAATACGAAACATTAATCACCCGTTTTCCCCCAGAGCCTAATGGATATTTACACATTGGGCACGCTAAGGCAATCTGCTTAAATTTTGGTTTAACTAAAAAATACGGCGGCTACACAAACCTTCGGTTTGACGATACCAATCCAACAACGGAGAAGACAGAATACGTAGACAGTCAGCAAGCCGATATCAAATGGTTAGGCTTTGAATGGAAGAATGAACTCTATACATCTGACTATTTCGATCTTCTTTACGGATTTGCAGTGAAGCTCATAGGGAAGGGCCTGGCTTATGTAGACCATAGTACCGCAGAAGATATTGCAGCATTGAAAGGAACGCCGACCGAGCCCGGAAAAGACAGCCCTTACCGCAACCGCAGTATCGAAGAAAATCTGGATCTGTTCAGCAGGATGAAAGCTGGTGAATTTGCTGATGGCGCATGCACCCTAAGGGCAAAAATAGATATGGCAAGCCCAAATATGATCATGCGTGACCCGATCATTTATCGCATCAAACATGCAGAACACCACCGCACAGGAAATCAATGGTGCATTTATCCGATGTATGACTTCGCCCATGGACAAAGCGACAGCATAGAACACGTTACGCACTCTATCTGTACCCTGGAATATGTATCCCACAGGGAACTATACGATTGGTGTATTGAAAAATTGGAGATCTATCCCTCAAAGCAATATGAGTTTGCGCGTCTTAACCTTTCCTATACCGTTATGAGCAAGCGTAAACTGCTCCAGTTGGTAAATGAAGGGGTGGTAACTGGCTGGGACGACCCGCGGATGCCAACTATCAGTGGATTAAGAAGACGTGGCTATACACCTGAAAGTATTCGTGAGTTTTGCGACAGGATCGGAATTGCCAAAAGAGAGAACCTGATTGAGCTCAGCCTATTGGAATTCTGTGTTCGTGAACACCTGAACAAAACAGCAAACCGCGTAATGGCAGTATTAGATCCTATAAAATTGGTGATCACAAATTATCCTGCAGACAAAGAGGAGCTTTTGATAGGGGAAAACAATCCTGAAGCAGAAGACAAAGGCGGAAACAGAGAAATACCGTTCAGCAATGAACTTTGGATCGAACGGGAAGATTTTATGGAGGAGCCGGCGAAAAAGTGGTTCAGACTGGCACCCGGTGCGGTGGTGAGACTTAAGCATGCTTACATCGTTAAATGTGAAGACTTTGTAAAAGATGCCGAAGGCAACGTAACGGAAATACATTGTACTTACATTCCGGAGTCTAAAAGCGGAGAAGATACCAGCGGAATCAATGTTAAGGGAACCATTCATTGGGTGAGTACCCGTCATGCAAAAAGCGCCGAGGTAAGAATGTACGACAGGCTGTTTAGCGTGGAGTCTCCAGACGGCGAAGAAGGCGATTTCAAAGATTACCTGAATCCAAATAGCATTGAAATCATTAAACAGGCTTATATTGAGCCTTATCTCGCTACTGCGGATGCAGACGCCCGTTACCAGTTCATCAGGAAAGGATATTATTGCCTCGATAAAGATTCAACTTCGGAACACTTGATATTCAACCGGACAGTGTCATTGAAAGATGCCTGGACAAAAGGAAATAAATAACAAAAAAGGCGCTTTGAAAGCGCCTTTTTTGTTTACAGATATTTCGTATACAGGTTGTATAAGATCAGTTGATCGGCAGGCGTAAGTTCCCTGCTCACATCTGTCTGAACAAAATGAAGTTTAAAGGCCCCAATCGCAGCAGGTAGATTACGGGTATCATAGCCAATGGCCTTTAAAGCCAATGCGGAGTCAAAATTATCAGGTGGCAGATTCAGCACATCATCATACCAAAGTCCAAAGCCCTTCTTCGCCAGAACCTTCCATGGAAAATTTAGGGGATCAACCTTTCTGCCCGGTGCAATATCTGAATGGCCAATGAAATTAGCCGCAGGAATGTTGTACCGCTTTTTCAGCACCTCAAGAAGCGTCAACAGACTTTTGATCTGTACGTCGGTAAAGGCCTGATCAACTCCGTTATTATCCAACTCAATGCCGATCGATGAGGAATTCAGATCACTGTTGTTACCCCACTTCCCGATCCCGGCATGGTTTGCTCGCAAGTAGTCGTTCACCATTTGTACTACAGCACCATCCTTCCCGACAATATAATGAGCACTGACCTCTGCTTTTCCTTTTACCAGAAAGGTATTGATCGTTTGTGAAGTAGAAGACTGTGCTGTATGGTGTAAAATGACAAAGTTAGGTTTCCGAATCCCAAAATTAACAGCGCCAACCCAGGATTGCATCGTTGGATCGAGGCCCATAATTTCTTGCCCCGGAGGGGGCACGGTAGCAATGACCCTCGAAAAAGCCTTCGCCTTATCTTTATAAATCTTTTCAGTAGCAGCATACTTACTCGTCGTGCAGGCTACAAATAAAAACGAAGAAACAACAACGAATCCAAATTTTGTAAATCTTTTGTATTGTACCATATAGGTGTGAAATTACTATTTTTTACTACTTTAGTCCTAATTAATTCAATATATGAATGCCGTTCTGCCTAAGTGCAGCCCCATTACCTTTATGAAGCAACTCAAAATGAAACACATAAGCAAAGCAACTATTCTTATTGCTGGATGCTCAATGATCCTTGGATTTATCTCGTGTTCCAATCCCCAGGGAGATACCAGTCAACAAACCTCGCAAACGCCAATTATCGAAGACAGCCTACAACGCTATGTGGCCGACCGCATTGACATTTATGAAAAAGTAAAATTGACCAGCAATATCAATGACCTTAGTCCAAATGAGCGGAAGATCCTCCCATTGTTGATACAGGCCGCTCAAATTATGGACCAATTGTTCTGGAATCAGGCATACCCGCAGCGCGATAGTTTGTTGAGCACCATCAAAGATGAGAAAACAAAAGCTTTTGTGATGATCAATTACGGGCCCTGGGACCGGCTCAATGGAGATAAACCCTTCGTTACGGGTATCGGTCCAAAACCAGCCGGGGCTTTCTTCTATCCGCCGGGCATGACAAAGGAAACTCTTGAAAAAACGGACCTAAAGGATAAATACGGAGCATACTCTGTCATCAAAAAAGACAGCACCGGAAAAATGACAACCGTGCCATATCATGTGCTTTACGCGGTGGAATTGCAAAAGGCCTCCAGCTTACTAAAGCAGGCCGCCTTACTTGCAGAGGAACCCGGATTCAAAAAATACCTGAACCTGCGTGCTGATGCATTGGTCACCGACAAATATACGGCCAGTGATTATGCCTGGCTGGACATGAAAGACAACAGACTGGACATCATCATCGGGCCCATTGAAAATTATGAGGACAAATTACTCAACGCCCGCGCCTCTTACGAAGCTTATGTCCTGATAAAAGATAAGAAATGGAGTAAAAAGCTCGTAAAATATGTCAGCATGCTCCCAGGTTTACAACAAGGCTTACCTGTTGATGCCAAATATAAAAAGGAGAAACCCGGAACGGATTCTGAATTGAATGCATATGACGTAGTCTATTACGCTGGAGATTGTAATGCCGGCTCTAAAACCATAGCCGTTAACCTTCCTAACGATGAACTTATCCAGCAAAAAAAGGGAACAAGACGCTCGCAGTTGAAAAACGCTATGAAAGCAAAGTTCGACAAGATCCTGCTTCCAATCGCGAATGAACTAATCGATAAGGACCAGATCCAATACATCAATTTTGATGCATTCTTTGCCAACGTCATGTTTCATGAAGTCGCACACGGATTAGGGATCAAAAACACGATCACTGGCAAAGGGTTTGTTAAAGAAGCATTACAGGAACAATATTCCTGGCTGGAAGAAGGCAAAGCCGATGTTCTCGGACTTTATATGGTGACAGATCTGGTTAAAAAGGAAGCACTTGAAGGAGACCTAAAGCAGTTTTATACTACCTATATGGCTGGGATTCTTCGTTCGGTAAGATTTGGCGCAGCCAGTGCACACGGAAAAGCAAATATGCAGTGTTTCAATTTCTTCAAAGAGAATGGTGCATTCATCAGAAATGAGAACGGGACCTATCAGGTAGACTTCGCCAAATTCGGGGACGCAATGAACAAGCTGAGCAGGCTGATCATCACCCTTCAAGGCAATGGCGACAAGGCCGCAGTTGAAAAGATCCGGCGTGAAAA
>JAPSHM010000319.1 GCA_031179845.1 Pedobacter sp.
GAAGAAGGTTCAATCTTACTGATCCCAGAAGTAGACTCCAGCTGAAATATCAAGGAATCGATATCACGAAAGCTGAAGATAGCACGCTGATTTTTAACTTTTCTGGGTCCAAATCGAACGACCTCGGATACAGTACCATAAGCACTCCTAAAGGTGAGCAATATAGAGTCATCCTGGCAGATGGGTCCGGCGTCTGGCTGAACACTGCTTCTAGCTTATCTTTCCATACTTCTTCAAAAAGTAGTTTAACCGAAAGAAGGATCAAGCTGGTAGGAGAGGCTTACTTCGAGGTAAAAAAGGACGAAGCGAAACCGTTTATTGTAATGTCAGGTAACCAGGAAATTAAAGTACTAGGCACTCATTTTAACATCTCTGCCTATCACGATGAGAAATTCATAGAAACAACACTGGTAGAGGGATCAATTCGCATTTCAGCAGCATTGCCAATAAACTGTTTTGGAGTACAAGCAAAGAAAACAGTGATTCTTAAACCAAGTCAGCAATCGGCGCTAACAAATCATAGCATCCAAATCAAAGATGTGGATACTGTACATGCTCTGGCGTGGAAGAACGGTCATTTTCTCTTCCAAAGCCAGCCATTGGAAAACATCATGCTCGAAATATCCAGATGGTACGATGTTGATGTTGTCTACGACGAGAAATACCTGAAAAAAAGAGATTTCGGCGCAGTGATGTCTAGATCCGAAAAACTTTCTGAAGTACTGTCAGTGCTGGAAGCGGCCGGCGGCATTCATTTCAACATTCAAGGAAAGAAAGTAACGGTCACAAAATGAGAAACATGTTATCAATTAACGCCTTTGGAATCCTTGTACAATTTGTATTGCGTGTATGCACTGCTAAATTTACTTCTAGAAATTCCCAAATGCAACGCAATGCAATCTTTGTTGATCCTGCTGCAAATAGTTGGGTTATGATTTAAGTACAGATTTACGCGCTCCTCAACCGACAGCTTTAACAAATGCTGATAAAACTTATTGTACTTCTCATTTTCTGCTTGTAGATAAAGTAATAATGAGAGCATTTTTGGGAATGTATCAATGATACATTTTAAGCCGGAATAACTGATAGAAAGAAGTTCACCATCTTCCAACATTTGAATCGCTTCAGTTCTGCTTTCATTATTCATGAAACTATTCACATCAAATATAACTTCATGTTTCTTCCAGATCCGTGAAATGATTGGTTTTTGGACATCTGGACCGTAATAACAGCTTCTTGCGATACCCGAATAGAGGTAATACAAACTACCGTCCTCAAAGGATCCGCCCACTTCAATGAACTGGTCCTTTATAGCAGGTCTCAGCTTGGTATTAGAAATCAACAATTCGATGCAATCATTGGTGATTGGACCAACTATTGCCTCGAGTTTGGGGATGATCTCATTTTTAATAAGGTCGTCTACTCGTAATGTTTTCGATTGAAAATCAAATTCCCTCATAATACGTGGCACTAAATTCTTAACAAAACTTAACAAATACTTTACCGGTGGTAATACCCTAAAATCTAGCAATGTTGGATAGCAGCTTGGTTTCTGAATTGTATCTTTCCCAGGCAGCAAGCCATTCACCCTGTTGGATTACAGCGTTTCTTACGGCGATTACTTTTTCCAGGGCAGCTTTTTTGCTAGGTGCAAAGAGGTACATGGCGAACTGCCCACCTTCGATGCCGCAGTTTCCGTGAAAAATGACTTGAAAATTCTCTGTATCTGCGTCCTCAACTTCATCGATCATATCAGCGATGTAATGATCAATTGGGACTGAATCGTTTTTTCCTATTCTCACATAATACGGGTCCATTTCCTTATGACTGAAATAGTCTGGGTTTAAATTCATCTCCATGATCTCATGATCTGGGATGGTCTTAAACCTGTTGACGAACTCTACGGCTTTTTCCAGGGTATCGAAACACCCGTAGGCACCACCTATGGAATTTTCCCATTTTGGCATGACTAAATAAACTAATCCAGAGTTGATCATATTGCTGTTATTTAATACCTCTAAATTAAGGCATCAGAAAAAGGAACGTGAGCAATACGATTACAATAATTTGTAAACAGAATTACATTTTTTTGTAACTATGACTACAAAAGGCGTCAGATTTTTAAATATTGATAGAGAAAATATCCTTCAAGGCACGTTTAGCCGCATGGTAGCCGCACATGCCGTGTACACCTCCGCCAGGAGGAGTTGAAGAGGAGCAGAGATAAAGGCCTTTTGCAGAAGTCCGGTAGGGGGAGCTTCGTAATGCCGGACGAGTAAATAATTGGGCTAGGTCCAGTACGCCACCATTGATATCTCCACCGATATAATTCGGATTATAAGCTTCAACCTGTGCTGTATTCATGGTATGTTTGGCGAGAATTCTATCTCTGAAACCAGGCGCAAAACGTTCTACCTGTTTCTCTATAGCTTCGGTCATATCTTTTACAGATCCATTAGGCACATGACAATAGGCCCAGGCGGTATGTTTTTCGTCTGGTGCCCGCAAAGGATCAAATAAACTTTGCTGCGCCAACAAAACAAAGGGCTTTTCTGCACGCTGACCCTGCCAACTCATCTTTTCTGATAGGGCAATTTCCTCCATCGTATTGCCGATATGTACCGTGCCTGCTCGTCTGGCTTGTGGTGCTGTAAAAGGAATTGGCTCATCCAAAGCCCAGTCTACCTTAAATACTCCCATACCATAGCGGTATCTTTCCAGCTGCCATTTGTAAATGGACGAGAATCGATGTCCGGCAATTTTAAGCAACTGTTTCGGTGTTACATCAAAAAACACAGTTTTGGAAGGTGGCAGTTCATCCAAAGATTTTATGAAGAGTCCGGTTTCAATCCTTCCACCTATAGAAATAAAATAAGAAGCCAAAGCATTGGCAATCGTGGAAGATCCGCCTGAAGGAATGGGCCATCCTTTCAAATGCGCCGATGCCATCAATACTAATCCTACCGCAGAAGTTGTCAGATTAGATAAGGGCTGCATACTATGTGCTGCCATTCCCGCCCATAATCCTTTAGCTTCCTTTGTTTTGAAGCGCTTAGAAAGAAAGTCAGCAGAAGTAACTGCATTTAACCCAAACCGGGCCATCGCAATGGGATGTTCGGGGAACTTTAACGGACCTAAGATATCAGATGCAATATTCGGCCAATCTGCAACCAGTGGCTTCAATAATTTAAGATAGGCCTGCTCATCTTCCCCTAACAGCTTCGCAGTTTCCTCCAGAGAGTTCCCCAACACCGCCGCGGTGCCGTCATAGAAAGGATGTGCTGCGGCCAGGTCTGGAAATTCGTAGATCAAACCGTGATCCTGTAAGGGAAGCGTATTAAAAAACGGGGAGCCAATAGCAAGCGGATGAATCGCAGAACAAACATCATGAACAAATCCAGGTATGGTTAACTCGGCAGATCGCAATCCGCCACCAATTTCATCCTTCCCTTCGATGATCAATACAGATAAACCTTGCTGCTGCAAAGCGATGGCGGCCGCCAGTCCATTGGGACCGGAACCTACAACTACCGCATCGAATTCTGTACTTCTCAATTGGATTATGATTTATTGTTTATCTAGACTTCACAGTGTAAAGGTAAAGAAATCTGAGGTTGAAATCAGTTGTAATAAGTTTTGCAAATTGGTTAGGGGCGAAGGAAATCCATACAGTATCTCTTGATTTTAAGATTCGGTCTTTTAATTCTGTGCAGTAAACAATGTAACTTTTCTTTTTAATGTGGAAGCACCTTTTCGAAAAATATGGTTTTTTAGTCTAATTAGGTGCTATATTCCGTTTCTAATCTTCGCTGATTTTTTTTCGAGAAAACAGTTTAATGCATAAGGGCTGCATCGAAGTTTTATATTATTGGGAGTGTGTAGGGCTCATATAAGGTTGAGCTTTTATATGCTAACAATGATAAGCACTTCAATAATGGAAAAATATCTAATTTCTGCTGCCCGGGCAGTACTAACAATTGGTGTTCTGCTGCTGGGTGCAGATTCTTTAAGCGCTCAAGTGGACACAACTTTAAGTAGATACACCGGTCAGAAAGAGATCACGGCACGTCGTAGTATAACTCTTATTGATGGCTTTCATGTTGCTGCGGGTCAGACAGTCAGGATCTATACAAATGCAAGTTTCCAGCAGTGTGTTCCTTCTATAAGTATTTTGAGTGCCAATCAGAATTATATTAGCACAAAGGTGTTCAAAAAGCCAAATATTCGAACCGACGCGGATGTAAATCAAACTGGACGGAGTGTTTGTGATGTAAATCAGACCGTGCAATACTTTGACGGCCTTGGCCGGCCGCTACAAACTGTAATCGTACAGGGTAGCCCTACCTTTCGTGATGTGGTGCAGCCAGTTGCATACGATGCTTTTGGGCGTGAACAGTTTAAATATTTGCCTTTTGCTGCTCCGCTTGCGGTAAGCAACGGGAGCTTTAAAGCGGACGCTATTGGTAGCCAGGCAGCATTTTACAATGCTCCGGGAAGTGCTAATGCACCTGGGGTAAGATCCATTCCAGGAGCAGCTTTTGCTGAGACCAAATTTGAGGCCTCGC
>JAPSHM010000001.1 GCA_031179845.1 Pedobacter sp.
AGACGATTGCCAGGAACAATGATGCGATAAGCATGCTGTAAATAAGGGTTCTGTTCATCTTCCAGCTAGCTTGCTATGGAGTTCTTTTATTGCTTCAGGCAATCGTGTACTGAAATTAGTCAACAAGGAACCGTCCATTTCGACTATGTGCTTATTCCTGCCCGCTGTTGTAAAGCTTACACCTGGCATCTTCAGTAGCGCTTCTTTACCTCCAAGACTGCTCAGACCAGAATCAAACAGGAGGATCACATCTGGATTGGCTTTTACTAGTGCCTCGGTGGTATAGGGCTTAAAGTCATTGAACTCTTGTATGGCGTTTTTACCGCCAGCTAGCTGGATGATCGCGTCCAGACTACTGCCTTTTCCGGCAACACTCATTGTTCCCGTTCCCCGGGCATTGATGAACAATACCTTAGGGTGCTTAATTGCAGATGATCTCACCTTATTCAGTACTGTGGTTAAGTCTGCGGAGGTTTTTTTTGCCAGTATTTCCCCCTTTTGCTTCAAATCTACTGCGTTGGCAACTTCGCGTATAAATGCCGGCGCACCTGCCTTGTTATAAGCCTGTCGAATAGCTACCGCTTGGATGCCTACAGACTTAAGCTGAACGATCACTTCACGGGAAAGGTCACCGGCAGGGGCAATCACCAGATCTGGCCGGAAAAAAGAAATTCCCTCCGCTGAAACAGCGCGGTTACGACTCACCCTGGGCAAAGACTTGATTTGTTCTGGCCAAACACTGGTAACGTCCACAGCAACAATATTACGGCTTAGATCAAGAGCGGCTAAAGTCCCGGTAATTGATCCATTTAATGACACAATCCTTTTCGGTTGTCCCTGTGTATCATATGAAAACAGCATAATCGCTGCGGCAAAAAAAGGAAACAATTTGTTCATTATCAATTATTAAATGTTCTGCAAAACAAAGCTTTAATTGATCTAAATACAAGCTGTGCATTGGCGAAATTTTTTTGCTGCTTCAAAGAAACGAGCGAAAGGGACGGCTCATAATTGCACAAAACGTGGCCTATTTTACATTTAAACACGGATCGGCTCATTTTTTATTTGAATGACACCGAAGGAGATCCCAACAAAAACTACGGATTGCACAAAAAATAATTCGGATTAAACAAAAGAAAATACGGATCGCACAAATCACTTATACGCAGGAATGCAGATGTTTGCAGTGTTATTTAGAATAATTAAAAATAAGGAAACATCAATACGTCCCTCAATCTGAAATGAATAGAATCTACATGTTGCTTGTCTTAACTATATGGTACCCTACGTTTGCTCAGGCACAGGTGAAGGGTTCTATTAATGGAATTGTAACAGATGAGAATGGGAATTTTCTAGAAGGTGTAACTGTCCGGCTGGAACCCGACCGGCACTTGACGCTGACAGATACCAGCGGAAAGTTCAGTTTTAGGCATATTTATACGGGTGATTATACCCTCCACTTCAACAGAGTTGGCTTCAAAAGTCATAGGGTTGGACTGACCATTGATGCCGGAAAAACCTCGAGAATGAACATTCATTTGACGGTGGAGCAGCGTGAACTCAATGAGGTGGCAGTCGCAGATAAACGATTCCATCCAGACAACCTGATCCAGATGCAACGCAGCGCTATGCCTGTTAGCGTGATCACCAGACGAAGAATTGAACTGATGGGCAGCCGTAGATTAGACGAGGTGTTGAAAGAGCAGACCGGCATTGCCATCGTGAACAACATATCGGGCGGCTCACGCTCCGTTGGTGTTCAGATGCAAGGATTTGGAAGCGAGTATGTAATGGTGCTGATCGATGGTCAGCCCATGGTTGGCCGCAACAACGGTAACTTTGACCTTTCCCGGATCAGCGTAAGCAATATAGATCGAATAGAAATTATAAAGGGCGCCTCTTCCTGTTTGTTTGGTAGCGAGGCACTTGGTGGGGCCATCAATATTATAACCCGCCATGGTGCCTTGCAGCCACAGGGACTCGCGTCTCTCCAGTACGGAAGCCTTAACATTATAGACGCGACACTTGAGGGAGAAAGTCCGTTTGCCTCCCAGCGGGGTTCCATTAACCTCTCTGCCAATTACTACCACAGTGACGGCTTCAATACCGATACCAAATATCTGTCCGGCACAACCGCTCCACCTTACGATAATTATGGGCTGCAAGGCCGAGTTCGATACAGGGTTGGTAAGAATGCTACGGTAGGACTTAGCGGTCGTTACGGCCTACGCAGATCGTTTATGAGCAAAGATTTTGGGCTGGGCAATATATCTGCAGACAACCAGGATGAGCAGGACCTAAACCTTTCGGCAATGTTCGATTATAATTTCTCTTCCGGTCTGCGCACTATGAGTCGATATTACTTTACCGGTTTTAGCGCAGACCAACATGTAGCCTGGCAACAGTCGGGAACAATAGCAACCAGAGAGGTTTTCAGACAAAATTTACATCGGTTTGAACAGCAATTCGCTTTTGCCCTGCCCGATGGTATTAAGTTAACAGGTGGACTGGGTGGAAGCCTTGAAAACATGAACAATATTGCTTTGACCAATCCAGGTACATTGGGTACGGCCTTTGGTTATTTACAGGGCGACTGGCAATTGATTAAGAGCCTCGACCTTGTAGGTGGCCTACGTTACGACCATACAGGTAGTTACGGTGGTAAGGTGAACCCAAGCTTCGGACTGCAATACAAGTTGACACCTGAACTTACTCTGAAAGCAGGAATTGGCTCAGGGTTTAAAGCACCTGACTTCAAAACCCGGTACCTGGTATTCTATAATCCCACTTCGAACTATATGGTAATCGGGAGCGAGGTCTTAAAGCACACATTATCACAGTTGGAGCAGCAAGGACAGATCAGTGAAATTAGGGAATACCAGTTGCGGCAGTTGGATAAAAATTTACAAGCAGAACGCAGTACCTCAGTTAATGCCGGCTTTGTTTGGCACAGCAAGCAAATTATGAAAATAGAGGGAGGGGTATTCTACCACGATATCAGAAACCAGATCAACAGTATTCAAATCGCGACCGGCGCCGGCAACCGGAACATATACAGCTATCAAAATTTGCCTAGAGCGGTAAACAAAGGGATCGATGCTTCCCTGACAGTGAATCTGTTGCAGGACCTGGAGCTAGGTTTTGGCTATCAGTATCTGATCGCTAAAGACCGTAGTGTAGCAGACAGCATTAGGGTTGGCCATTATCCCTACAATCAAAACATCCACGATGCGGCTACCGGAAAGTCTTATGCTCCCGGAACTTCCGACTACTGGGGTCTTGAAAACCGTTCGCAGCACATGGGCAATCTAAGCGCATTTTATGTTTACCGCCCCTGGAACCTAAGCATTAACGCCCGGGTAAATTACCGTGGAAAATATCCATTCGCCGACCGGAATGGAAACCAGTTTATAGATAGATACGACACGTTTGTAAACGGCCATTTTCTAGTTAATGCAGCGCTTGAGAAGAAGTTGCTGAAAGAACATTTCAGTATCAGGCTGAACGCAGATAACCTATTGGATTACACGGACAGGTTAATGCCCGGACAAATGGGCCGGGTCATCCTGACCGGACTGACTTACAGATTTTACCAAAACTAGAAAATATGACCTATCAAGAAAATATGCGCAAAATTAAGAGATACGACCGTTGGCTTTGGATAATGCTCTTCCTCCCTGCACTCGTTACTTCCTGTAAAAAGGAGGAGATCGACCCAAACATAAGATTACAGGACGGAAAGAGCATTGTGGTTGCAGATCTTGCAGGGGACACTCAGGCATCAATGGGTGGTAGCGTCCCTGGCAAAGAGAACCGGCCATTTAATACTTTCCTTTTCCGGTTTAAGGATCAGAAACAGATCTGGATAAGAACCAAGGCAGATTCAGTACAATGGTTAAAAACAAAAGATTGGGATCTTGCTTTCACCGGCCCCTACAATAGCGAGGTATATGTGAACAACAAGAATTTAGAACAAAATCCAGGACAAGGTGGTCTTGCAGAAAGTAAAGCTTTGGCGCTTGGGAAAGATTACAACTCAGTGAGCGAGGCGCCGGATGACAAGCAATTTGACCTCAGCACTCTGAATAGGATAGGGTGGGCAGGAACAGGGGATTCTCCCGGTTGGTATACCTACAGTCTGACCACACACCTTATGCAAGCCATTCCGAATAGGACATATGTCATCAGGCTGGCAGACGGAAAATATGCTAAGCTTCAATTAATTAGCGTATACAAAGGAAATCCCCCATCGGTTACTGACTTAAACTGGCCTGCGCCATATTTCACCTTTCGATATTACGTGCAGCAGGATGGCAGCAAAAATCTGTCAACAAAAAACTAAAATTAAATCTATTTAAAATGAAGATAACAACTACAAGCGCAAGTACATTCGTTGAAAAAATCGGACTGTTGATCCTATTAAGTACCTGCCTGTGCGCATGTTCAAAAGATGAATCCCTCATTTCGGAGCAGGAACAACCAAAGCCGGCTGAGAATGGCAACTACTATAAACTTCAAAGAGTTGACAACTTTGTTGTTCATAGTGATGATGACAATCCGTTGGCCGTTCCGCCTACAGTCTACTACAACCTGGAAACACAGAAGATTGTCTCTAAGGAACTTTTGAAAACGAACCAATGGGATCTCGCTTTTGGTGGTTTATACAATAGTTTTTTAAGTGGAAATAATGGCAATAACCCGTTGAATCATGGTAGCGGAAATAACGCGACAGGAGGAATTTTAATCGTTAAAAAACCTTTTGATCAAATCGTAGATGTCCCTGAAGATGCCGCGTTCAATACGGCAGCAGACCTTGTTGGGACGGATAGTTCGGGCGACTTTGGCCAGGGTACGGGTTGGTACCTGTATGATTTTTATGGAACTATCCGAAGTGACGGCCGCTGGGAAAAACAGCATGTTGCTTATGCTTTGCCCGAATCCCGAACGGTTGTCCTGCGTATGGCAAAAGGAGATTATGCCAAGATTAAAATGATCAGCTGCTATAAGGACATTTTTTTGCCGGAATTGATGATGCGTACCAGCCCTAAGATGTATTACACTTTTGAATATGTAGTGGTCCCGAAGGGCAGCACCAAATTTGAAATAAAATAACTTTTCTATATAACAGCACAGAACATGACTAAAAATCACATGAAGGCCTTTTGCGTAATGCTAATGGCGATCGTATTGGGAGGTGCCTCCTGCAAAAAAATTGAAGAAATCCATCCGGAGGGGTTACCCGATAATAGAATTCTCGAATACCTGATCACCAATGTAAGCGGGGATCCGATAAAAGGTGTTATCAACCATAACGAAAAATCAATAAAAGTCTACCTTCCATACTATTTAGGCCTGACTGCCATTGAAACAAAAGTCAAAGTGTCTGAGGGTGCTCAAATCACTTCATTAAACGATGAGATCATCACTGATGTTGTCGGATTAGTTAAGGGCAGAAATGAAGTAGCCTATACTGTTCGTGGTAAAGAAAATACGGAAGCAACGTATAAACTTACAATTGAAGTTCAGCAACCGGATTTTGAGATGCTCGAATTATCAGCGTCCGCAGAAAGCCTAAAATCATATACAATAATGTTTGAAGGAATGCCCTTGCTTCAAATCTACTGGAAGAATCGCAAGCCTCCAATTAGCAATTACGATGTTACAAAAATAGTACTAATTGATCAGAAGGGGGCTGAGTTCATCTTTGCCGATAAAAATGTCGCTTTCAGCACTAATAGGATCACAGTATCAACACCAGCTAATTACACCGAACTGAGCACGGGCACCTATAAAGTGCGCATCGACTCCTATTCGAAAAGCTACGAGCTTAAATATCCAATTCAGATTACGCTACCTTAAAATAGATAACCTTATTAACGTAAACCATCCCACCTAAATTTTAAAAAAAATGAAAAAATCACGTTTATTTTCCCAATTAGCGGGAATCACACTAATCGCTCTGGTTGCAGTATCATGTAAAAAAGAAGCTGTTGAACCAGGTTTGGATTTGGACAATCGACAGGCTTCTATCGCCGCTCCATCGCCCGTTATTGCAAACCTAACCTACCATGTTGTAAACCTGAAATTGGGGACGTTTGTCGTACCCCCAGCCACGCCGCAAACCAGTTATTTCAACCTGGAAACTTTTGGTAACAGTTCCAACGAGGTTGCGCCAACAACTGCCCCGGCAACTGTCGCTGCAATTTCGTTCTCAGGGAACTCCAATTCTTTTATCAAGCCAATCAATGGGTATAAACTAGGTTATGTGGATGCTACATTCGGTTCGGTCACCGGTTCGTCGAATGTCACCTGGATAAGCACAGTAACCCACCCAACTGGTTTTGGATACGAAACAAGTACCAGCTCAGGATGGTATAGTTATACAGGTAGTCCTGCAAGAGTTGCCACACCAATAGAGGATCGGACAATTATGATCAGTAATGCGGACGAGACAGTGATGTATAAAATCAAAATCACCAGTATCTATAAGGACAATGATTTTTCAAATCCTTACGATACGACAAAGATTCCCTATTTAACCTTTGATTACGAAAAACTTTAAAAAAATAGCCCTGCAAAAAATAACAGGGCCAATTTAAACATGTGGGTGTTTATGCTAATAAACAAATCCCGGGCAGTGTTCGAAGCATCCCGGGGTTTGTGATACCAATGGTAAATGTAAAAAGAACAAATTGATTGTTTGTGATCAAGATTAAAAAATAATAAATGAACATAGAAACTAAACATATACTTAAACTTGCTATTTTCATGCTCATAGGTATGGCCTTTAGCATAGGCGGCTGTAAAAAGGAATTCGTCAACCTTCCTTCAACTCATGCGGAGATCGAATCTTTTAGTATTCCGCTGACAAACGATACCGAAAGCAAAGTGGCAATTGATCAAGAAAACCTTACCCTGTACTGGTCGGAAGAGTATTGGGGGACATTGCCGGATTCCATTGCCCCGATAATTATTGTTTCCGCTAATTCTACCATCACACCAGGATCAGGTATTAAAGTTGCTTTAACGGATGGGATGACTTACTCAGTAACCGCAGCGGATGGAACAACTGTCACGTATACGTTGAAGTTGGTCAACAACCAGGCGAATCCAGTATTTACGAAAGAAGTTGAACAAACCTTATATCGCGGCTTTTCAACTGCTGGAATCAATTTAAACAGCGCTCTGGACAACATACTTTGGGATGTAAGTAAGACAAGACTTTATCTGATTGATCCAACCGGAGTTGAATTCAGGATGCCCATTACCTTCATAAATACAACTTCAGTTAGTTCGTCTGCTGTACCCTATTCAGGGGCACTGCAATCCGACACCCAATATAAGGTGAAAATCGTTTCCGGCTATCGTTCGATTGAGAGCAGTAAGGCCATATTTACCACCAAATCAGAAAGTAACGTTGAACAAGTACCTCAACTTTTTAACCTTGAAATGCCTGTCTCGATCAAAAGAGGAGAGACGATGGTATTGAAAGGGAGAAATCTAGATGTGCACCTCTTTAACTTTATCCGGTTAGATTTTTCGGTGCAAAACCTGGAGATCATCAGTATTTCGAGCAATGAAATCACAGTAAAGGTTCCAAACGACTATCCAATGGGATCTTCAGCTTCGATCTTGTTTTCTATTTCTGTTACAGGGCAAAGTGGTAAGATATATAGGAACCAAATTAGCACCGCCGGTACGGAGATCACTGTAAAAGAATAGATTTTTAATACCGAAGATCATTGCTATCCGTTAAAGGAATATAAATAGGCCGATTAAACAATATAAACAATTATAAAAACAAAGCATATGCTCAGTACAAAAATTAAAGAAGCCACCAAAAAGGCGCATCAGGAACTTGAGGCGAAAGTAGTAAGGAAGTTGAAGGCTATTCGCAGCGATCAGGATTATGCAGACCTTTTAAAGTATTTTTACGCATATTTCAGTGCGCTTGAAAAAGAGATGCTACCATTTATAACAGCAGATGTTTTGCCGGACTATGCGTCCAGGCGCAACTCCGGTTTTCTAAAAAGGGATATCGAAGAACTTGGAGGTGATATCAATAATTTGCCGCCGGTAACCGTACCGGAGATCAGCAATGAGATTGCAGCTTTAGGTGCTTTGTACGTAATGGAAGGATCAATAATGGGTGGGCCGCATATTGTACAAATGCTACAAAAGGGCGGCATCAACAAAGGCATATCTTTTTTTTCTGGCTACGGAGAGACTACGGGAAAAATGTGGGGTACCTTTACGGAAGTTTTGAACAGGTCTGCTGAAAGTGAAGAAGAAGAGCTAGTTGCCATTACTGCAGCCAACGAAACGTTTTCTAACTTTTCAGAAGTCTTCGGCGCTTATAAAATGGTTTGATGATGCACTTATGGATGCTTGCCAAAAGACATTGGTGTAGCGTTGCTGAATTTAATCAGGTTTTTTTTCGCAAACCAGAGGTGGAGAACCTTCAAAGCGCTTTGGAAATTAAGTTTTCAATTTCCAGAGCGCTTTGAAAAATTTGGCTGCTTTCGTTTGAGCCTAGACTGATTTTTGTAGTATTACATCTGATAACTGCAATATGGACAACGTTTTGCAACAATGAGGGTGATTCTGCTTATGTCTCCGGCCACTTTGATAAGCCGCGGGACATTATCGTCCAGTTGATTTGAAATGCTGTTTTTATACCGTATCTTGCTTCATACATGGTGGTTACCTCATAACATCACGCGCAATTCGTGATCACTCACCTGAGGCATTTTATTTAAAACTATTCTAAATAACGCTTAATTACAGCATAATGACAGTGGAACAGCCTTGTCTTGTTACTTTTGTTTCGCTAAAAACAAACAGGGTAACTAATTTTGGAATATTTAAAAATCATTGCTTTTACGCATAAACAGATTGACCTAAAGTCCTTAGGTAAATTAGTGATATGTGAGCAGACATTAGACGATAGGTTGAGGAATATTCAATCGGAGTTAGGTGTTAAAGAAATATTCTATGTTGGAACGTGTAACAGGGTAGAATTTGTATTTACTGCTTCAGATAATTTAGATAAAGAATTTATTCTTCGTTTCCTAACTGTACTAGATATGGGCCTGCCCCAACAGTATATGGAAAAGTTTATCGAAAACGTTTCCGTTTATGAGCAGGTAGAAGCATTCAACCATTTGTTGCGTACATCCTGTTCTTTGGAAAGTTTAGTAGTAGGAGAGAAGGAGATTCTTGCGCAGATCCGCAAAGCTTATGAAGCCTGCCGTATTGCAGGATTTACCGGAGACTATATGCGGATGATCATGGCCCGGGTCGTCAAAACTGCAAAAGAAGTGTATACGCATACCAACATTTCAAAAAATCCAGTTTCTATCGTTTCTTTAGCTTACCGCAAGTTGCGTGATCTCAAAATGAGTGCAAACTCCAGACTCCTGATCATAGGTGCTGGTGAGACCAATAAAAACCTCGCACAATATCTTAAAAAACACAAATATTCCAACTTCTCCATTTTCAACAGAACTGTTGCTAACGCAGAGATTCTGGCTAAAGAACTGAACGGCACAGCCTATCCGCTTAGTGATTTGGAAAGTTACGATCAAGGTTTTGACGTGATCATTACCTGTACCGGTGCCACTGAGCCAATTATTACTGAAGAAATCTATAAAAAGCTATTGAAAGGTGATGTAGGTAAAAAGGTAATCGTCGATTTGGCAATTCCAAATGATACCGCTCCCGAAGTGGTTCAAAATTTCCCTATCCACTATATCGAAGTTGAATCGCTAAAAGAGATTGCCCGAAAAAATATTCAGGAACGTTACGATGAACTGGTTAATGCCGAGCACATCATTGAAGAAAATATCAAGGATTTTGAACTTGTTCTTCGTCAGCGTAAAATTGAAATTGCCATGAGTTGCGTTCCGGAGAAAATCAAAGAAATCAAACATACTGCGATCAATGGCATCTTTGCCGATGAGATCAACGGTATGGACGAGAACTCAAGATTAGTACTGGAAAAAGTGATGAATTACATGGAAAAAAAATACATCAGCGTTCCTATGGTAATGGCCAAGGAGATATTGGTAAAGAATAGCTAAATTTGCCAAAAAACAGCAATCAACGTGAAAAGACTTATTATTGGTACAAGAGGGAGCGACCTGGCTTTATGGCAAGCCAACTTTATTAAAGATAAACTGGCAGCTATTGGCGTTGAAGCTGAACTAAAGATCATTAAAACTCAGGGCGACAAGATTTTAAATCTGAGACTGGACAAACTTGAAGGTAAGGGGTTCTTTACAAAGGAACTTGAGGAAGAGCTTTTAGGTGGTACCATTGATATTGCTGTACATTCGCATAAAGATCTGCCAACGGTTCATCCTGCGGGGCTGACCATCGCAGCAGTAACCGAGCGTGAAGATCCTTCAGAGTTGTTACTTATCCTTAAGGATTGTGTCAACATCGCACAAAGACTATCTTTAAAGACTGGAGCAATGGTCGGTACGTCCTCAAACAGACGGAAAGCACAATTGCTTGCATTACGCCCGGATCTAAATATTGAAGATCTAAGAGGTAACGTTCCAACCCGGATACAAAAATTAAGGGATGAGGATTACGATGCCATCATGATTGCCAAAGCCGGGGTAAATAGGTTAAATATAGATCTTTCGGAATTTCATGTTGAAGTCATCGACCCGACTGAGGTGGTTCCTGCACCTGCTCAGGGAGCATTGGCGATTCAAATCCGGGAAAATGATACGGAACTATTCGATACGCTGCAAAAAATACACCATCCGGAAACAGCTGAAGAAATTGCAGTAGAGCGTAAGGTATTAAACCTGTTTGAAGGCGGATGTCATATGCCTTTAGGTTGCTATTGTAAGAAGGAGGACGGGCAGTACGAGGTTTGGACCTCTAAAGCTGAAACAGATGAGCATTTCCCGGATCGGGTGTTTTTTAGGGTAGATCACCTGGAAGGACTTGCCGAAAAGATCGTAGCGAAATTTAATACAGAAAGAAAATTTCCATCTAAAGTTTTCATATCAAGGGAAATAGGGGAACACAACTATTTTAGAAAAGCGCTGGAAAAGCACCAGATCGAAATAGATGCAAGGTCACTGATTCGGACGTTTCCAATTGTGACTGTACTCGATCCTTATTATTTGAAACATATTGAATGGATCTTTTTTAGCAGCAGAAACAGTGTTGACTATTTCTTTAATTTGAAACCCGCATTGCCAAAGCATGTTAAGTTTGGAGTTGCCGGTCGGGGTTCTGAAGATTCCTTGAGAAAAATAGGTCACCTGGCCGATTATGTTGGTGAGGGTGGCGACATAGAGGAAGTCGCTGAGTTATTCTCAAATGTTGTTGCAGGTAAAACGGTATTGTTTCCAAGGGCACAAGACTCGCTCTTAAGCATCCAAAAGGCGTTGAGACCAGATACAAAGGTGATCGATCTGCCGATTTATGAGACCGTTGTTGAAGAGAATGTCAACCAAACTTACGCTGAGGTTCTCATATTTACCAGTCCATCCAATGTAGACGCCTATTTTGCAGATAACCTGTTGGATCCTGGACAAAAAGTAATTGCGATTGGCACATCAACTGCTAGGAAGTTTGAAGAAATCGGTGTGAAGTGCATTTTGCCTTATGCGCCAGATGAAATTGGCCTTGCAGAGGCTGTTTTTGGAATAGATATTTAAATTCTTGATAATATGATACAGCGTCCCCGTAGATTAAGGAAAAATCCTGTAGTGAGAGAGATGGTAGCCGAAACAAGGTTATCTAAAGACATGTTCATTTATCCATATTTTATTGTTCCGGGAAAGGATGTCATTCATCCACTGGATGCAATGCCTGGAATTAGTCATTTTTCAGAAGATACGTTGCTAAGGGACATTGAAAAAGGTTTAGAACTTGGTGTAAATAAAGTGATGCTTTTTGGTGTAGGTGATGTAAAGAGTGACAATGCCGCATCTGCTTATCACGACCATTCCCTAGTCCCTTCAGCGGTACGTTTATTAAAAAAGAATTTTGGTGAGGATCTTTATATTGTAACAGATGTTTGCGTTTGTTCCTATACCTCCCATGGGCATTGTGGAATCATGAAAAATGATTATGTGCAAAATGATGAGACAGTAGAGGTCATCGCAAAAATGGCACTTACCCATGCACAAGCTGGAGCCGATATGCTTGCGCCGTCTGATATGATGGACGGTCGCGTTGCCGCGATGAGAAGTGTACTTGATGGAGCCGGCTATGTAAACGCTGCCATTATGTCGCACGCCACCAAATTTGCTTCCGCTTATTATGGTCCTTTCAGAGAAGCGGCCGACTGTGCGCCGAGTAAGGGCGATAGAAAGGCTTACCAAATGGACTTCAGAAACGGAAATGAGGCGCTTAGAGAAGCATTGTTAGACGAAGCTGAAGGTGCAGATGTGTTAATGGTCAAGCCAGCTTTAGCTTACCTGGATATTATGCATAATTTAAAACAGCATACCGATCTGCCAATTGCCTGCTACAACGTGTCGGGAGAATATTCGATGGTTAAGGCTGCGGCGCAAAAAGGTTGGATAGACGAGCAAAAAGTGGTGATGGAAACGATGCATGCCTTCGCACGTGCAGGGGCAAGTATCATAACTACCTATCACATCAGGGATATGGTTGAGAACAATTGGTTGTAAGTTTGCCTCGCTACGAGATCGGGGATAGAGAATTTGAAAAAGCATATGTTAGAATCTTTAAAAAAAATGTTTTCAGGAAATGAAGGCGAACTGCCTGTCAATACAGGCAGTAAACCAGATATTTCAAGGGAGAAGTCGGCAGAACTATTTGAAAAGGCTAAAAACTATTTTCCAGGAGGGGTCAACTCCCCGGTTAGGGCTTTCAAATCAGTTCATGGCACTCCGTTGTTCATTCAAAAAGGAGATGGTTGTTTTGTATGGGATGCAGACGGGAATCAGTTTATAGATTTTTGTGGCAGCTGGGGTCCATTGATCCTCGGTCATAACCACGCAAAGGTCAGAGAAAAAGTTACAGAGGTCATGCAGAACGGCATGAGCTTTGGCGCACCAACCGCTTTGGAGAATGAACTGGCCGAGCTGATCATTAAGAATAACAAATTCGTAGAAAAAATACGGTTTACCAGTTCAGGCACGGAAGCTGTGATGTCGGCCATCAGGCTGGCACGCGGTTATACAGGCAGGGATAAGATCATTAAATTTGAAGGTTGTTACCATGGGCACAGTGATTCACTGCTGGTAAAAGCGGGTTCAGGCTTAGTTACTTTTGGTGAAACCTCTTCCGCTGGTGTTCCGAAAGCTTTTGCGCAGGAAACAATTGTGCTGCCGTTAAATGATACTGCGGCATTAGAGCAGGCTTTTGCACAATTTAAAGACCAGGTGGCAGCGGTCATCATCGAGGGGATCCCCGCAAATAACGGGTTGCTCATGCAAGAAGCTTCCTATGTAGAATTTCTACAACGCATTTGTAAAGAAAATGGTGCTTTATTGATATTTGATGAAGTAATCACCGGTTTCAGATTAGGCTTTGAGGGTGCTGCTGCGTATTACGGAGTGAAACCTGATATCGTTACTTATGGGAAAATTATAGGTGGAGGTCTGCCTGTTGGAATGTATGGTGCATCAGCCGAGATCATGAACCATATCTCTCCTGATGGTGGAGTTTATCAAGCTGGGACACTTTCAGGCAATCCAGTGGCAATGGCTGCGGGCATAGCTCAGCTAACCGAGTTGTTGCGTTCCGGATTCTATAAAGACCTAAACAATAAGACCAGCGAATTTGCGGAGAGCATCCAACGTTTTGCCACTGCAAGGAATTATAAAGTCAGGGTGTTTTACGTAGGTTCTATTTTTTGGATAGCTTTTACCGATAGGGAAAAGATCCAGGCCGCTGATGATATCGAACACAGCAGCATGGAAAAATTCAAAGTAATGCATAGAGAACTGTTAAATAGAGGTATCTATTTGGGACCTTCGGGATATGAAGTAGGATTTGTATCCGCTGCGCATACAAAAATAGAACTTGAAAAAACCAAACGGGCAATATTTGATAGTCTCGATGTGGTTTTCAGAAACAAGTAAATAGTGGTATATTTATTATAAATATTGGTAATCTTGAAGAAATCAATCGTTATATTTTATTTCATGCTGCTCTACGCAATGGTACAGCTGAT
The DNA here is from genome assembly GCA_031179845.1 of Pedobacter sp. GTDB lineage: Bacteria > Bacteroidota > Bacteroidia > Sphingobacteriales > Sphingobacteriaceae > Pedobacter. The sequence goes on from JAPSHM010000001.1 coordinate 14,177, forward strand.
TTCCTGGGGATCCCTGGTTATTAGATTGGAACCTGCCAGAATGGCAATGGTCATGGGAGAAGGATCGGTATTCTTATTCTTGCTATGTATTGGTGCTTATTTTTTACATCAGTCGATCAAGAAAGAAGAGCGCCTTCGCGAGCAACAACAGAATTTTTTACTGTCGGTAACCCATGAATTGAAATCGCCTTTGGCAGCAATTAAACTGTCGATACAGACGATCATCAAACGGGATCTGGATAAAGCCAGACAGACTTCATTGCTTAGTAACTCTTTGAAAGATATTGAACGTTTGGATGATCTTGTAGAGAACATGCTGTTAGCTACTAAGATCGAAAACCGCTCCTATTCCTTCCCTAAGGAAGAATTTGACTTATCCGACCTGGTCACTAAGATTACGGATCGGTTGCAGGTACACTCCTGCGGTTGCGAACAATTGATCACTCCGGTGATTAAACCCGGCATTAAGATCATGGGCGATCAGTTTGCGCTTTCGTCAGTGGTTACAAACCTGGTGGAAAATGCGGTGAAATACTCGGGGCCATGTGCTGACGTCGCAGTAGAACTGACAGAAAAAGATGGTCACCCTTTTTTAAAAGTTTCAGACAAAGGTCCTGGAATTCCGGATGCGGAAAAGATGCTTATTTTCGATAAATTTTATCGTGTAGGTGACGAAAATGTCAGAAAATCTAAAGGAACTGGTTTAGGCCTGTTTATTGTTAAGGAAGTACTGCAAAGCCACGACGCTGATATTAGTGTTAGGGACAACGTACCGCAAGGTGCTATTTTTGAAATAACATTTAGTTGATTATGCAACAGAAATTAAGAATACTGCTGGTTGAAGATGAAGATCATTTATTAGATGCCATAAAATTAAACCTTGAACTTGAAGGCTATAAAGTACATGCAGTGAAAGATGGTAAAACTGCCTTAAAAGTTTTTAAGGAAGAACGGTTTAACCTGATCATTCTCGATGTAATGCTTCCTGAAATGGATGGTTTCCAGGTCTGTGAAACGATCAGGCTAGAAAATACAGAGGTTCCTATACTTTTCTTAACTGCAAAGAATACCAGTGAAGATAGGGTGATGGGCCTTAAGAAAGGAGCTGACGATTATTTGGTTAAGCCATTCAATTTGGAGGAATTGATCTTAAGGGTTGGTATCCTGGTGAAACGCAGTATGAAGGCCGATGATTTAAAAGAGATCAATTCTTATAAGATCGGAGATAAAACTATTTATTTCAATTCATTCGAATTAAAGCAGGATGATGGCGTAATTGTGCCATTGACGAAAAAGGAGACCATGCTTCTGAAACTGTTAATTGAGCGGAAGAATGAAGCGGTATCCCGTGAGCAAATACTGGAAACAGTATGGAACTATGATGTTTATCCTTCTACAAGGACAATAGACAACTTTATCTTAACTTTCCGTAAGTACTTTGAACCGGATCAGAAAAATCCTGTCTATTTTCATTCGATCAGGGGCGTAGGATATAAATTCACAGATATTCATTAATGTATAATTCTAAAGGCAGGTATGCCCTGATGGCAGTTTTTGTCATCGCAGCACTGGCATGTCTTTTTTATGGTCAATATCAGCTGGCAGCTTTCGCCGGCTTTTTGTTTGTCTTTGTTTTATGGAGCCACTATAAACACAGTTCAGTTTTACTGGCTTCAAAGTATTTCAAAAATGGCGATCATTTGCGGGCAGCAAAATTATTGGATGAAGTGCCTAAGGTTGAGCAGCTCGCCAAAAACAGGCGCGGCTATTATGAATTTATGCGGGCAAATATTGCTTTAAAAAGAGAAGATTATGAAGCTGCAGAGTATCATTTTCAAATTGCAAGCCGATTCCCTTTGGGTGGAAAAAATGACAAAGCGTTTGTCATGATCCATTTATCCAATCTGGCCCTGCGTAAAAAAGACCAGGTTCGATGTCGTGCTTACCTCGAAAAAGCAAAAGAACTGGCAGTCACACCAAAAGCGATGAGTATCATCGAGAAAATCGAAAAGGAATTAAGTAGTTTATAAAAGAAATAGAGAATTAATTGAGACAGATGAACACGTTATTTTTAGATGCAGCATTTTCAAAGCAAACAGAAAGGCCACCGGTATGGATGATGCGCCAGGCAGGTCGTTTTATGCCGGAATATTGGGAGATTAAAAACAAATACTCCTTTTTGGAAATGTGCAAAACACCCGAGATTGCTGCTGATGTGACGATGTTACCGGTTGATCTGTTGGGCATTGATGCCGCCATCCTATTTTCTGATATCCTGGTTACAGGAGAAGCGATGGGTGGTGACCTGAGTTTTACGCAAGGTGTGGGCCCAAAATTTGCTAATCCGGTACGTACGTTGAAAGACGTAGATGCGCTGGAAGTTGACGTTTTGGACCGGCTTCAGTATGTGGCTGATGCAATTAAAGTGATTCAACAACGGTTAAATGGAAGCATTCCATTGATTGGTTTCGCTGGTGCACCATTCACCGTAATGAGTTACCTTGTAGAAGGAGGATCATCGAAAGATTTTAAGTTGACCAAGTTGCTCCTGCATAACCAGCCAGAGGTAGCCCATAAATTGCTCGCTAAAATTGCAAAGGTTACCGCTGATTACCTAAACCTGCAAATCGCTGCCGGTGTGAATGCCGTTCAGATTTTTGATAGCTGGGCACAGGCATTGTCCTGGAACGACTATCAGGAATTCTCTCATCGATATATACAAGAAATCATTGCGAACCTGAATAGGAAAGATATTCCAGTAATTTCTTTTTGCAAAGGAAGTTCTGTATTTGCACCAATTATGGCAACAGCTAAGCCGGATGTCATTTCGGTAGACTGGAATGCAGATCTATTAAATATCAAAAATAGCCTACCTGCGGGCATAGCCGTACAAGGAAATTTGGATCCGCATATTTTATATGCTGACAAGCCTGTCATAAAGAGAGAGATTTTGAGATTGTTTGAACGAATGCGCGGTGAAAATGGTTTTATATTTAATCTTGGCCATGGAATTATGCCCGATATTCCTTTTGATCATGTAAAGTACGCAATCGAGCTAATCAAAGAATTTAAATACTAGGCGGTAATGGACAAATACTATTTATACATTCTTTCTGTTCATATCATATTTATGGTAAGCTGGATGGCCGGACTGTTTTATAGTGTACGTTTATTTATCTATCATACTGAGGCTGAAGACAGGCCGGAGATGGAGCGGAAGGTTCTGCAACTGGAATATGAGAAAATGGAGCGAAAGCTTTGGCACATCATTACTACTCCAGCGATGGTGCTTACGCTACTGGCTGGGATTGCAATGATCTTTATCCGTCCAGGGCTTTTACAAGCGCCCTGGCTTCATGTCAAACTTTGCTTTGTAGCTGCATTACTAGTGTATCATTTCATTTGTCAGCATATCATGAAGTTGCTGCGCTTAGGTAAATCCAGATTCAGTTCTTTCCAATTGCGGCTATGGAATGAGGTAGCCACCATTTTGCTCGTCGCCATCGTTTTTACGGTCGTATTGAAGAGTGCGGTCGATTGGTTCTATGGTCTTATTGGCTTAGTAATTTTTGCAGTAGTGATTATGGCGGCTGTAAAGTGGTATAAATATTACCGGAAAAAGCACGATTGCTAAAAATAATATAACTTTAAAAGATGAGACGTCTATGTTTTCTTGCGCTTTTACTAGCTGCGCTCGCAACCGGTACTTCAAAAAATGCTTTTGGACAACAAGATAGTCTCCGGGCGATAGATACAATCAGATCGGTATCAAATCCAAAAGGCCGCTTTGTTGGCGGGCTTACGTTCACACGGCTTGATATAGGTTTTACCAGGTTATATGACAACAATAGTTTCACTCTATCTCCAGCTAATGATTTTCTATCTTACAAGGAGTTCAAATCAAGCACGGTTTCCTTTGATGTGTTGGATTTTGGCTATAGGTTTAACACTCATTTCAAAGTTTATTTTGCTGCAGGTGTTGATTGGACCATGCTCCGATTAAAAAGAGACATTACAATTCAAAGAAATACAGCAGATTTAAGCTTCGATCCCGAAACAGGGATAGATTTCTCTAAAAACAGGTTTTCAAGTTTTTATGTACATGTTCCATTAGGCCTTCAATTCAGAACGAATGAAAATTCACGTGGAAAACGCTTTTACTTTGTTACCGGCCCCGAAGTCAGCTTGCTGATCAACGGTAAAGTGAAGCAAGTAAGCGAGGAAAATGGCAAACAAAAGTTCAGAGACGATTATAATTTTGAAAAGGTCGGGCTCGGGGGATCCCTGCGTTTAGGCTATGGCTGGATTGGGTTATTTGGGAAATATTATTTTACCGATATGTTCAATAGCGTTCAGCAGGAGGGGCTGAAAAATTTGTCTTTCGGAATTACTTTTGGGCTCAATTAAGCACTTATACTTATTGCAGTGGAACAACCGATCATTACCGTTAAGGATTTAACTAAACAACACCAGCCGGGTCAGGCCTCAGGCGTTTCTCATGTCAGTTTTGACATCAAAAGAGGAAATGTTGTTGCTATTGTTGGTGAAAGTGGGAGCGGGAAATCTACGCTGCTAAAATGTATTTACGGTCTGTTTCAAGTAGACGAAGGAGAGGTTCTTTTTGAAAATAGCCGCATTCTAGGTCCAGATGAGCAATTGATACCTGGACATAAGCAGATGAAAATGGTTACACAGGATTTTTCTCTGAACATTTACGCTAAAGTATACGATAATATCGCAGCTATGCTATCGAATACCGATATAACTGCTAAGCATGATAAAACGATAGAGATCATGCGGCACTTGCATATTGAGCACCTGAAAGAGAAAAAGATCACGCAGTTAAGTGGCGGAGAGCAGCAACGTGTTGCGATCGCAAGGGCCATGGTTGGCGATACCTCCGTGTTATTGCTTGATGAGCCCTTCAGTCAGGTTGATGCCCTGTTGAAAAATCAACTGCGAGCAGACATCAAAAGAATAGCAGCAGAGGTCGGTGTAACCGTTATTTTGGTGTCACATGACCCGGCAGACGGTTTGTTCCTGGCTGACGAATTGTTGATTCTAAAAGAAGGTAAGTTAATACAATCAGGAAACCCCGCCCAAGTCTACAACCATCCGAACTCCGTGTATACAGCTCAACTTTTAGGGAATGCTGTTACGTTAAAGGCGTCGGACGCCAATAAACTTGGCTTAGCGCCCGAAACCGGGACTGCTGTATTCTACCCGGAATGGGTGGAGTTGAAAAACTCCTGGAACAGCAGGCGCTTTGAAGTAAGAGACGTATACTACAAAGGCTTCTATGAGGAACTGTTACTGGAACGGAATGGTGTGATGATCAGGGCTATACAATTAAACAGGGGTGAGCACAAAAAGCACGATCATATTCAGGCAAGCATTAGCCAATTTTTGTCGCTCTAGCGTAAACGATTCAGACTGAATATTTCTTTTTTCATTTTCGTGTCATAACATTTACATATAGACTTTTTCCTGACTTTCTTACTTAAATATTCAAGAGTTGAGTAGTAACTTTGCCCGGCTTAATCTTTTTTAAGTACTTATATTTAAAGTAGCTGAAGATGTACAAAACTCGTTCATGGTTTTTATTGAAGATTATTTTATTGTTCATCGTTGGCTTAGCGGCTTTACCGTCTTTTGGTCAACAAACAGCTGTAAAAGGAATTGTAACTGATGCGGTTACCAAAGAAACAATTCCCTATGCTTCGTTTATGGTTATTGGCAGTGGTAAAGGTGGCCGGACGGATGCAGATGGTCGTTACAATATTGTCATAGAAGGGAATTGGACCCAATTAAGATTCAGTTATATAGGTTATAAAAGTCAGTTTAAGACCATTAAGACCGGTATCAGCCAGGTCATCGACATCCGATTGCAAAGTGAAGCCATGCAGATGAATGAAGTTGTGATCAAAGGAGGGAAAAAGCCGGCTTACCGAAACAAGGAAAATCCTGCGGTAGAACTGATCCGTAAGGTCATTGCCAATAAGCCGAAGAACCGCATGGAAAGCTATGACTATGTGGCTTATCAGAAATATGAACGGATGCTGTTTTCCATGAGTAACCTTTCCGAAAAATTCAAAAGCAGAAAAATATTCCGCAACTATCAGTTTCTTTTTCAGGAACAGGATTCAACAAAAATTGGAGGTAAAAATCTGCTGCCTGTGTTTCAGCAGGAAAAGCTCTCGGATAATTACTTCCGAAAGAACCCTGAGAAACTTAAAACGATAGTAATTGCCGATAAACAAGTGAACTTCGATGAACGGTTTGTCGATAATAAGGGTTTGAGTACCTATTTCGACAGGATGTATCGGGATATTGATATTTATGACAATAACATATCCGTGGTGAGTAACCTCCTGTTAAGTCCAATAGCAGATGGTGCTCCAGGGTTCTATAAATTCTTTATTACCGATACCATTAAAACTCATAGTCCTCACCTCATCGAACTTTCTTTTACGCCAAGAAATAAAATGGACATGCTCTTTCAAGGTAAGTTGTATGTGACAATGGATGGGAACTTCGCTGTTCAAAATGCGTATCTAACGGTTAACAAGGACATCAATTTGAATTTTGTTCGAGGGTTAGAGGCCAAACTTGAATTTGAACAGAATCCTGACCATCGTTATCACCTTAGCAAGAGTAACCTAATCGTTGATTTTGGGATCATGAAAAAGAAGGGCGCTGGCTTCACTGGAGAACGTACAGTAACGTATAATAATTATACCATCAATCAGCCAGCGGCGGATAGCATCTATACCAATTCAACAGCATTGGTGGTTGTACCTGATGCAGTTAAACGAACAGAACAGTTCTGGGCAAGTAATCGCCCCGAGGTACTTGGGGCTGCCAATATGAACGTATATCGTAATCTGGATACCTTGCAAACTATTCCTTCTTTCAAAAGAACAATGGATATTGTAACGTTATTCTTTGCAGGATATAAGGATTTTGGTCCTTTTGAAGTTGGCCCGGTAAACACTTTTTACAGTTTTAACAACATAGAAGGATTTCGCGGACGTTTGGGTGGTAGAACAACTCCTGCCTTAAGTAAAAGATACTACTTTGAAACTTATGCCGCCTATGGCTTTGACGACCAAAAATGGAAATATTTTCTAAGTGGAACGTATTCATTAAACAATAAGTCGATCTATTCTTTTCCGCAAAATTTCCTTCGTGCAAGTTTTCAGCGCGACACCAAGATTCCGGGTCAGGAGTTGCAGTTCGTACAGGAAGACAACTTCCTCTTGTCGTTCAAAAGAGGAGAGAACAATATGTTATTATACAACGATTTTTACAAGTTGGACTATGTGCATGAATTTGAAAATCATTTCTCTTACACATTGGGTTTACGGAAATGGAGCCAAACTCCAGCCGGGTCTCTATATTTCAACAGTTCTGCTGAATCGCTTTTTTCAAGGACCAATCAAATCAGTACGTCTGAGGTAACTTTGAACTTGCGGTATGCTCCACATGAGAAATTCTATCAGGGTAAGCTTTACCGTACGCCACTGATCGATAAATATCCGGTATTCAATCTGCGTTATACTGCTGGGTTGAAAGGCGTTTTAGGAGGGGAATACAATTACCACAATTTTATGGGTAGTATAGAAAAGCGATTTTATCTGTCTCAGTTAGGTTACGCGGATATCACAGTAGAAGGAGGTTATAACCTGGGCAAGTTGCCTTTCCCACTTTTGGCTATTCATCGTGCCAATCAAACTTATGCTTACCAGCTTCAGGCTTATAACCTGATGAATTTTCTTGAGTTTGTGAGTGATCATTATGCCAGTATCCATATCGATCAAAATTTCAATGGGTTCTTTTTCAATAAGATCCCTTTGCTGCGGAAATTGAAACTCAGGGAGGTGATGTCTTTAAAAGTATTATATGGCGGTCTGCGAGATGAAAACAATCCTGCAAACAATCCTGAGGCGATGCAATTTGTGCGCAACCAGGACGGATTACCGATTACTTATGCTTTAAACGACGGACCCTATATGGAAGGAAGTGTGGGCATAGGTAACATTTTCAAGATCCTAAGAGTAGATGCCGTGAAACGGTTCCGTTACCTGAATAACCCAGAAGTTTCAAACTGGGGCATCCGGGCGAGAGTGAAGTTTGATTTCTAATCGAAAGTAACCAGTTCCGGTCCTGAGAGTTTACTAACATGGCACGAACATTTACCGCCAGCTACTTTGACTATGACCGACTTTGTTTGATTGGTTTCTGCGGATGTTGCAGTAACTTTTAGATCATCACCTTCCTCAGAGAGACTTTCTCTATTTCCGTCATCTATGATCAGGTAACTGCCCTTCATTAAATTAGAAAATGGAGCTGAACTTGCATAAACCTTTTCTCCGGTTCTTTGGTTGATTACTTCAAAGTTTTTGACTTCGGCAGCATCGCCTTTGTTGTCTGCGAAATTTATGCTAACGGCTCTAAATTCAAGCGTGCATTCCTGAGTTCCACAATCCGTCTCGGGTGTCTTTTTTTCACAAGATAGTAAGGAACTGAACATGAATACAGCAAGTAATATATTTTTCATAGTTTGTTGTTTTTTAATGAAAACGAAAACAGTCACAACAACGCTACAGTTGTAATCAATTTAAGTGTGTATCCCCCTAGGATTCTGTGTTTTTATTCCGGTAAATTTGCATTCCAGGATACAAAGTAGCAGCAATAAATTAAAAATATAAGCCTGCCTCTGGATAAAGATCAGTTGGACCCTTTTCACTTAATTCAACGATCTTCGTTATTTTAATCAAAGACAAAATAAATATTAACAGATAAATTTATGATACAATCAAAAGGATATGCAGCGCAAAGCCCGGAAACTGACCTTGCGCCCTGGACTTTCAACCGTCGCGCGGTAGGGCCTCGCGATGTACAATTTGACATATTATATTGTGGTGTTTGCCACTCAGATCTGCATCAGATTAAGAACGATTGGTTTCCAGGTATATTTCCAATGGTTCCTGGCCATGAGATTGTGGGCCGTGTGGTTAAAATAGGCGATCAAGTTACTAAATTTAAAGTAGGGGATCTTGCTGGTACAGGATGTATGGTCGATTCCTGCCAGGTATGCGAAAACTGTAAGCAAGATTTGGAGCAATATTGTCTGGATGGAAATACGCAAACCTACAACGGTATGGACCGTGACGGATCTATGCCTACTTATGGCGGATATTCTGATACCATAATCGTGAGGGAAGAGTTTGTTCTCCACGTTTCAGACAAGTTGGATCTGGCTGCAGTGGCACCACTGCTTTGTGCCGGTATTACTACTTATTCTCCATTACGTCACTGGAAAGTAGGTAAAGGACATAAATTAGCTGTCTTAGGCCTTGGTGGTTTGGGACATATGGGCGTAAAGTTTGGAGCTGCTTTCGGGGCGGAAGTTACTGTATTGAGTACTTCTCCATCAAAGAAAGAAGCAGCTAAAGAATTAGGCGCGCATAATTTTGTGGTAACTTCAGGTGCTGAGCAACTGGAAGCCGTAAAAGGGAGCTTTGACTTCATTTTAGATACGGTGTCTGCTCCGCACGATTTTAACCTTTACCTTTCTTTGTTAAGAACAAATGGAACGATGATTTGCGTAGGCGTTCCGCCTGAACCTGCACAGGTTGCCGCGTTTAGTTTGCTTGGAGGACGTAAAAGTTTAGCTGGTTCTGGTATTGGTGGCATTGCCGAAACTCAGGAGATGTTGGATTTCTGTGCAGAAAACAATATTGTTTCTGATATTGAACTTATCGATATCAAGGATGTAACATCTGCATATAAGCGGATGGAAAAGGGCGATGTCCGTTATCGCTTTGTAATTGATATGGCTACGTTATAGCTTCATCTTAGATTCAGCACTACATTTATGTAACGCTGAACAGGATCAAAATAAAAAGGCGATGTTCAATTGAACATCGCCTTTTTATTTTGAATAAGTGTAAAACTAGTCTACGTACAACGAGGGAATAACTACAACTTTAGCCAAAACCGGTTTGGTTGGTCTTAAAGGTTCATCATCCTGGTTGTCGGAACTCTGTATGTCAATCGCTATTCCTCCAACAAATAATTCATAACTGTAGGCATCTACATTATATACGTAAGGTAATTGTATATAACTATTTGATGTTAGTGGATGAGAAATGTAAACCAGGACACCTTCATCATCAACAGTTATCTCATCAATGGCGTTGTGCTTCCACTCATAGGTATAAGTCAGACGATCTGCACTTAGTACCCATTGATTAGGTTGTATTGTGAAATTATAAGTTCTATTAGGAGTTTCCTGGATAATGGTGTCCTTCTTGCACGATACCAAACCTAGGGTGGCTGTGCATAGGAATAAGAGGATAAATTTTTTCATGCGTTTGTGTGTTTGTATTTCCTACAGCAAATTCATTGCCACAATCTGATATGTTTCTAATTCTGTTAACTTGTAATCATAATGTTATAACGAATAGCGGAAAAATGAATTTTATACCAGGTATTCAAATAAGGTCTGGTCATTGTTGAGCTCAATAATTTCGAACTTAAATTCCGCCATTCTTTGTAATAGTGAGTCATAGTCAGCACGGTCAGCCAATTCAATACCCACCAATGCAGGCCCGTTTTCCTTGTTGGTTTTTTTAATGAACTCAAACCGGGTAATGTCATCATGCGGCCCTAATACATTGTTCACAAATAGCTTCAATGCCCCTGGTCGTTGAGGGAACCGAACTATAAAATAGTGTTTTAAGCCTTCGTACAATAAAGATTTCTCCTTGATTTCCTGCATGCGTTCAATGTCGTTGTTGCCGCCACTGATGACACAAACTACCTTCTTTCCTTTTATTTTATCCCGGTAGGCGTCAAGTACAGCAACTGACAAAGCACCTGCCGGTTCAACAACAATCGCATCTTCATTATACAGTTTCAGTATCGTTGTACAAACTTTACCTTCCGCAACCAGTAAAATATCATCGAGTACCCTGGTACAGATCTCGTAAGTAAGCTTACCCACACACTTTACGGAAGCGCCATCAATAAACCTGTTTATTTCTGGCAGAGTGACCGGCCCGCCATGCTCAAAGGCCTTTAACATGGAAGGAGCGCCTTCCGGCTCTACACCAGCCAGAAGAATACCAGGTTTTTTACTTTTTAAATAATTTCCAACACCTGCTGATAATCCACCACCACCTACAGGCATAATAACAACCTCCACGTCTGGAAGATCTGCAAGGATTTCTACGCCAACCGTACCCTGACCCTCTATAATACTATAGTTGTCAAATGGCGGGATAAAGGTCATGTTGTGTTCCTGTGTGTACGTTAATGCTTCCTTCAAACAATCGTCAAAAGTATCGCCAATCAGTACCAACTCTACATTCCCGTTCCCAAACATTTCAGTCTGTTTCACTTTTTGCTTTGGTGTGATCTCCGGCATAAAAATTACACCCTTTGTGCCCAAATTATTACAAGAGAAAGCAACCCCCTGGGCATGGTTTCCTGCACTTGCGCAAACAATTCCCCTACTCAGTTCTTCTGCACTTAATTGACTGATCATATTGTATGCTCCGCGCAACTTATACGAACGTACAGTTTGCATGTCTTCCCGTTTCAGGTAGATTTCAGCTCCATATGCCTCGGATAGTTTAGCGTTGTAAATGAGGGGAGTGTTTTTCACAACAGCAGCCAAACGGTGCATTGCGGCCTCGGAGTCCAATTTTTGAGTAAAGTCAGTCATTTTATAAAAAATAGAACCGTCACCTGAACGTCAGGTGACGGTTTAATATACGCTCTTAACGGAGCATACAAAAATAATTATATGTTTTTAGCCAGCCAATCGCCAACTTCACTTGTTTTATACGCTTTATTTTGTCCTGATAGATCTTCAGTTACGATCCCCTCTTCAAGAGATTTAGTCACTACTGATCTGATTAATTCTGCCTCTTCAGTTAATCCGAATGCATCTTCAAACATCATTGCTGCGGATAGAACTGTAGCCAATGGATTGGCGATGTCTTTACCGGCAGCTTGTGGATAAGAACCGTGGATTGGCTCAAATAAAGAAGTATGAATTCCTATGGAAGCTGAAGGCATCAGACCCATAGAACCTGAAATTACGGAAGCTTCATCAGTCAGAATATCACCAAAAAGGTTTTCTGTGATCAATACATCGTATGAACTTGGCCATTGAACCAAACGCATGGCTACTGCGTCAACGAACTCATAGCTCACGGTAACCTCTGGATAGTCTTTTTCCATATCCTGTACAGTTTCTCTCCACAGACGTGACGATTCCAAAACATTTGCTTTATCTACGCAGCAAAGTTTTTTGCTCCGTATCATCGCCATTTCGAAACCTAACTTCGCCAAGCGCTGAATTTCTGCGCGGGTATAGGTACAAGTATCAAAAGCAGTATTTCCATCATCTTTTCTACCTCTTTCACCAAAGTAGATCCCGCCTGTTAATTCACGAAGAATGATCAGGTCTGTACCTTCTATACGTTCTCTTTTTAATGGAGAATTGTCGATCAATGAAGGAAAAGTAAAAGTTGGGCGAACATTTGCAAATAAGCCCAATTTCTGACGCATTTTAAGTAAACCTTGTTCTGGTCGTACTGTCGCTTTTGGATCATTGTCATAGCGAGGGTGACCGATCGCACCAAAAAGCACTGCATCTGCCGCCATGCAAATTTCATGAGTCGAATCCGGGTACGGTTCGCCAACGGCGTCTATCGCAGCAGCACCGGTAAGTGCAGCTGTCCAAACAATTTCATGGTTAAATTTCTTTGCTACGGCATTTGATACTTTAACCGCCTGGTCGATAACTTCCGGGCCAATTCCATCTCCTGCTAACAGCGCAATATTGAGTTTCATATGTTTTTGTATTGTGGTTTAAAAATTGTTTATATGGTTGTTGCTGTCCAGTTTTAAATGATATTCAGCATCTTCTGTGTCGCCTTTATTGCACACACAGTTTGGTCGGAATCAAGTCCCCTGGTCACAAATACTTTTTGATCCGTTTCCCAGGTAATGATGGTTTCGCAAAGCGCATCAGAATTACTTCCTGGAGCAATTCTTACGGCATAGTCGATCAGCTTTGGCAGCTTTTTCTCTTGCTTGCAATATACTTTAATAAGTGCATTCATAAAAGCATCGAATTGTCCGTCGCCTTGCGCATTCTCTTCATATATCTCACCGTCAATCATGACTGAGATCGTTGCCGATGGACGTAAGCCCATAGAGTTCATTAAGACATACGATTGTACGATGACGCGTTCCTCATACAGACTGCTGTCTAAAACGTCGGAAATGATGTACGGAAGATCTTCCTTAGTTACCGTTTCTTTTTTGTCTCCGAGCTCAATAACACGTTGTGTCACCTTCTTGAGGTCTGCATCATTCAACTTCAATCCCAATTCCTGCAGGTTTTTTTCGATATTCGCTTTCCCGGATGTTTTACCCAGCGCATAGCTGCGTTTACGTCCAAAGCGCTCAGGAAGCAGGTCATTGAAATATAAGTTGTTCTTATTGTCCCCGTCTGCATGGATACCTGCAGTCTGGGTGAAAACATGGTCCCCGACAATAGGTTTGTTTGAGGGGATCCTGACTCCTGAAAATGTTTCTACCAGCTTGCTGACCTTGTAGATAGACGATTCTTTGATCTGTACTTCCACTTCTGGTGCAAAATCCTTAATGACAGCTACAGCGCTAGCCATGGCCGCATTTCCAGCCCTTTCACCCATACCGTTCACCGTTAAATGCAAACCGCTGATCCCTGCTTTCACTGCCTCCAGTACATTTGCCGTTCCCAGGTCATAATCATTATGTGCATGGAAATCGAAATGTGTATCCGGATATTTTGATTGCAGATCGGATACAAATTTAAAAGTTTCTGTAGGCGTTAACACACCAAGCGTGTCGGGCAGTAAGATCCTTTTGACCGATTGCGTAGACAAAAAGTCTAAAAATTGAAAAACATACTCAGCTGAGTTGCGCATGCCGTTGCTCCAATCTTCCAGGTAGACATTTGTGGCAATACCATTGCTTTCGGCCAGGTCGATCACGTGCTTGATCTCCGCAAAATGTTGTTCAGGCGTTTTCTTCAACTGATGGGTCAAATGGTTTAAAGACCCTTTGGTCAGCAAATTTTGTACTTTAACTCCGGCGTTCAGCATCCAGTCTATGGAAACCCCATTGTCTACGAAAGACAATACTTCAATACGGTCTGTATATCCATTGGTTTCTGCCCAGCTCATGATTGCTTTTACTGCCTGAAATTCTCCTTCAGATACGCGTGCAGAGGCAATTTCTACCCTGTCCACATAGAGTTCTTCCAATAATAGCTGGGTAATGGTTAACTTTTCTGATATGGAAAAGGACACTCCTGATGTTTGTTCACCATCGCGGAGTGTCGTATCCATGATCTCAATTTTCCTTCTTTGCATCTGCTGATTCTTGGTTGATTAAAGAGGAAGTTGTTTCGCAAATTCTTCAATTTCTGGTTTGATGCTTTGCAGGTAATCAATGTCATCGAATCCATTCAGCATATTGTCCTTTTTGTAGGGACTGATCTCAAAAGTTTCTTTTTCGCCGGTTGCTAAAAGAGTAATGGTTTGTTCTGCCAGGTTTACTTCTAATTCCGTGTTCGGATCAGCATGAATGGCGTTAAAAATCTGATCAGCAAATTCTGCGCTAACCTGAACAGGCAATACCCCGATGTTTAAGCAGTTATTTCGGAAGATATCTGCAAAAAAGCTGGACACTACACATCTGAATCCATAGTCGTAAACTGCCCATGCAGCATGCTCTCTCGAAGAACCTGAACCAAAGTTTTTACCACCAACTAAAATCTTTCCGCTGTAAACCGGATTGTTTAGGATAAAATCTTTTTTAGGAGTATTGTCAGAATTGTATCTCCAGTCGCGGAAAAGGTTATCACCGAAACCAACGCGTTCTGTCGCTTTCAAAAAGCGGGCAGGGATCAACTGATCGGTATCTATATTTTCAATTGGAAGCGGAACAGCTGTGCTTCTTAATACATTAAATTTATCGTAAGCCATTATTAATCTTTTTTTGTGTTAGACAAGTTCATTAACATTTTCTTCTACTGTCTCCATCAGCGTTCTTGGGTCTGTTACTACACCAGTAATTGCTGCCGCTGCAGCAACAAGCGGACTGGCCAGCAAGGTTCTTGAACCTGGACCTTGTCTACCTTCAAAGTTTCTGTTTGAAGTACTCACGGCGTATTTTCCAGCAGGGATCTTGTCATCATTCATGGCTAAACAAGCAGAGCAGCCTGGTTGACGCAAGGTAAAACCTGCTTCAGTTAAGATGTCCAATAAACCTTCTTCTTTGATCTGTGCTTCTACAATGTGGGAACCCGGAACCAACCAAACCGTAACATCATCGGCTTTTTGTTTGCCTTTTACGATAGAGGTGAAGGCCCTGAAGTCTTCGATTCGACCATTGGTACAGCTACCAACGAAAACAAAGTCTACTTTTTTACCAATCATATGATCTCCTTCAGAGAAGCCCATATAGTTAAGTGATTTGGCATAGGTTTCAGCTCCACCTTCTGCATGTGCAGCGTCAGGGATATCTTGGGAGATGCCCATTCCCATTCCTGGGTTCGTACCGTAGGTGATCATCGGTTCAATGGTTGAACCGTTGAAGGTTAATTCTTTATCAAATACTGCATCAGCATCTGTTTTCAACGTTTTGTAATAAGCCAATGCTCTATCCCACGCTTCCCCTTTAGGGCTGAATTCGCGACCTTTAACATATTCAATAGTAGTTTCATCCGGAGCGATCATACCACCACGAGCACCCATTTCAATGCTTAAGTTACAAACCGTCATTCGGCCTTCCATGGTCATGTTCTCGAAAACATCACCGGCATATTCTACAAAATAGCCAGTTGCACCCGAAGTAGTCAATTGTGAAATAATGAACAAGGCAACATCTTTCGGAGTAACTCCAATGCCTAATTTACCATTCACATTGATCCGCATCTTTTTAGGCTTTGGCTGCATGATACACTGCGTAGAAAGTACCATTTCTACTTCAGAGGTACCGATTCCGAAAGCAATGGCTCCAAATGCACCATGAGTAGAGGTATGTGAGTCGCCGCAAACAATGGTAGCACCTGGCTGTGTAATCCCGTATTCAGGACCTACAACGTGTACAATACCATTCTTTTGGTGACCTAAACCCCAATGGCTGATGCCGTATTCATTGGAATTCGATTCCAATGCTTTTAATTGATTTGCAGATAGCGGATCTTCTACTGGTAGATGCTGGTTGATCGTGGGCGTATTGTGATCTGCCGTAGCAAATGTACGTTCAGGATATAATACTGTTATTCCCCTGCTTTTCAAACCTAAAAAGGCAACAGGGCTGGTCACTTCATGGATCAGATGGCGGTCGATAAAAAGCACATCAGGGCCACCTTCAATTTTACGTACTACGTGAGTGTCCCACACTTTATCAAATAATGTCTTGCTCATATTTTTTTTTATTATAAATTTAATGTTGTAAGCGGGTTATGCCATTTGAGGCTTAACCATCATCAACAAAAGATCCTGGTCATTAATATCTAATTTACTGTCGGCGATCACTAGGAAGCGATGATAGACTTCGCTCAATTCTTCTTTGCTTAAATTAAATCCTAAGCGCTCTAAATGAAACTTCAAAGCGTGTCTGCCACTGCGTGCAGTAAGAACAATGCTTGCGTCCGGGAAACCTACATCTTCTGGACGGATGATCTCATAATTTTCCCTGTTCTTCAAAAACCCATCCTGGTGGATGCCTGAGCTGTGTGCAAAAGCATTGCTACCTACGATCGCTTTGTTTGGCTGTACAGGCATTCGCATCTGCGAGCTGACCATACGGCTCAGTTCATAAAAGTTCTTTGTATTGATATTGGTATGTAAGCCCAGTATCTGGTGCGTTTTCAAGATCATGACGACTTCTTCGATCGAGGTATTCCCGGCACGTTCACCAATACCGTTTATAGTACCTTCAATTTGTCTGGCTCCATTCTGTAGACCCGCAATTGAATTGGCTGTAGCCAAACCCAAGTCATTATGGCAATGCACGGATATAATCGCCTGATCAATGTTCTTAACATTTTCTTTTAAGAATTTGATCTTGCTTCCATACTGGTCGGGCAGACAATAACCGTTTGTATCTGGTATGTTTACAACAGTTGCACCGGCCGCGATAACAGCTTCAACCATTTGCGCGAGAAAGTGTACGTCTGCACGACCTGCATCTTCGGCGTAGAATTCAATATCTTCAACTGATTTCTTGGCATATTTTACCGCATCAACCGCACGTTCAAGAATCTCTTCCCGGGTACTGTTGAACTTATTTTTAATGTGCATGTCGGATGAACCTATTCCGGTATGAATCCGTGGGCGCTTAGCATATTGTAATGCAGCAACAGCGGAATCAATATCGCCTTTGTTCGCACGGGTAAGTGCACATATGATTGGCTCAGTAACCGCTTTAGAAAGTTCAACGACACTTTGAAAATCGCCGGGACTGGAAATAGGAAATCCCGCCTCAATAATATCCACGCCCAGAGCTTCCAGTTCTTTCGCAATTTCTATTTTTTCTGGGGTTGTCAATTGGCAACCCGGTACTTGTTCACCGTCACGTAAGGTGGTGTCAAATACATAAACTCTTTTCGGATCGTGTAACATAATTTTATTTTTTAGTTAGTATAGATATCGGTTTCAATGGATTTTACTTCGCCGTTTTCTAGTAATATTCTTTTTTCAATACAGCTTGGTATCTGCGCATCGAAATGGCCGACATAAATCAATGTCGTTCCATTTTTACAAAGGTCATCCACAAGCCTGTTAAAATGCTCAGTTTGTTGTTGGTCTAATCCCTGGCAAGGTTCGTCCAGTATCAAAATTTCCGGGTTTTTAATAATTGTACGGGCCAATAAGGCCAGTCGCTGTTTGCCCAATGGAAGTTCATTCATCAGCGTGTTTTTATATTCATCCAGCCCGAAGTAACTGATCAGCTCATCGGTCTGGGATTTTTTTGAATAGCCCGGATCACAAAATAAACCAGAGCTATCGTAAAAACCTGAGACGACGCTTTGCCAGACGGTAGCAGAGGGATCAAAATACCAATGCAACTCAGGAGAAATTAAACCAATCCGTTCCTTAATCTCCCAGATGCTTTCGCCGGATCCCCTTTTGTTTCCAAACAGGTGAAAATTATTGGCATAAGCTTGAGGATGATCGCCGCAGATTAAACTTAGCAAAGTTGATTTTCCCGATCCATTATGACCATGTAAAACCCATTTTTCTCCCGCGTTCACCTCCCAATTGATATTTTTAAGGACTTTCTTCTCCCCATAGCTGATCGTAACATCGATCATTTTTATGATTTCTCCTGAAGGCCTTAAAGAAACTGCATCAGTTAAAAATGCAGGAACAGGCCTATTCACCGATTTGGTTCCCTTCAAATTTCTCTCATGACCAGCAATTTCGACCAGCTGTCCCTCCTTGATCATCGCAAAGCGATTAATGCAGTCGGGTACTTCGGTTTCGTTACTGATCAGGATCAGCTGGGTACCAGCTTTAGCAATTTCCTCCAAAAGTGTATTTAAATTCCGGCGGGAAGTTGAATCCAGCCCGTTGTAGGGGAGGTCTAATATCAACAGCTGCGGCTTCAACCACAACGACTTCACCAACTGTAGTTTTTTATGTTCTCCGCTGGATAACTGAATGAGCGTAGCGTCCTTTTGTTCCGAAAAACCAAGTGCAGCAAGAATGGTATCCAACGCATCAATTGGCAATGCGTGTTTTTTACCAAAACTCTCCAATTCTGTTTTTACTGTTGCGGTCGTTTCTGCGGATTGTTTATTATAACGCTGTTGATAATAGAAGTTAGACTGGCCTTCCAGATCCTTAAATTGAAACCAGTTAGCAACGTAGTAA
Organism: Pedobacter sp.; assembly: GCA_031179845.1. Lineage (GTDB taxonomy): Bacteria > Bacteroidota > Bacteroidia > Sphingobacteriales > Sphingobacteriaceae > Pedobacter. The sequence goes on from JAPSHM010000001.1 coordinate 33,133, forward strand.
ACCAGGGGCGGCAATTCGCGCTCCTGGTTAAACGTAATCTCTATATTACCATAACTATGTGTAAGGCCTGAGATGGCCTTAGCTAATGATGTTTTACCACTTCCGCTTTCACCGCATAACAACCAATGCTCATCACCTTTTATAGTCCAGTTCAAGTCCTGTAATACAGGCTTGTGCTGGTACTTTAGATTGAGATTGGTGATTTTGACGACGGGTTGCGACATGGTTTTATGCTGTTTTAATTGATTTCATAGCGGTCATTGCTTTTCTTAATTTAGCACCGATGGTTTCAACCTGGTGCGTACGAAGCGCTTCATTTATTGCAATAAGTGATTGGTTATCTACACCACCATCTTTACCTTCATTGAAATTTTTACCAACAAGATCAGTATCTACTTTGGTCATAAAGTCTTTTAGTAATGGTTTACATGCCTGATCAAAAAGGTAACAGCCGTATTCTGCGGTATCAGAAATTACGCGGTTCATTTCAAATAATTTCTTACGTGCAATGGTATTTGCAATCAGTGGAGTTTCGTGTAATGACTCATAATAAGCAGATTCTGGTTTAATACCAGCCTGAACCATAGTTTCGAAAGCCAGTTCAACACCTGCTCTGACAAAAGCAACCATAAGCGTATAATTGTCAAAGTATTCCTGTTCTGCAATCTTCACATCACCTGCCGGAGTCTTTTCAAAAGCCGTTTCGCCGGTCGCTGCACGCCATGCCAATAGGTTCTTATCACCATTTGCCCAGTCTTCCATCATCACACGGCTAAATTCACCGCTCATGATATCATCCTGATGTTTTTGAAACAACGGGCGCATGATGTCTTTCAATTCTTCAGAAACTTCAAACGCTTTAATTTTAGCAGGATTGCTTAACCTGTCCATCATACCAGTAACACCACCATGCTTAAGGGCTTCAGTAATCACTTCAACACCATATTGAACTAATTTAGAAGCATAGCCTGCATCTATTCCTTTTTCGATCATTTTATCGAAAGAAAGGATCGAGCCTGTTTGTAATAAACCACATAGAATGGTTTGTTCACCCATTAAGTCAGATTTTACTTCGGCAACAAATGACGATCTTAAAACGCCGGCTCTGTGACCACCTGTTCCAACACAGTAAGCTTTTGCCTGTGCAAGACCTTTTCCTTCCGGATTGTTTTCAGGATGTACAGCGATTAAGGTAGGAACGCCAAAGCCTCTAACATATTCAGCTCTAACTTCACTTCCCGGACATTTCGGGGCCACCATGATTACCGTAATATCTTTACGGATCTGCATTCCCTCTTCAACAATATTGAATCCATGAGAATACAAAAGGGTAGCACCTTGTTTCATCAATGGCATTATTGCATTCACTACAGCGGTATGTTGTTTATCAGGAGTAAGGTTAACCACTACGTCGGCAGATGGAATCAACTCTTCGTAGGTACCAACGGTGAAATTATTTTCAGTTGCATTTTTCCAGGAGTCTCTTTTGCCTTCAATAGCTTCCTTACGCAATGTATAGGATACGTCTAAACCACTATCTCTTAGATTTAAACCTTGGTTTAAGCCTTGTGCACCACAGCCCACAATTACCAGTTTCTTTCCTTTCAATACATTCACACCGTCCAGAAATTCGCCGCTATCCATGAAATCACAAACGCCCAATTGGTTAAGTTGTTCTCTAAGAGGTAATGTGTTAAAGTAATTTGACATCGTTTTTATTGTTTTAAATTTTTAAGGTTTCGTTTAATATTTATTTGTTATTGATTACTTTTCTAATGGTAGCAGCAACTCCGTAATGATAGGAATCGTGCACTGCAACAAACTGGATCGCTTCAGCTGTGCTTGTTAGAGTTACACCGAAGGCAGTAGTAAATGCGTTGTAGTTGACGAATTTGTTACTGTCGAAGTCTTCGGCCAACTGGTCTATTGTAGCGCGCATATGATCCTTAATGGAAGCTATTTCGTCAGCCCCAATAGCAGCTTCCGGTCTTGTGCCTTTACCAAAAGGCCGTATATATTGCTTTTCAATGGTGGGTTCAAGACCAGCTGCCAGGTAACATAAGGCTTGCTGACTGGCAACGATATGTCCAAAGTTCCAGATCATGTTGTTATTAAAGCCTGCTGGGACTACATTAAGCTCTTCAACAGTTGATCCTTCGATCAGCTGAATGAAGTTTTCACGTGTTTGCCTGATTACATTTAAAAGGTATTCCATTTATTTTTAGAATTTACATCGTAAATACATTCTTTTCTTTATCAAGAAACTCGTTTTCAATCACATCTTCTCCAGGTTCTCTGCGTTCAAATTCCCTCAGTTTCCGGTTAAAACCTTCACTGTCTTTAATGATTGCCACTCTTGCGCTTCTTACAAATTCAATTAATCCATAAGGCTGCAATACCTCTATCAGTTTGTCGGTTTCTTCCCGATGCCCTGTGGTCTCGAAAACAGTATAGTCTTTACGGATCACTACTGCTCTGGCGCCATTCTCACGAAGCAGGCGCTCTACAGAAACCAGCTCAGCAATGGTGTCCGTAGGAACTTTGTACAAAGCCATTTCCTGCCAGATGATATCCTGATTGGTATTGTAATAGACCTTTAAAACTTCTACCTGTTTCTCGATCTGGCGCGACAGTTTACGCACCACCTCTTCCGTCTCATGAATCAGGATGTTGAAGCGATGAATGTGTTCAATCTCAGAAGGGGAAGTATTCAGACTTTCAATATTTATCTTTCTTCTCGAAAAGATAATAGCAATACGGTTCAGTATGCCAATTCTATTTTCGGTGTATACAGTAATTGTAAATTCCTGCTTTCCTGTTGTTTCTATTTCGTTGGAATTGCTCATGATCTAAATTATTTAAGTCTGATTTCGCTAACGCTCATACCTTGTGGAACCATCGGAAATACGTTGTGTTCCTGAGCAACCATTACTTCTAAAAGGAATGAACCAGGATGATCCAACATTTCTTTCAGCGCTCCGGCGAGTTCTTCGCGCTCAGTAATCTTTTTTCCGGCGATGTAATACGAATCAGCCAGCTTTACAAAATCAGGACTGGTGATGTTTACTGACGAATAACGTTTGTCATGGAACAACTGTTGCCATTGGCGAACCATGCCTAAAAATCTGTTATTCAAAATCATGATCTTAACATTAACCCCACTTTGCATGATCGTTCCCAATTCCTGTAGCGTCATTTGAAAACCACCATCGCCGATCACAGCAACTACTGTTCTGTCAGGGGTGCCAAATTTAGCACCTATGGCAGCTGGAAGACCAAAACCCATTGTACCTAACCCGCCACTCGTAATATTGCTTCTGGTGTGGTTAAACTTCGCATAGCGGCAAGCCACCATTTGATGCTGACCAACATCTGTCACAATTACGGCTTCACCTTTGGTTAAAACATTCAACTGATGAATCACTTCGCCCATGGTCATTTCACCACTTTCCGGACTCAATTCCTTTCCAATGAGTTGTTCCTGTTCCGTTTGGTCGAAAGCCCTGAACTCTGCTAACCATTCTGTATGTTTTTTAGCCTCAACCAATTCGGTCAGCAAGGGTAAAGTTTCTTTACAGTCACCCCAAACCGGAACATCAGCTTTAACGTTCTTATCAATTTCCGCCGGATCGATGTCCAGGTGGATCACTTTAGCCTGTTTTGCATATTTATCCAGACGGCCGGTCACACGATCATCGAAGCGCATTCCAATCGCGATCAGTACATCACAGGAGTTGGTTTGTACGTTAGGTCCATAGTTCCCATGCATCCCCAACATCCCTACATTCAACGGGTGGTCTGTTGAAATGGCTCCTGCGCCTAAAATTGTCCATGCTGCAGGAATGCCGCTTTTTTCTATGAAAGCTTTGAACTCCTGTTCGGCACTACCCAGTGATACACCCTGTCCGAATAATACGAAAGGCTTTTTCGCAGCATTGATCATCGCTGCGGCTTTTTCTATATATTCTTTTCTAACAACTGGTCTGGGGCGGTAGCTTCGGATGTGTTCGCAAGGAGTATAACCTTCGTAATCGAACATTTGTAACTGGGCATTTTTGGTAATGTCTATTAGAACCGGACCAGGGCGACCGCTACGTGCGATATAAAAAGCTTTAGCCAATGCGGCAGGAATTTCAGAGGCATCAGTTACCTGGTAGTTCCATTTGGTCACAGGAGTGGTAATGTTGATCACGTCAGTTTCCTGGAAAGCATCTGTTCCCAGCAAATGCGCAAACACCTGTCCCGTGATGCATACCATCGGTGTACTGTCAATCTGTGCATCGGCCAAACCAGTTACCAGGTTTGTTGCGCCTGGGCCGCTTGTTGCAAATACAACTCCAACCTTTCCGGAAGTTCTTGCGTAACCCTGAGCAGCATGGGTTGCCCCTTGCTCATGGCGGACAAGTATATGTTTCAATTTTTCGTCATAGTCGTACAGTGCATCATATATTGGCATGATCGCACCACCTGGGTAACCAAAAACGATGTCGGTACCTTCAGCAATTAATCCTTCCAATAGCGCGACAGAACCAGAAACGTTGATCGTCTTTTTGGGTTCTGTTTGGGTGGTCGGTACCTCTTGTGCTGTATCCATTGTCTTATATTTAGGTAATGTGTTTTTTAGGTTTGTTTAATTGGTATAAGCATCAGTAACGCAGCCTTCACTGGCATCACTTACTTGTTTAATGTATTTATAGAGTACGCCTTTTGTGACGGGTGGAGGCAGCTGTGTCCATACCGCTCTGCGGGTGGCCAGTTGCTCATCTGTCAGGTGAACATTGATTGCGTTACCTACCGCGTCTATGGTAATGATGTCGTCATCATGTACCAGTGCGATGTTCCCGCCATCCCATGCTTCAGGAGTGATGTGACCCACCACAAATCCATGTGTACCACCTGAGAAACGACCGTCTGTGATTAATGCTACCGATTTACCCAGGCCCGCACCAATAATTAATGAAGTGGGTTTCAACATCTCTGGCATTCCTGGTGCGCCTTTTGGCCCTACCTGTCTGATCACCACAACATCTCCGCTTTTCACCCTTCCGCTTTGGATTCCGGCCATCAGTGATTTTTCACCGTCAAAGACACGAGCTGGACCTGTAAATTTCTCGCCTTCTTTACCACTGATCTTTGCTACAGAACCTTTGGTTGCAAGGTTTCCGTATAACATTTGCAGGTGACCAGTTTCTTTAATAGGGTTTTCTATTGGGAATATGATCTTTTGCGTCTCAAAATCCAGGTCGACAGCATCAGCAACGTTTTCCGCCAATGTTTTGCCGGTAACGGTGATACAATCACCATGAACCAATCCAACTTTAAGTAAGTATTTCAACACCGCCGGTACACCACCAATTTCGTGAAGGTCTTCCATTAAATAATTGCCGCTTGGTTTCAAATCGCCCAAGACCGGTGTGCCATCGCTCACGCGCTGAAAGTCTTCCAACTTCAGATTTAAACCTACGGATTTAGACATGGCAATTAAATGCAAAACTGCGTTGGTCGAACCACCCAATACCATCACTATTACGATTGCATTGTGAAATGCTTTTTCGGTCATGATATCGGTAGGGCAAATGTTTCTTTCCAGCAGGATGCGGATATATTTTCCGGCATCAGTACATTCTTTCTTTTTTTCTTCACTGGTGGCAGGGTAGGAGGAACTGTAAGGCAAGCTCATACCTAACGCTTCGATCGCTGAAGCCATGGTGTTTGCCGTGTACATACCACCACATGCACCTGCACCTGGACAAGCGTTTCTAATCACACCCTGAAAATCTTCTTCTTCCAGGTTGCCTGCTAATTTCTGTCCCAGTGCTTCAAAAGCAGAAACTATATTTAATGAGGCACCTTTATATTTTCCGGAGTGAATACTTCCACCGTATACCATGATCGATGGGCGATTTAATCGGCCCATTGCCATGATCGACCCTGGCATGTTTTTGTCACATCCCGGAACCGTGATCAATCCGTCATAATACTGACCGCCACAAATGGTTTCAATGGAATCTGCGATAACATCCCTGGAAACCAAAGAATAGCGCATGCCATCGGTACCGTTAGACATTCCATCACTTACGCCGATAGTACCGAACGTTAAGCCAACCATATCATTATTCCAGACACCTTCTTTTACAATTTGAGCAAGATCATTTAAGTGCATGTTGCAGGTGTTTCCATCATATCCCATGCTGGCAATACCGACCTGTGCCTTATCCATATCTGCTTTGGTCAATCCGATCCCGTATAACATGGCTTGCGCAGCTGGTTGAGTTGGATCTTGTGTAAAGGTTTTACTGTATCTGTTTATTTCTGGTTTTTGTGACATATTATATGGTGGTTCGTTTTTATTTTTTATAGTGATTATATAATTACTTCGTAGTTCTGCTTTTCTAAGACAAGATTCTTATAGGTGCGCTGAAGCGTCGCGCCCAGGGTATCGACCCATCTGATTGGGAATTTGTAATCGTCAACCGAAGCGATTCCGGCAATTTCAGAGGCTGTACCGCAGAAGAAAGCGCTGTCGGCTTGCTTAAGTTCATCTACGGATAGGTGTCTTTCAGTTACTTCAATGTCAAGAACGTTGCAGAGCTCTATTATTGTGGCGCGGGTTATTCCGGGCAAGATGTTCCCCAGGGGAGGAGTTATAAGTTTACCATTTTTCTCCATAAAGATATTGGCACCCGGACCTTCAGCAACGTTCTGGTTCATATCCAGTAATAATGCCTCATCAAATCCCTTACTCTTCGCTTCAGTTGTCGCCAATATAGAGTTGACATAATTGCCGCTAAGTTTGGCTTCTATCGGAGTGGACTTTGGGTTAGGCCTTTCATAGTTTGAAATACAAACCTTCAATTGTTCATGACCAAGGTAAGCGTCCCACTCCCAGGCGCAAATTAAGATAGACGGCTTTGTACCACCTATAAGTGACATGTTCGGAGCGCAATAGATTAACGGGCGGATGTATGCGTTTTTAAGCTTATTAAGCTTTAACAACTGATAGGTTTGTTCCACTAAATTGTTTACGTCCCATGGGAATGGGATATGTACCAGTTCAGCGGACCGCTTCAACCTTTCAAAATGCTCTTTGGCCTTAAAAATTCTGGTACCGTTATGGGTGTTGTATGCTCTTATTCCTTCAAATACAGCATAGCCATAATGTAAGGACTGCCCGTATACATCGGCAGTCGTATCAGTTGCTTTCTGAAACTGGCCGTTTAAATAGAGCACCGTATTTGATTTGAAATATTGCATTGGTTATAGGTATGTTTTATGTGGTATTTGCATCATTAAAAAAGCGCCACTTGTGGGGGGCGCTTGCATATATTTTTTGTTAAAAATTCATTTACAGCGCCTTATTCTTCTGAAGTATCAGAAGAATAACCAGGTTAATAATGACATTAAATAACACTGTAATTGAACGGTTCATTATGTTGTAGATTTGTTATTGCTTTCTAAATCCAATTTACTCGTTGTCTGTTAAACTATCAATAGCTGAACGAAAATAATTGAAAAAAAATATAATTCTGTGTTTTTTTATTTTATTAGTGTTTAATATGGTGTCTTCCCGCATTTTGATATGTTAATTGGAGGCTGCTATACCAAATATGATTTCGGTATTCGGTATTGTTGTTATGCGAGCATTGTAATTTTTCTAATATTCTTCTTAAAAGCGCTCAACCTTTGATAAAACTTGAAAAGAAATTCGTTTTTAACGGAGCAATTTTTTTTCATTGTATTTGGTACTGCTGCAAAAGTCAGCGCAAAAAAAAGCCCTTTGAACTTCAAAGGGCTTTTTTTAAATAATGGATAAAATACTAAGCAACCCCTTCGGCCAGAACTATAATTTTGTTCTTTAGGACCTCGACTACACCACCTTTAATAATGAAGGTACTTTCGCCGGTACTGCTTTTGATAATTACGGGGCCATCTTCCAAAGTTGAAATAATAGGAGCATGGTCTTTCAGAATTTGAAAAGAGCCCATTGTTCCCGGTACAGTAACTGCTGTTACTTCGCCTTCAAATACTTTTTTGTCTGGTGTTAATATTTCTAATATCATATATAATGTATATACGCTTTAAACCTAAGCGTTTGCTTCAGCTAATAGTTTCTTACCTTTTTCAATAGCTTCTTCAATGCTACCTACAAGGTTAAATGCTGCTTCTGGATATTCATCAACTTCACCATCCATGATCATATTAAATCCTTTAATGGTATCTTTAATGTCAACCAATACACCTTTTAACCCAGTGAATTGCTCAGCAACATGGAATGGCTGAGACAAGAAACGCTGTACACGACGTGCTCTTGATACAACTAATTTATCTTCTTCAGATAACTCGTCCATACCTAAGATCGCAATAATATCCTGCAGTTCTTTGTAACGTTGCAAAGTTTCTTTTACGCGTTGTGCGGTATTGTAGTGCTCATCACCTAAAACTGATGGAGAAAGAATTCGAGATGTAGAATCCAATGGATCCACAGCCGGGTAGATTCCTAGCTCAGCAATTTTACGGGAAAGTACAGTTGTTGCATCTAAGTGGGCAAATGTTGTAGCCGGAGCAGGGTCAGTTAAATCATCGGCAGGTACATATACAGCTTGTACAGATGTAATTGATCCACGTTTAGTTGAAGTAATCCGCTCTTGCATCAGACCCATTTCAGTTGCCAATGTTGGCTGGTAACCTACAGCCGAAGGCATACGTCCCAATAGTGCCGACACTTCAGAACCTGCCTGAGTGAAACGGAAAATGTTGTCAACGAAGAAAAGGATGTCTTTTCCAGCGCCTTCACCTTCTCCATCACGGAAGTATTCAGCAACGGTTAATCCTGATAAAGCCACACGTGCACGTGCACCAGGAGGCTCATTCATTTGACCGAACACCAATGTTGCTTTGGATTCTTTCAATTTTTCAGTATCAACTGTCTTCAGATCCCATCCGCCTTTTTCCATTGAATGAAGAAATTCATCTCCATAATTGATTACACCTGACTCGATGAACTCACGTAAAAGATCATTTCCTTCACGAGTACGCTCACCCACACCAGCGAAAACAGATAAACCAGCATAAGCTTTCGCAATGTTGTTTACCAGCTCCATAATCAATACGGTTTTACCTACACCAGCACCACCAAATAATCCGATCTTACCACCTTTAGCATAAGGCTCTAATAAATCGATTACTTTGATACCTGTAAAAAGCACTTCAGTTTCAGTTGACAGGTCTTCAAATCTTGGAGGAGCATTGTGAATCGGGCGTCCACCAGTTTTATCAACTGCATTGATCCCATCAATCGCTTCACCTACAACATTGAATAAGCGACCTTTAATCTGATCACCAACTGGCATTTTGATAGGAGCACCAGTGTCTAATGCTTTCATGCCACGAACCAAACCATCGGTCGAGTCCATTGCAATTGCACGTACGCGGTCTTCACCAAGATGTTGTTGAACTTCTAAAACGACTTTCTGTCCGTTTTCTTTTTCAATCTCTAATGCAGAGAAAATTTGAGGTAAATGAGCATCGTCAGCAAAACTCACGTCAACTACCGGTCCTATAATCTGCGCTATTTTTCCAATGTTAGGCATATATTGTTTTGGGTAAAATTATAAATATCAAATTGTTAAAGGCTCTTTTTTAACCCTGCAATTCGGTTTGCAAAGTTAAAATTTTTATACTTAAATTACCTATATTAATAAAAAGTTTTTCAACACTCGATTAATTGGTATTTTAGCCGACCTCACAGTATCATTGATTCCAGCTTTATAGGGGCTGGATAACTGTCAGTTAAGTAATTGCAAATACATGAAATCAATATTAGTAACAGGAAGTAACGGGCTTTTAGGCCAGAAAATAACTGAACGATTGCTGGAGACCAAGCAGTTTAATTTAATAGCTACTTCCAAAGGAGGGAATCGCTTCCCGATTAAAGAAGGATATACCTATGCAGAGATGGATATCCTTGATCCGGAAAATGTGAAGGCGATCATCGAAAAATATCAGCCAGATGCTGTGATCCATACCGCTGCAATGACCAATGTCGATACCTGTGAATCTGAAAAGGAATCGGCCTATGCGTTAAATGTTGGATCGGTAAAAACGTTGATATCCCTTTGTGAAGCACATAATATTCAGTTTGTTCATTTATCTACCGATTTCATTTTTGATGGTGCCAATGGTCCTTACGATGAAACGGCCAAAGCGAATCCTTTAAGTTATTATGGTGAAACGAAGCTGGAGGCGGAAGAAATCATAAAGAGGTCTGCTTGTCGCTGGGCAATACTGCGCACGATCATTGTATATGGCGTGGTAAGTGATATGAGCAGGAGCAATATTGTGCTATGGGCAAAGGGCGCGCTTGAAAAGGGGAATCCCATTAATGTAGTTAATGACCAATGGAGAATGCCAACGTTAGCTGAAGATCTGGCAGATTGCTGTCTGCTGGCAGTAGAAAAAAATGCGCAGGGTGTTTACAATGCTTCTGGTAAGGACATGATGAGCATTTCTGAGCTGGTAAGCCGCGTGGCTGACTTTTGGCAATTGGATAAGTCGCTGATACAGGATGTAAGTGCAGAAACGTTAAATCAAACGGCAAGACGACCGGCGCGCACTGGTTTCATATTAGATAAAACGATATCAGATCTAGGTTATAACCCACATAGTTTTGAAGAGGGGTTGGCGATAGTTGACAAACAGATCAAATCAAGTAAATAGTAAAGTTCTAATTTAAAGTAGATTAGGCTGCTTATATGATTTATTTGATAAAAAAATTGTTAAAATCAATTTCAAGCATTACTTTTGCAGTCCGTTAACGAAACGGAAATGCATTTGTAGCTCAATTGGATAGAGCATCTCACTACGGATGAGAAGGTTTGGGGTTCGAATCCCTACAAGTGCACTGAAGGCCTTAGAGAAATCTGAGGCTTTTTGCTTTATAGAATTCTAATCTCTGTCTAGTCTGTCGGTGTATCCCATAGATTTAAGCCTTTCCTTTATTACTTTATCTATTTTAGCCTTAGTGGTATAAAAGGCAAGAGTTTTCAGTGAATCTGGTCGGGGAAGCTTAACGAAATTTTCGAAGTCAATTGCAGTTTTGTAGATTCTGAGATGACTTAGTTTGTTTAATTTATCTATACCTGTAAATGTGGTAAAGGTTTTACAGTTCAATAGCTTAATATCTTCTAGGTCTTTTAAGAGCTGATCAAAGTGTAGTTCCTTTAATTGTATATTGTCCTCAACTAGCAAAGTTTTTAACTTCCCAAAGTTTGATATATTACTTAAATTGTTAAAACCTCGTACCCAAACAATTTCTAAGTTTTCAATATTATTTTTTTCTATCTCCTCAATATTGCTTCGACCACCTAGGATAATCTTTAAGGTCTTAAGTTCTTTGAGTTTGTTAATAAAGTGTAGTGGAGCCTTGGAAATTGAATTCAGATTTAGCTGATTTAATTGACTAAGTTCTCCTATAGAATCAATGTTTTTTGTATGTCCACAGACCATTAGTGTGGTCAAGTTGTGGTAGTTTCTTAGGTGATCTAAATTAAATGCCTTTGTTCTAGTCTCTGTCAGCATTAGGTATTTAATCTTATGGAGATTTTCCGCACCCAATATTTCAGTTTCTTTCATTTCAAAAACGCCAAGTCCAAATCGTTCAAGGTGCATAAGTTTAGTAACAATCTCCAAATTTTTAACTTCCAACATGCAGTCCAGAGACAAATATTTTACGTCAGGTATTCTTTCCAGATTTTTACAGTCGAAGGTGTGTCCATAGAACCTGACACCAAAATGAGAATCATAGCGCTTGCAAAGGTTATTAATTTCATTGAGAAGTTTGTCAGTATAAAAATTATCAGAAAATTGTACGATGACATCCCAACCTAATTTTATCTGTTGTGCAATTAGCTGACGGTTTAGTTCTTTTGGATTTTGGATTCTGTTTTGTAGGATCATGAGCATTACTTTGAGAGTCCAAGATAATCGATCCTAATTCAAAATGCAATGAGTATTGGGGATCTGATTTTCTTCAGCCAGTTTTGAAAGGATTTCCTTAAAGTATTTTTGTGTTCAACTTTTCTTTCTGTCGTGTCAGTAGTCTCAGTCTTTAAAGTGCTTTTAAAAAAATAAAGAGATGTTGAGTTTATTAGTTTTGGTTTAACGATTACGCCTTCCTTAATTAGTTCATTAAATTCCTTTTCAACCTTCGTGGTATCTCTGTAGTCCGGATATTTATTTCGTTGGTTTTTTATGAAGTTTGTAAGTCTCCACAAGTCGAATCCATCGTGTCTTGGCTCTGGGAAATACGCAAAGTCAAAATCAACAATTTTATCCTTAAAGTGCGCAGCTAAACCAATACCATGAAATGCGTAAAAGTAAATACCTTCATCAATTAGCTTTCCTGTTTGCTCATAAACATTATTATGCCAGCCTTCAAGAATATCGTTGACTTTGTATTTGGCTTTAAAAATATTGACTGCTTGGTTAGCAGAAATCTGATAGTCTTTAATAATATCGATAAGACTAATTTTGTAAATTGAGATTACTTTAGTTAGCTCCTCATAGGCTTCATTGTCGCAAAGTGCTTTAATTTCAATTAATATTTTTTCGGTATATTCTTTTGAGGTAAGTCCTTTTTCAACGAGCTCTATATCTTGAAGTACACTAGTGATTTTTGACCAAATACCATCCAAGTCTGAACCGAATTTTTCTAGGTCGGCCTTCTTATTTATTTTTAAAATTCCGTCTATATCTCCGCCATAGTGGCGATATATTTTAATTCTGTCTGCGTTTATTATAGTGGTCATCGGATTAGTGTTAATTCAAATATAAGTAAGTCTAGCATTAAAAGAGTCATCTGATAGGGTTGTCTAAGTTCTCATAAGGACTATGACGCTAATGAGTTTACAATTTGTTTGCCCTATAAGGATTAGATATGTATTTCTGATTTAAAGTTGAAATAATTTAGACTTCAAACTACTCTACTAGAGATAAACTAATTTTTTAGCATATCTCTAGTAGAGATAAATGTGAGTATTTATACACATAAAAATACCCTAGAGACAGCATTGCGGCATTTGAATTGAGTTGTTTTGAGCCTGCATGAAACTATTAGCTGCCAAATTTCACCATAGAAGCTATTTCTTGCCCTTTTTCTTTTTCCAAGTCCGCTTATATTTTAACGCAAAATCTCTACTAAGGGGTTCTTGAGCAACTAACTCACTAATCCGTGCAATTTTCCTTAAATCATCAATGAATTTTTTTGAGTTCAGTTCGAAAGGGAGCACCACGGAAAGAGGGAATTTCAGCAATGAAATTTCCTCTTTCTGTTTTGAGCAAAGTATTGTCAAGTCAAAACCTAGGGCGACATGAGTTTCTCATATCCTGGTTTCAGATGAATTTATTTTTATATTTATCATGCAAAACGCTTTTGATATGAAAAATTTAACCTCTGTACTACTCATTTTTATTTCTATCTATAGTTACGGTCAATCACCAAAACGGGCAGTGAAAAAATTAGGAAGTAATCCTGTAATTTTTATTGACAGTATAAATATATTGCAAAGTGACTTGCAAAACTATGATCCAGACCAAATCGCTATAGTCACCATTATCAAAGATCAAGAGGCTAAAGATATTTTAGGAGAAGATGGTAAAGATGGTGTTGTGTATATTGAAACTATTCCATTTGCAAAAAAACGATATTGGAAATTCTTTCGCACCAAATCAAGCGCTTATGCCGATCTCTTTCCTGATGTTGATAGTGACAGTACTGTTCAGTACATCTTAAATACCAAGGTTTTAGGCCAAAAAGGTTTTGAAGGAAATCTAGCCTCAATTGATGATGAGGTTTTTAAAGAAATTAGTATCGTTGACAAAGTAACTCTTGAAAAACAGTATGGTGTTACAAATAAAATCTATGGAGTTTTGATCGTATCTGATGTCCCTAAGAACCTTCATAACGGAAAAAAGATGTTTTGATTCATACAGCTTTTAATATCACAACCTTACCCAATCCTGACTTAGATTTATTTTCTGTGATTTCAAATTTATCATATAAGACGATTCTTTGTTCTAAAGAATTGACTAACCTGGGTTGGAACGGAGTAAAAATAAACTAGATAGTAGTAAAGGTAGAGGTGTCCATGGAATTGAATGAAATAAAGGCCATGGCTGCAATAGCCATGGCCTTTGTTTATAAAGTAATGTTAAAACTCAATAAAACTGGTTACTGGTAAATGATCTGAAGGATAACAATCTTGATTATATGTATCAGATAGTACCTTATAATCAACGACGCTAATTTGCGAACTAACAAATATGTAGTCTATTCGACCACCCGGCTCACCTTGAAATACACCTCCAGGAAACCCAGTTCCTTCAAAACCCTGTCTTTCAGTTTTCGTTGCATTATAGGCATCTTCTAGTACTTCTTTTATTGCGGTAATCTGTGATGTTTCAGGACGGGAGTTGAAATCGCCAGTTACAATAACAGGAGTATCTTTTGCAATTTCTTTGATTTGCTTTGCCATTAGCGGACCTGATTCCTTCCTTGCTATCTCCTTACGCCAATAAAAATGTGTATTAAAAAAGAAGAACTCCTTACCAGATAACTTCTCTTTAAATTTTGCCCAATTGCAAATTCGGCGATCACTGGCATCCCAGCCTATGCTTGGAACCTCTGGTGTTTCGCTCAACCAAAAAACACCTGAATCAACCAGTTCAAAGAGAGCTCTTTTATACAAGATCGCAGCATTATGCAGATCACCTTTGCCGCCATATGGGTGAGCAACAATGTCAAACGCCGGAAGAAGCTCTTTCAAATCTTTAATTTGACCAGCATCTCCTTCTTGCGTACCTACTATGTCAAAACCATGCTGTCTGATCAGTCTGGCCAACGGTTCTTTACGTAGATCCCAGGGATTACCACTTTCGAGATCTATCTGCGCATTATAGCGGATATTATATGCCGCTACACGAAAGCTCGCTGGTACCAATTTAGCCGATTGAAACAAGAGCATACAGAAGAAGCAAGCAACAAATGCAAATAGTCTTTTTATAACCTTCATTTTTTTTATTATTTAACGTCCCACCAAACCTTTGAGTTGATGTTATCACCGCCCATTTGCGCGGATGCAACCTTATAATTCGCAGGGTTGTATATTTTCTGAACGTCCGGATATAAAAGACGTGAAGGTAAAACACCTCCGTTTAACATGCTTTTCGTTGTTGGAAGCCTTGGAAAGCCGGTACGGCGGTAATCAGCCCATTGCTGATTATCTGTAAAGTACGTCGCTAAATACTTATGCAGGATAATTCTCTCTAAGGTTCCATCATACTTGGCCAATGGACTATCGAAATAAGACTCGGGAAGAGCTTGTTTCGTCCAAAGTTCAATAGCAGCACGGATACCCGATTTAAAATGGCCTTCTGCATCGCTCCAGTGCCCTTTTTGAGCCAGTTCAGATTGAATAAATTCAACTTCTGCCAACGTCAGAATTGGAATAATCATAGGTGCTATCACCTGCTGGTTGTTCATATATGATGGTGAATAATCAAAGCTAGCTTCATCATAACCACTCTGAATACCTTTGTAGCCTATTTTAACGGTATTTCTAACCGCCTCACCGGCAATCAACGGACGACGCGGATCTTCAAGGTCGTTCAAAACATCCATAAAGAATTTGCCTACGGAATGTTCATTACTAAAATCCAATGCGCGTGACCAGGGAGAAATATTAGGTGTCACGCCAGTGACCTGCAATACGGCAACATCTGTAACAGTGCTGATAATCGGACTACCAGTTGGATCCTGCAGAATGGCTGCCATTTCTGAATATGAAGTAGGACGAACATCCGATGTACGTAGCAATAATCTCAATCGAAGCGAATTTGTGAACTTTTGCCATTTTCTGGTATCGTTCGCGAAAAGAATATCGGTTCCGTAGTTCATACCCTGCGTGTGATCGTAAAGGGAATTTGCTCGCTTCAAATCATTTAAAATCTGCGTATAGATATGCGCTTGTGTATCATATTTAGGTTGCAAAATACCATCCTCTGCGCGTGATGCTTCGGAGAAAGGGATGTCTCCAAATGTATCGGTAAGGTTCGAATAAATCCATGCATTTAAGGTGAGTGCAATTGCAGTATAATTAACTGCCTGATTAGCTTCCGCTGTAGCAAGCATTTCACGAATGTTTTTTGCCCATTTATAACCAGCATTCCATTGTGAGTTTCCAGTTGTTTCCAAAACTTCATAACGCTGAATTCCAGCATAGAACTCAGGGTAAGAAAGCTGAACCTGCATCAATTGAGCATTCACATTGTAATGGTTGCTCAGGTTATTAGACGCCATGTTGTAAATAACCTCGTTTAATAATGTACCAGGACTGATCTGATCGATCAAATTCGGGTTCTTATTGATTTCTTCGAAATTGTCGGTGCAGCCCGAGAAACCTAAAATCAAGCACGCCGCTACAAATATTTTTATCTTTTTCATTCTTTTTTAGATTAAAAGTCAGCTTTTAAAGTAAGGCCATATGTTGCTGTATATGGCATCGGAGCCATTTCCAGCCCCGGTACGAAAACAGTACCATTCATGGTGCCTCCTTCCGGATCCCAGAATGGAAATCTGTCAAAAACAGCAAGATTTCGTCCAAAGGCGGTTAAGGATAAACTGTTGGCATAAATCGACTTAGCAAATTTTGTTGGCAGATTATAAGTTAATGAGACGTCACGAATTTTAATGAAACTAGCGTCAAACACGCCAGCTTCAGCAACCTGGTGATATTGACTATAATAGGAATTTGTGGCTGCCTGTACCGTATTCGTTGAATACGATCCATCAGTGTTTCTCATCACGCCTTTGCCTATAATAAATCCTTCATCACGACCAGGAATGGTGTTCGTTGTAAATCCATCCCAGGAAGAACGGTTATAGGTACCCGAATAAATTAGGCCACCATGTTGTCCATCCAACGTAAAGCTTAAACGGAGATCTTTATAGCGCAACGTATTTGTCAAGCCAGCTTTCCAATCGGGAGCAATGTTTCCGATATATTCTGAAGTACTTGTACGCACTGGAATACCATTTTCGAAAACCTGATTGCCTGTTTCGTCACGAAGGAATTTTGGTCCCCAAAGATCTGTTGTACGTCCACCTACAGTACCAATTAATGAGGCCTGCCAAACAGTTGCCAGCGTTTGTTTTTCAAGATTGTCGTTAAGTTGGATGATTTTGTTTCGATTCGTTGACCAGTTTACGGTTACGTTCCAGTTAAAATCAGGGCTTTGAATTGCTTCACCCGTTAAGATCATTTCGACCCCTCTGTTCTGAACCTCGCCAGCGTTAATGACACGGCTGCTATATCCGGAAACGACATCATTTGGCAAGGAAAGAATTTGGTTTTTTGTGCTCGACATATAATAAGTCGCATCCAAACTCAAACGGTTTTTCAAGAAACGCGCATCAAATCCAGTTTCCCAGCTTGACGTAATCTCCGGTTTTAGATCTGCATTAAACATTGCTGAAGGTATGATCGCGGAACTTGCAAAACCACTTTGAGCATAGTATCTTGATGTCTGATAGGGCGCGGCATCACTACCCACCTTAGCATAAGAAAGTCTGTATTTCAAGTAGCTAACTGGTTCAGGCAGATTAAACAAATCCGACAAAATAAAACTGGAACTAACAGAGGGATAAAAATATGAATTGTTGTTTTTTGGTAAAGTGCTCGACCAGTCATTACGTCCGGTGATATCCAGATAGATGCTGTTTTTCCAACCCAACGTAATCATACCATATATACCATTAATGTGTTTTTTGGAATCATTGGTTTTAACCATTGGGTTGTTCACGCCATTGGCCAAAGTATAAACACCAGGAACGATCAACGCATCAATCGAAGACATCACATTGCGGTGGTCGTAAGTCATTTTACTTGCTCCTCCCACAACCTTGTAATCGAAATCTTCTGAGAAGCGATCTTTATAGGTTAAAAGGAAATCTGCATTTACTTCCTGACTTGATACGTCTTGTCTTCCATAATATCCAAGACGATGCTTTTGGCTAGAATAACCACGTTGTGTTTCCCGTAGCTGGGAAAGGGAATTGTAGGATACCCGTCCCATAACGTCCAGCTTATCTGAAAGTTTGATGTCGGCCCGAACATTTCCAACCAATTGGTTGCTGTTTAATGGGTTTGTGTCAACATTCATAAGAAAGTATGGGTTACTTGACCAGGCTGAGAAAGGATTTAATTGACTAACATTTTTTTGTCCCTCTTTCCAGATCGGTTTATACCAATTGATATCCACATTTGGTAAAAGGAACATCATGAAATAGCCCAGGGAACCGTTACTCATACCAAAAGCCGGAAGGTTATCACTGCCTCTGTTGTTGAAATTTACGGTCGATGTTAACTTAATACGATTGGTTATATCATAGTTACCATTGAAAGAAACAGAATTACGTTTATAACCAGTATTTGGTGCAATGTATTCATTGTCTGTCCGCGACAGGTTCAAGCGCATTGAACCTTTGTCATCACCACCTTGTAATGTCAATGAATTTTCGAAAGTCATACCAGTACGGTAAAAATCCTTCATGTTATTCTTGTAAGGCTTCCAAAGTGAACGTTCGGTCGCCATAGTCTGAGTTTCCGGATCATACTGATAGAATTGCTGTCCATCAAATTTCGGACCCCATGCAGCAGGCGTGTTTGTATGGGGGCCATGTTCTGAGTCGCCAAAAGAATAGTATGGTTTACCATTAGCATCTAATGCATTCAATCGCCCACCACCATATTCATACTGATAGTTTGGCCAGTTGGTAATATGATCAAACAAAGCGGTGGAGTTGATACTAATACCTAATTTCTTATTTTTCTTTCCTGATTTTGTGGTGATAATCACCGCACCATTGGCAGCACGGGAACCATACAGAGCAGCTGCAGATGGACCTTTTAAAACACTAACACTTTCAATATCATCTTGTCTCAATTCAGAGATTGCATTTCCATAATCTACCGGAGCCTCGGTTCCATAAGCTGCACCAACATTATTCCCATAAGCCGTTGTCTCCTGGTTCATCGGTACTCCGTCGACTACAATCAGTGCATTGTTACCACCGGCATCCAGAGAAGTGGTACCCCGTAACTGAATAGCTTGTGAGTTAATCGGCCCTGTATTACCGTTAATGATATTCAAACCCGCCACTTTACCCTTTAAACCTTCTGACCAGTTCGTCGAAGCCGCTGTCGACAATTGCTCAGCACTAACCGTTTGTTGAGCATAACCAATTTCCTTTTCTTTACGGTTAATACCTAAGGCCGTTACCACTACCTCTTCCATTGTGGTATTGTTCTCCTTTAATGTAATATTTAGGATTTTTTGCCCGCTATAAAGAACCTCTTGAGGGATAAATCCAATAGAACTAAATACCAAAGCAATTCCACTTTGTGGTATTTTAAGTGTGTAATTCCCATTTGTATTTGTGACTGTTCCAATAGAAGTACCCTTTATCTTAACGCTAACTCCGGGTATTGTTTCCCCATTTTCATTTCTGACTGTGCCATTAATTTCCTTGTCCTGGACTGATCGGGTATTTGCATTTGAAGATTCCTTTTTTATCAAAATATTGTTTTCGATTATCTTATACGAAAATGGAAGATCTTTCAGGCATTCTTTTAGGGTTGCTTCTACAGAATATTTTTTGACATTAAGACTGACTTTTAGATTGTTTAGATTTTCGCTATTATAAACAAACACATATCCGGTTTGCTTTTTGATTGCCTGGAACACCTCTTCTAACGAGGCATTTTTCACATTTATGGTTACAGTTTGTGCAGAGCTTTCTGCGCTGACTTGCATAAATGCAGTCAGTAAAAAGAAGATTATTAAGTTTAGCCGCATAAGAATTTTTCTTTTATCAACTAATTGGACCGTGAGCCAGGGATGGGCCATGGCGATTGTGCACAAATTTAATTTCATTATATTTGTAATGTTTGGGTTAATGTTCTATTCGTAAAAAAAAAATGGTTAACTCAATTGTTCCGTCTCCTGACTGCAATCAGGGGACGTTCGTTTATACCAAAATTCAAAGTTCCAGTTTGATTCTTTTCATAATTTGATTTTAAGGTTAAAAAATATTTAATATATAATTATCTTTTTTAGACCGTTATTTTCTTCTATACGGTGTTTCAGGTTGAAATAAGTCAATATCGCCAATGCTTGAGAAGCGTTTACATTACGATAAACCTCGCCCCATAATTTGAAATCCGGAACTTTGCCTTCCAGCTCAATACTTACACCATACCACCGAGAAAATTGGCGCATTATGGTGCCGAGATTTGCGTTCTGAAAGCGAAACAATCCATTTTTCCAGGCGATTGCATCGTTTGAATTCACTTTGGAGACGTTAAAATGCGGATGGTTTCCTAAGGAAGCCTGTTCCCCTGGTTTCAGTAGAACTGATTGATGATTCATTTTCTCAACTATTTTTACAGCGCCTTCTATTAATGTGGTTTGTGTTATAGGCTCGTCTTCATAGCTATTGATATTGAAATGAGTTCCTAACACTTCCACAACCTGTTTATTTGTAATTACTTTAAATGGTTTTTTAGGGTTTTTAGCTACTTCAAAATAAGCTTCGCCGATTAACTCTACCACACGTTCGTTATTAAACACGGTTGGATAGGTTAATGATGAGGCCGCATTGAGCCATACTTTAGTGCCATCAGGTAAAATCACACTGTATTGGCCACCTTTAGGGATCGTTATTGTGTTGAATTTGGGTTCATCAGACGATGCAATCTCTTGACTTCGATTATTGTAAACGATCTGACCTTGATTGTTCTTATAGATCGCATTCCCTGCTTCATGAGCTATGGTTCCCGACGAAGCATCGTCAAGAAAAACTTGAGAACCATCTGCCAGTGTCAATGTGGCTTTATTTCCACCGGGCGAAATATCAGTAGTTTTCAACTGCTCAACGATATGAACTTCCTTGGTTTTCGAATAGTTTAAATTTGTCAAATTAAATATTATTCCTGCCGAAACTACTGCAAACACAATTGCTGCATAACGAACCCAGTTAGGAATTTTTAGCTTAGTTTGTTCTTTTGGTAACTTATTATAAAGATCTTTAAGGTCTTTATAAAGTTCCTCCTCATTAAATTCGGAATGAAAGTCATTATCAGATCGATTATACCACGTTTCAACGTAGGCACTTTCTTCTTCCGAGCATTCACCCGCAAGATATTTATCTAATAGTTCTTGTATTTCCTTGTTCTCCATGCTTAACTCTTATAAAGCGCTACCGCTTTACATTATGATAGTACCATAACTCATGCCTTGGGCGTAGAAAAAGTTTTAAATAAAATAAAAATGGAGTAAACGATTTAAAATAAAGAGGGGAGGATAAGAAAAAGCAAAATCTGGTAAGTGTCAAGCTTAATCCGCAATATTTTTAAAGCATTATTAACTTGTTTTTTCACAGTAGCTTCTGACAACTCCAATTGATTTGCAATTTCTCTATGGCTTAGATGCAATCTCCTGCTCATAAAAAATATATTGCGCATTTTTGAAGGAAGAGCGTCAATTTCTTTTTCGATGATTTGTGTGAGTTGTTTCTCCCTAACCAGATAATCTGTTACCACACGCCCATTCTCTATCGTGTCTTTAAGGGAGTTAAAATAATTCTCCTCAAGATTTTTACGTGAAATTAATTTAATAACCAGATATCGAACTGCAGTATAAAGATAGCTTGAAAGTTGAGTGTCTATTTTCAATTTATATCGATTATTCCAGGTTGAAGTAAAGAGTTCCTGTATTAAATCTTTGGCAGCTTCCCTATCTTTCAATCTTTTACAGGCATGCACATATAATAATCCGGAATACCTATTATAAATTTCTGTATAGGCCGCATAGTCATTTTCTTTAAGTAAAGAAACGAGATCATTATCTGTATATGATTGATATGTTGACATTTTCAACTGAAATTTCGCTGTTGAATAAGCTTGATTAAGGACGTTTCAAAAGTATTAAATGAACTAGCACTCCACATTAATAGAATATTACATTTTCATTAATTTGTTCAATTGTGGTTGAATGAGTGGTTCCTATCCTGGCAATTTTTCTGACCATCCATCGCGGATTGATATTGGCCTCACTCCCGAAGTATCTTTGATAGATTGGCAATCGGTTCAGAAAAAGGAACTGCTTCAAGGTAAATGTAGATTTAATACTACAAATAAAAATTTTTAATATATAATTAATAGTACAAATTTGTTCCCTTAATATCTAGAAGCTACATTCGTTTATTATTGTCGCGGCGAGAGAATTACAAGCATCCTATATAAATCACCTATTGTTTACATATTATTCACGCTAATGTTTTCACCCTATGAAATCTACCAACTCTCTACCAAATCAGGATTCGATCGCTATTATCGGAATGTCCTGCCGATTTCCAAAATCACATTCTCTTACTGAATTCTGGGATTTACTCAGCAGTGGGAACGATACCATTGCTGAAATTCCTGCCGGGCGCTGGGACCCTAATCAATATTACGATCCGGACCCACTGGCAGAGCGAAAAACATATCAGCAGCATGCCTCATTGTTATCTGATATACATGACTTTGATCCGTTGTTCTTCAATATATCACCGGTAGAGGCTGAACAAATGAGCCCTTCTCAAAAGTTAATGCTTGAACTGGCCTGGGAATCTATCGAGAATTCAACATTGCCTTTCAGCGATATCAAAGGAACCAATGTAGGTGTATTTGTGGGCAGTATCTGGACGGATTTTGAACATTACCGCAAAACAAAGAATGCGAAAGCGACTTTACATTCTTCGCTGGGCATGTCTGCTAACGTGATTGCAAACCGGGTATCCTTTGCCATGGGATTCACCGGCCCCAGCCTGGTAGTAGATACAGGCTGTTCAGCTTCATTGGTTGCCTTACACCTGGCTTGTCAAAGTCTGCTAAACAATGAAACGGCTTTGTCGCTTGTTGGAGGAATCAACCATATTTTGGATCCCGACAGATATATTGACCTTACCCAGTTTGGTGGGCTTTCTGCAAAAGGGAGATGCAGTTCATTTGATGCAGATGCAGATGGCTTTGTTCGTGGGGAGGGCGGTAGTGTCGTATTGTTGAAGAAACTGTCAGAAGCAGAGCGTGACGGGAATAAAATTTATGCGATCATACGGGGTAGTGCCATTAATAATAACGGTTACAACGGTACGATTGCGGCCACCAGTGCCGAAAGTCAGAAATCACTTTTTGAAAAAGTATACCGCCATGCAGCGATCAAGCCGCAGGAAGTACATTATGTAGAGGCGCACGGCACAGGTACAAAAAAGGGTGATCCGATTGAAGCTACAGCCATCGGTGAATTCTTTTCCAAAGGAAGAAACGGCAATAAGCTCCGTATTGGTTCGGTAAAAAGCAATATCGGCCATACCGAAGCTACCGCAGGCATAGCCGGCTTAGTTAAGGTGGTGCTCGCCATGCAGCACAAAGTTCTACCCCCTAATCCACACTTTACAAAGCCCAATCCGAATATACCGTTTGAGGAGCTGCAACTTGAAGTCCAAAAAGATTTGTCGCCCTGGCCAGTAAGTAATGGCGAAACTTTTAAAGCGGGAATTAACTCTTTCGGATGGGGAGGAACCAACGCACATGTTGTACTGGAAGAATACCGTAATGGCCAAGAGAAGACCAGCACTACCAGCCCCGATGCTTCTACTCAATATTGTCTGCCTGTTTCGGCAAAATCGACACAGGCGCTGAAAGATTACGCCCGCTCCTATATCAAAGCGATTGAAAACGGAGACGAAGAAAATCTGAAAAAAATATGCATGGCAACGGCACTTCGTCAATCGGGGTTTGACCACAATATTTTGTTTTCAGCAGACTCAGTGAGCCAGATGCTCACCAATCTGGAGCGCTTTATTGAAGATGAAACAGATGTAATGCCTTACACTCCATTAACCGCAAATCCAAAAGTTGTATTTGTCTTTCCAGGCCAGGGCGGACAATGGTTGGGCATGGGAAGCGAGCTTTTGGTGAAAGAAAAAGTTTTCAGAGATTCTATTCTGGCCAGTGAGGCCGCTTTTCGTCCATTTACAGATTGGGTTTTGACGGATCAGTTGATGGCAACACCAGAGACCAGCCGACTTAACGAGATCAATGTCATACAACCAGCCATCTGTGCGATACAAATTGCACTGGCTAAACTATGGATTTCATGGGGCATACATCCGCAGGCCATAGTGGGGCATAGCATGGGTGAAATTGCAGCAGCCCATATTTCCGGAGCGCTGAAGCTGGAAGATGCAGCCCGGATCATTTGCGAACGCAGCCTTCTAATGAAGACAGTTAGCGGTACTGGTGGAGTCATGCTGCTAACCGAATTGAGTCGTGCAGAAGCTGAAAAAATAGCCGGATCCTATAACAACAAAATTACTGTAGCCGTTTACAACAGCCCTAAATCAATTGTTCTGGCCGGCGACAAAAATTTGATAGGTGAAGTATTTGCGCAACTGGAAGCAAAAGGTCTATTTTGCCGTTTTGTAAAATTAGACGCTGCTTCACATAGCCCCCAAATGGATCCGCTAAAAGAACCGCTGCGTGCGCGACTTCAGCAAATTGTACCACAGAAGACAACTATCCCTTTTCTATCTACGGTGTATTTCAAAGTAATGCAGGGAACTGATCTGAACGCGGATTACTGGGTTGATAACCTAAGGGAAGCGGTTCAGTTTGCTCCGGCTATGGACAAACTGCTAGAGGAGGAGCATACG
>JAPSHM010000320.1 GCA_031179845.1 Pedobacter sp.
AAGTGTCCTGTACCAGATCATCTGCATCATCATGGTCAATTACCAATCGCCTGACGTGCCAGTAGATTTTCTGCTGGTATTTATTAAGAAGCAGGTTAAAGGCCTCATCACGAGTTTTAGTGTCTAAGAATTGCGTTAAAATCTCCGAGTCCTCAACCTGCTTCATTCATTATTTTTTGTAATTGCTATTATTTCTTTGCTCTTTTAATAACTTTCTGAGCCGCTTCTACAATATTTATGCTGTCTAAACCATATTTGGTCATCAACTGATCTGGTGTACCGCTTTCTCCAAAGCTATCATTTACAGCGACAAACTCTTGTGGTGATGGCAATTCCGTTGAAAGTAATCTTGCAACACTTTCTCCTAAGCCACCAAGTTTGTTATGTTCTTCACAGGTAACAACACAGCCTGTTTTTTTCACTGATTTAAGGACGGCTTCTTCATCCAATGGTTTAATGGTATGAATATTAATAATTTCTGCATCGATGCCTAGCTCAGCTAGTTTCTCGCCAGCTTCTATGGCTTTCCAAACCATGTGTCCCGTAGCGATGATGGTCACATCAGTACCTTCATTCACCATCCAGGCTTTTCCGATTTCAAACTTTTGGTCTGGATCTGTAAATACAGGGATTACTGGTCGGCCAAAGCGAAGGTAAACGGGGCCATGATGCTCGGCAATAGCAATGGTTGCTGCTTTAGTCTGGTTGTAATCACAAGTGTTGATTACGGTCATTCCTGGCAACATCTTCATCAGACCGATATCTTCCAAAATCTGGTGCGTAGCACCATCTTCACCCAGGGTAAGTCCGGCATGGGAAGCACATATTTTTACGTTCTTATCAGAGTAGGCTACCGATTGACGGATCTGATCATAAACCCGTCCAGTAGAAAAGTTAGCGAAAGTTCCGGTGAAAGGTACTTTTCCGCCGATGGTTAATCCCGCAGCGATTCCGATCATATTGGCTTCAGCAATACCGATCTGGAAAAAGCGCTCTGGAAATTCTTTTATAAAGGCATCCATTTTCAACGAGCCCACAAGATCTGCACAAAGTGCAACTACCTCAGGGTTTTTCTTTCCTGCTTCCAGCAATCCTGCCCCAAATCCAGAACGGGTATCTTTCTTTTCAGTGTATGTATACTTTTTCATCTAGTATCTATTGTTTTTTAATGGTGATGAAGCTTGCTTTGCAGGTTTCATGCTTAATAATCTTTAAGGGTACTACTTAATTGAGCCAGGGCAGCTGCAAGCTGCTCATCATTCGGAGCTACACCATGCCATTTATGGGATCCCATCATGAAATCAACGCCATAACCCATTTGTGTACTCATTAAGTTTAAAATTGGTTTACCCTTGCCAGTCAATGACTTGGCGTAATGCAATGCTTTAACGATAGAATCCATATCGTTTCCATCTGAATTGATCACATTCCAGCCAAAAGCTTCAAATTTAGCCTGAAGATTTTCAAGAGACAACACTTTTTCGGTCGGACCATCTATTTGCTGTCCATTATAGTCGATAGAAGCAATCAGGTTATCTACCTTATTGTGTGGCGCGTACATAATTGCCTCCCAATTCTGACCTTCCTGCAATTCACCATCACCAAGGAGAACAAATACGGTTGATTGATCTTTGTTTAACTTTTTTGCCTGTGCTGCGCCAATGGCTACAGACATACCCTGACCAAGCGAGCCAGAAGCGATCCGAATACCAGGAAGTCCTTCATGTGTAGTCGGGTGACCTTGTAACCTGGAGTTCAATTTTCTGAAGGTAGCCATTTCCGCGATATCAAAGTAACCTGATCTGGCCAAAACGCTGTAAAAAACAGGCGAGATGTGTCCGTTTGAGAGGAAAAACAAATCTTCACCTTTTCCGTCCATTTTGAAATCTGTGGAGTGGTTCATGATTTCAAAATACAATGCAGTCATAAAATCTGCACAGCCTAATGATCCTCCCGGGTGACCCGATTGGCAGGCATGCACCATTCTTACAATATCCCGTCTTACCTGAGCAGCGATATCTTCTAATTCATTTATTTTATGTTTCATTAATTGGGGTTGTTGATTAATATCACAAATGTAATTAAAAATATATTGGGGGTATCATGTAATGGTAAAGTTGATTCCTACACGTGATTTATAGCATTTATTACGTGAACGACGTTAATTAGTATAGAATTCAACGAAATTTTATATTTTTAGCGCTTGAAGTTTTTAAATTTGTTAAAAAAGTACGCTCTAAAACATTTAGATCTCTAAACTAAACCAATCGATAGCATTATGACAACTAAAAAACCCTCAAGTCCTATTTTTATCATAGGAGCATTGTTCTTTGTATTCGGCTTTGTTACCTGGCTTAACTCTGTACTCATACCTTATTTAAAAATTGCATGTGAATTGACCAATTTTGAATCCTACCTGGTCGCCTTTGCTTTTTACATCGCTTACATTGTGATGGCCTTACCTTCAGCCTGGGTACTTAAGAGAACAGGTTTTAAAAAAGGAATGGCAGTGGGCTTAGTGATCATGGCGGTAGGCGCATTAATTTTTATCCCTGCAGCACTTACGCGAACCTATGCGCTTTTCTTATTGGGATTATTTATACAAGGTACTGGTTTAACCATTTTGCAATCAGCTTCCAATCCTTACATTACAATTCTCGGCCCGGCAGAAAGTGCTGCGAAACGCATTAGTATTATGGGGATCTGTAATAAAGTGGCTGGCGCCATTGCGCCGATCATATTAGGTGCGGTGACCTTAAAAGACGCAGATGGCGTAACAGCTAGAATTGCCAGCATGAATCTTGCAGAAAAGGCTGCAGAACTCGATATGCTCGCTCAAAAAGTCATCTTTCCTTATTTAGCCATTATCGGTGTACTTGTTGTCCTTTCCATCCTGGTCTATCTGTCAAACCTTCCGGAAATAGATACTGATAAAGAAGACGATGCTGTGGCATTGGCAAATAGCAATAAGACGAGCATCAGACAGTTTCCCCATTTGTTACTTGGTGTACTGACCCTGTTCTTATATGTTGGCGTTGAAGTGATGGCAGGGGATACCGTAATCAGTTATGGTTCTTCTCAGGGCATTGCGCTTTCCACCGCTAAGTTTTTCACTACCTATACACTGATTAGTATGATCATTGGCTATGTAGTCGGAATTTTGTGTATTCCTAAATACTTTACGCAACAAACGGCATTGAAAGTTTCCGCTATATTGGGAGTGATATTAGGTGTCGCTGCTATTTTTACGGAAGGCTATGTGTCAGTATTGTTTATTTCCTTACTGGGTTTGGCGAATTCATTGATGTGGCCTGCGATCTGGCCTTTAGCAATTGCAGGTTTAGGACGCTTTACCAAAACAGGCGCTTCGCTGATGATCATGGGTATTGCCGGTGGTGCGATCATTCCATTATTATATGGTTACCTGGCAGACGCTTCCAGTCCTCAGCAAGCTTACTGGATCATGATCCCTTGTTATCTGTTTATCTGGTATTATGCTGTCGCAGGACATAAGGTCGGAAGAAAGTCTTAATTCGATATTGATTATACAAGAAAAGGTGCGACTGTTGTCGCACCTTTTCTTGTATAATTAGCAATTGTAATCGCTTGCTAATACGCTTAAAACCTTGTACTCGTTATAAAAACAAGTCAGAAAAAGTGATAATTAACTTTTTTGTTTAATCAGCTCTAATACCTGAGCGGTCGCATTTGCCGAATCCACTTTTTTTATGATGTGTGCAATAACTCCATTTTCATCAATGATAAAAGTGGTTCTGTTAGTGCCCATGTATTTCTTACCATACATGTTCTTTTCGCCCCAAACACCGTAATCGTTCACAATCTTTTGATCTGTATCGACCAGTAGCGGAAAGGGCAGGTTATGCTTGGTTACAAATTTCTGATGAGATTTTTCGTCATCAACACTCACTCCGAGAACAACTATTCCTTCGGCTAGCAGTCCCTGGTAATTGTCCCTGAAATTACAGGCTTCTGCAGTACAGCCGGGGGTGTCATCCTTTGGATAGAAATAAAGAACCACCGTTTTTCCTTTATACTGATCCAGTGTTACGGTGTTTCCGTTTTGGTCCTGTGCAGAGATAGGAGGTGCCATTTGGCCTTCTTTTAATTCACTCATAATATTATTTGTAAAAGGTAATTGAATATTTTTGATGATTGTCCTTCATATCTGAAACACTGATCTCCAGCGTATGTTTGCCAGGTCCGGTGCGTTCGTCAAATGTATGCCAAAGGGAGGCCGATTTCGCATCGAACTCCATCAGTATCCAGCGGCCATCAATGTAACCGTTGAATGTCTTAATTCCTGAAAGGTTATCTCTGATCTTGAAAGACATCTTGCTGATGCCGCTCATGCTTTTTCCATTGGCAATGTTAACCGGAGTGATCGTCGGCGGGATGGTGTCTACGGAGATAAAATAGCTACCGAAAGCACGCGGTTTCGCCTTTACATAGCCGTTTTCAAAGTAGCCTCCCTGGGATGATCTTGC
>JAPSHM010000062.1 GCA_031179845.1 Pedobacter sp.
TATATAGAAGCCGGAAAAGGTGAAACCCTGGTATTACTTCATGGTTTAATGGGAGAATTGAGCAATTGGGAGCCTGTAATTGACTATTTCAAAGAAAATTACCATGTTCTTGTGCCGATTTTGCCGATTTATGAACTGCCGATCTTAACACTTGGTGTGAGGAGCTTGTCGAAATATTTACATAGATTTTTAAAACATAAAAAGCTCAACCAAGCTGTTTTAATAGGTAATTCACTTGGTGGCCATGTTGGATTGGTGTTCACGCTGGCACATCAGGAAAATGTAAAAGCACTTGTGCTAACCGGTAGTTCCGGCTTGTACGAAAACGCGTTTGGCGGATCGTTCCCAAGAAGAGAAAGCTACGATTATATTCGGGAAAAAGTAGAGTTTACCTTTTATAGTCCAGCAACCGCGACAAAGGAATTGGTTGATGAAGTGTATAAAACCGTCAATGAACGATCAAGAGTTATTCGTATTCTGGCCTTGGCAAAATCTGCCATCCGTCACAATATGTCTAAAGACCTATCAAAAATCACGATACCCGTTTCTTTAATTTGGGGAAAACAAGATAAGGTAACCCCTCCGGAAGTGGCAGAAGAATTCCATGAACTGTTACCCAATTCGGAACTGAACTGGGTTGATCAATGCGGGCACGCACCAATGATGGAGCGTCCTGAGGCATTCAATGAGTACCTGGACAAGTTTTTAAACCGAATACTATTAAAGTAAAATCATGCTGGCAGCCGAACTCATATCCAATGCAATCCCTCCACTGAAGACATCTGACTCGGTTCAGAAGTCTTTGGAAAGGATGACGGAGTTCAAATTATCTCATTTGCCGATCGTCAATGAAACCCAGTTTCTTGGTCTGCTGGCTGAGGATGAGTTGATTGAGGTTAAGGATGTAGAACAGCCAATTGGTGCACTTCCACTATCGCTGTTGAATCCGTTTGTATACGAAGATGCTCACGTTTACGATGTCATGAGGTTAATGACCCAGTTAAACCTTACTGTAGTCCCTGTACTGGATTACAAAAAGAACTACCTTGGTCTGCTTGCTGCACATCACCTTTTATGCTATGCCTCAGGTATTTTTGCCGTAAAGGAACCGGGAGGTATCATTGTTTTAGAAATTGGGAACAGGAACAATTCCCTGGCACATATGGCTCAGATCGTGGAAGCCGACAACGCACAGATCCTATCCTCCTATGTACAGTCATTTCCTGACTCTACAAAGTTGGAGATTACCTTAAAAGTTAATAAAACTGAAATATCGGGTATCATCGCATCTTTTGAAAGGTACGATTACCAGGTCAAGGCAGTATTCAACAGTACCAAATCAGACGATGGAACCGAGGACAGGTTCAATTCGTTTATGAATTATCTGAATGTATAATACCACTATACATTTACAGCGGAAAAATAAAAGCTAAATGAAGATTGCAATTTACGGCAGGGAATTTAATGATACGGTGCTACCCTATGTTCAGGAAGTTTTTAATGTTCTGGACCAATATAAAACACCGATTCTGGTTTATAAAAAGTACCTGGACTTTATAAAAGATAAAATTAAACTGCCCGACCACATTACTGTTTTCAAACATCATGGAGAACTGATAGGACAAACTGATGTACTGATCAGTTTAGGTGGTGATGGTACCTTGTTGGATACTCTGTCATTGGTGCGAGATTCAGGAATCCCTGTAATTGGAATCAATTTTGGCCGACTGGGCTTTCTTGCCAGTATCAATAAGAATGAGATCAAAAAGGCAATTGACGCGTTAAAAAAGAAAGAGTACTCTCTTGATCAGCGGACCTTGTTGGATATTCATTCAACCTATGATCTATTCGGAGATGAAAATTTTGCGCTGAATGACATTACCATTCATAGAAGAGATAATTCAGCCATGATGATCATACATGCCTATATGAATGGTGAATTTGTGAATTCTTACTGGGCGGATGGCTTAATTATCGCCACACCAACGGGTTCAACAGCTTATTCATTGAGTTGTGGAGGACCCATTATATACCCTAGTTCTCAGAACTTTGTCATCACACCAATAGCTCCCCACAATCTAAATGTGAGGCCGCTAATCGTTCCTGATGATGTCTCATTGACCTTTGAGGTGGAAGCCAGAAGTGCTAAGTTCCTGGTGTCTTGTGATTCCAGAACTGAAACGGTAGATAGATCTGTAAAAGTCACTCTGAATAAAGCCAAATTTCATGTAAATTTGATCAGGCTGAACAATGAAAGTTATTTAACAACATTGAGAAATAAACTGCTTTGGGGAATAGATACCCGTAACTACTAAATATGCAATATACCCGGGTCCTTCTAATTTTTATAATCTTACTTTTTCGAGTACCCGGAGCACTTGGCCAAACATTTGAGTTGGGTTTGGCAGCAGGCGGATCAGGTTATATGGGAGACCTCAATCAAACCGACCCATTGAAAATTAGTGGAATTTCCGCCGGTGCGTACGTCAAACTAAACATTGACCCATACTGGGCAGTAGGTGTGCATTATACCTACGGAAAGATTGAAGCCAATGATGCAGAATCAAAAAATAGTCAGTTTCGGGACCGGAACCTCAATTTCAAAACGGCATTGAATGAACTTAGTCTGCAGGTTGATTTCAATTTTCTGCATTATTTTGCCGGAGGAGGGTACAAGAAGTTCACGCCCTATATTTTCACAGGCATTGGCGGGGTATTTTATAATCCGATTGCCGTACATCACGATCGGGAATACACCTTAAGATCTTTTCAAACGGAAGGGCAAAGTCAACCTTATCGAAATTATGCATTTAGCATACCCTATGGGGTAGGGGTCAAACTGCAGATCAAGAATAATCTGGGGATGTTTTCTCAGATAGGGTACAGGACTGCACATACCGATTATATGGATGATGTTAGTGGCCGATATCCGGATCCAAACGTATGGGTTGAAGACAACTATGTTGCTGAACGTAAATTTCTTTCAGACCCTTCCAATTCTCAATATGGTGCTCCAGGCATACAAAGGGGCGATTTTCGAAAAAGAGATACATATATGTTTGTAGGTATTGGCATATCTTATACCTTTGTGTCCCAAAAATGTTATACATTTTAAGCATATTTGCGGAAATAGATGGGATTTAAAGAACAAATAGATATCACACGCTTACCTGAACACATCGCTATCATTATGGATGGCAATGGAAGATGGGCTAAAAATCAAGGTAAATTTAGGGTTTTCGGCCATGAAATCGGGGTGTTGTCCGTAAAGGATATTGTCGAAGGCTGTGTAGACATTGGGATCAAGTACCTGACCGTATATGCTTTCTCTACTGAAAATTGGAACCGGCCAATTGAGGAGGTAAACGCCTTAATGGAGTTATTGATCTCTACCATCAACCAGGAAACGGCTACCCTGACGAAAAACAACATCAGGCTGAATGCGATCGGAGATATTGCCTCCCTTCCCCAGAAATGTATAGATGACCTAAAAAGTGCCATGGATAAGACGGCTAATAACACCCGCTGCACCTTAACATTGGCACTTAGCTATAGTGCAAAATGGGAAATTCTTGAAGCAGCAAGGAAACTTGCACAGCAGGTGAAAGACCAACAGATAAATGTAGAGGATATAAACGAAGAGCGATTTTCCGCTCAATTGACCACCCTAGATATGCCCGATCCGGAATTGATGATCAGAACCAGTGGCGAACACAGGGTTAGTAATTTTCTGCTTTGGCAGATGGCCTATACTGAGTTGTATTTTACAGATACCTTATGGCCGGACTTCAGACGAGAAGATCTTTTTGAAGCTATTGTAGACTACCAAAAACGCGAACGCCGCTTCGGTAAAATCAGTGAACAACTCAACTAATTTTACTTTTAACACTTTTTAACATGTGTTTAAATTAACTTAGCATCGATTTTTAGATTGTAAATGAAAAGAATATACCAACTTATATTATTGTTGTTGATTGGTTTACCGACAATGGCACAGATTACCCGTCCTCAGTCCAATCCTGCAACACCTTCTTTGAAAGTTAAAGGTTTAGAACTGGATTATTTCAATCCAAAAGAATATATCATTGGGGGCACGACTCTAACAGGTACTAAATACCTGGATAAAGAAGTAATCATCACGCTATCGAAATTGATTACAGGAGAACGGATTTTGCTTCCGGGCGAAGTCACTGCAAATGCAATTAAAAATCTTTGGGATCAGGGCTTGTTTGACGATGTTCAGTTAGATATCGTTAAAATTGTTGGAGATACGGTGTACTTTGATATTGAGGTGGTAGAGCGTCCACGTTTAAGTTCATTTGAGTTTGTCGGGATCAGTAAGTCGCAAAAGACCGATATTTTAGAAAAGCTTAGTGAAAAACCAGGGAAATCTATCATTAACGATAACTTGTACAGCAGTACTACAGCCACAGTTAAAAAATATTTATTGGAAAAAGGCTATTTCTTTACCAGTGTAGATTACAAAACTAAACCAGATCCAAATCAGGAGAACAGTGTGATCTTAGAGGTGCTTATTGATAAAGGTAGAAAAGTAAAGGTTCATGAAGTCATTTTCACTGGAAACAAAGACTTCACTACAGCTAAACTGCGCAAGTTTTTAAAGAAAACAAAACAACAAGCCTTCTACAAAGTATTCGGATCAGGTAAGTTCAACAAGGAAAAATACGAGGAAGACAAAATAAAGCTGATTGCTAAAATGCATGAGAAAGGTTACCGTG
Organism: Pedobacter sp.; assembly: GCA_031179845.1. GTDB lineage: Bacteria > Bacteroidota > Bacteroidia > Sphingobacteriales > Sphingobacteriaceae > Pedobacter. The sequence continues at coordinate 4,740 of JAPSHM010000062.1, forward strand.
ATGCGGTGATCCTCAAAGACAGCGTGTATCAGTACAATGAAAAGTCGGTAGGCGTAAAAATTGATCTTTTCGAAGGACCTAAGTATTACTTCGGTGACATCAGCTGGGTAGGTAATGCAAAATACACGACCGACTATCTGCAACGTGCTTTAGGTATTGAAAAGGGCGAAGTATTCAGTGAAGAGAAGCTGGAGAAAAAATTAAGAGGAAGTGCTAATGGGGATGACGTATCCAGTATATATCTGAATGATGGTTATTTGACCTTCAACGTGGATCCGGTTCAAACCAGAATCTATGGCGATACGGTGGAGATGGAGATGAGGATTTATGAAGGTCCTCAGTATACCAACAATCGAATTACTGTAATTGGAAACACCATTACAAACGACCGTGTAGTTCTACGTGATATCCGTACGAAACCAGGTGAGAAGTTTTCAAAAGATCTATTGATCAGGAGTGTTCGTGAGATCGGACAACTTGGTAATTTCGATGAGTCGAAAACCAACCCTATTCCAAAACCAAACCCTGCAGACGGTACCGTTGATATTGAGTACCATGTAGAAGAAAAACCTTCAGATCAGATCGAACTTTCAGGCGGTTTTGGTGGTGGTAACATCATCGGTACCTTAGGTCTTACATTCAACAACTTCTCGTTAAGGAATCTGTTTAATCTGAGCGCTTACAAACCGTTACCTAAAGGAGACGGACAGAAGTTAAGTTTACGTGGTCAAACAAACGGTAAATATTACCAATCATACAGCTTTTCATTCTCTGAGCCATGGTTAGGTGGCAAGAAGCCAATCAGCTTTGGCGTTAGTGCATTTACTTCGCTACAGTCGAATGGAGGAAGAAGCTATTACGGTACTATTGATCCAAACAGTAGTCAATATTCAAAGATCCGCTTAAATGGGGTTACAGTAAGTTTGGGAAGAAGACTTAATTTCCCGGATAACTATTTTCAGTTGACCCACTCGATCAATGCACAACAATATATCCTGAACAATTACGGTGGATTCTTATTTAGTACAGGTACATCTTATAACTTCAACTTAACACAGGAATTGGCCAGGGATTCAAGAGATTCCCCGATATTTCCTACAGGTGGATCATTCTTTAAATTTACAGTTCAGGCAACGCCTCCATATTCCTTACTAAATGATGTGAATTATAAAACTGCATCAGATAAGCAGCGTTATAAATTCACTGAGTATCATAAGTGGAAGTTTGAATCGCAATGGTTCCAAAGGCTTGCAGGAAAATTTGTTGTAAAAGCACAAGCCCAGTTTGGTTTCCTTGGTTCTTACAACAGTGCGGTTGGCCAATCTGCCTTTGAAAGATTCAAACTTGGTGGTGACGGTATGCAAGGGTTTGATTTCCTTCAGGGATCTGAACTGATCGCAATGCGCGGTTATGCCAATAACTCAGTAATTCCGGTTGGATCTAATCCTAATATTGCTCAGCAATCTGGTAGTCCGATCTTCACAAAATATGTTATGGAGCTAAGATATCCTGTAATTGCCAGTCAGCAGGCCACTGCCTTTATTGTAGCCTTTGCGGAAGCTGGTAACACCTGGAATAACTTTTCCGATTTTAATCCGTTTAATGTTAGACGATCGGCCGGTTTTGGTGCGAAAATATTTTTACCGATATTTGGATTGTTAGGTATTGACTGGGGATATGGATTTGACAACATCCCTGGAGTTCCTGACTCCAACAAGGGTCAATTCCATTTTAGTATTGCACAACAGCTTGGAGGATTTAATTAATAAAAACATAATCAAATCTGATTGGTTTTAGGCAAGCCGGGAAGGTCTCCACAAAAGGACCAGAGCAGCTGTAAAGACAATGAAGTCGCGATTAATACGTAAAAAACACACACACCAATGAAAAAGTATTTTTTAATTTGCATCTTGCTTTTCATAAGTTTTGGAACATTTGCGCAAAAGTTTGCTTATGTGGATACAGAGTATATTCTGGAACACCTGCCGGACTACAAATCATCAATAGATCAACTGAATGTTTTGTCGCAGCAGTGGCAAAAACAGGTTGACACCAAATTTGTCGAGATTGATAAGATGTACAAAGCTTATCAGGCAGATCAAGTATTGCTGACAGAAGACATGCGTAAAAGAAGGGAGAATGAAATCATTGAAAAGGAAAAGCAGGCAAAAGAATTTCAACGCAAGATCTTCGGTCCTGAAGGTGATTTATTTCAAACCAGATCCAGGTTGTTGAGTCCAATTCAGAATAGTGTAACGAAGGCCGTCGCAGACATTGCCAAGGCCAAGTTGCTGGATTTCATTTTTGATAAAAGTAGTGAAGCAACCATGATGATCTACGCTAGTGCCAGTTATGATGTAAGCAACGATGTCATCAAAAAGCTAGGATATAAGCCGGATACAACCAACAAATAACTATAAACAAAATTTAAAAACAATTAATAAGACAACTAGAATGAGAAAGTTAATCAGCGCATTTTTTTTAGCGGCAGGATTATTGTTTACTGCCAACATTGCAAATGCACAACAAAAGCTCGCACACTTGAACTCTGCAGAAATCATTGAAGCAATGCCAGAGGTTAAAACTGCGCGTGCGACATTAGAAACACTTCAAAAAGCGAAACAAGCAGACATTGAGAAAATGATCTCAGAATACCAGGTTAAACTTAAAGCGGCTCAGGAAAAAGAAAAAACCATGAGCGAAGCAAATAAAGAAGCGGTAGGTAAAGAGTTACAGACAATGGGTGCTGAACTTCAGGATTTAGAGAAAAGAATTACTGAAGCCAGAACTAAAGCGCAACAGGAATTGGAAGCCAAAAACCAGGAATTGTTTAATCCGATTCAGGTAAAAGCTGACAATGCAATCAAAGCGGTTTCTAAAGAAAAAGGTTTTGCGTATGTATTTGATACTGCAAATCAAGCTGTGATCTATTGGGATGGCGGTGACGACATCACGGCAGCGGTTAAAACTAAGTTAGGTATTTCAAGTGCAGCAGCACCTAAGAAATAATTAGAATAGAATTACAAAGACAAGGCCTTCCGGTGACGGAAATATAGGCGAAAATATTTAAATTGCGGGATTGAGTGATAAAACTCAATCCCGTTTTTTATTGATGGAAAATAAGCAGTCTATAGGCATTTTTGATTCAGGGTTCGGCGGGCTCACCGTGTTTAAGTCAATCATCAAAGAATTGCCGCAATACAATTACATCTATTTTGGCGACAATGCGCGCGCGCCATATGGAGACCATTCCTATGAAACCATTTATCAATATACTTTAGAATGTGTAGAGTGGCTTTTTGCCAAGGGTTGCCCTTTAGTCATTCTGGCCTGCAATACCGCATCGGCAAAAGCGCTGCGTTCTATTCAACAGCAAGTGCTTCCCTTCAAATATCCCAACCACAGGGTTTTGGGGGTCATACGGCCTACAGCTGAGATTGTAGGAGACTTTACCGCTACAAAAAGCATAGGAATAATGGGAACCCGTGGAACCATTAATTCGAAGTCTTATTTGATGGAGATCAACAAATTCTTTCCTGAGATCGAAGTAGCTCAGCAGAGCTGTCCGATGTGGGTGCCATTGATAGAGAATAATGAACATGAACAAGCCGGGGCTGATTACTTCGTTAAGAAATATGTTGACCAGCTACTGGTTCAAAATAACAGGATTGATTGCATTGTACTGGCATGTACGCATTACCCCCTGTTGGTGCCTAAGATCAAAGCATTGCTTCCCTCGGGGATCAAGCTGTTGGCACAGGACGATATGGTAGCAGGTAGCCTTAAACAGTATCTACTGAACCATCCCGAGATTGAAGGCGCAATATCAGATGAGGGACAAACAAAATTCTTCACTTCGGGAGATCATGTTATTTTTGATGCCAGTGCCAGCATATTTTTTGGTGAAGAGGTGATCTCTGAACATGTAAACCTGAGGGCTTGATTAAGTAGCAGTGTGTTCAGGAAACGGCCTGATTGACCTATAATCGGTGTTGAAACATCAATTATAATATGAATGAAAGATTCTATTTCTTTCTAGGTTCTGAGTATTATAAACGGTAAATTTGCGGCTCAAACAACACACCTAATGAGTGACTCGATAAAACACGAATGCGGAATAGCCTTTATCCGACTTTTAAAACCACTCTCATATTATCAGGAAAAGTACGGGACTGCACTTTACGGATTAAACAAACTTTATCTATTGATGGAAAAACAGCACAACCGCGGTCAGGATGGTGCTGGAATTGCAACAATAAAGCTTGATGTAAAACCAGGTCACCGTTACATCAGCAGGTATAGGTCGATGGCCCAAAATGCAGTAGCCGATATTTTCGGATATGTGCAGAGCAAATTTGTAGACATTCAGGAAGAGAGCCCTGAACTTATGCAGGACGCTGAGTGGCTTAAACAAAATGTAAGTTTTATCGGTGAGGTGTTACTGGGGCATTTAAGGTACGGTACACACGGCAAGAATAGCATCGAAAATTGCCATCCTTTCTTACGTCAGAACAATTGGATGACCCGAAACCTGGTCATTGCAGGTAACTTCAACATGACCAATGTTGATGAATTGCTGGAGCAGTTATATGAACTTGGCCAGCACCCAAAAGAAAAAGCAGATACCGTAACTGTTTTAGAAAAGATAGGACACTTTCTGGATGACGAGAATCAGGCGTTGTTTGATGAATATAAAAAAGAAGGGCTGGATAACGTTGCGATCACACATAAAATATCGGATAACCTTGATATTGCAAAAATATTAAAACGTTCCGCTAAAAATTGGGACGGTGGGTATACCATCTCTGGTATAGTCGGCAATGGAGACGCTTTTGTGCTTCGTGATCCCTCAGGAATACGCCCTGCGTATTACTATGCCGATGACGAGATCGTAGTTGCAGCATCCGAAAGACCGGCTATTCAAACTGCTTTCAATATACAGTTCAAGAATGTTAAGGAAATTCAACCAGGACATGCACTAATCGTTAAAAAAGATGGTACAGTCACGCAGGAGATATTCAGGGAGCCACAGGAAAAAAGAGCTTGTTCTTTTGAACGAATTTACTTTTCAAGAGGCAGTGATGCCGAGATCTATAAAGAAAGAAAACACCTGGGTGCATTATTATGCGATCAGATTCTGAAATCGGTAAACTCGGATTTGAAAAATACGGTATTCTCTTTCATTCCCAATACAGCTGAGGTTTCTTTTTATGGAATGGTTGAAGGGCTGCACAGTTATATCAGAAATGTGCAGAAAGATACGCTGCTCCATCGTAAGGATAGCTTGGATGACAAAGCTCTGGAAGAGTTGCTTTCCATGAGCCCCAGGGTTGAAAAATTGGCCATCAAAGACGTCAAATTAAGAACTTTCATCACCCAGGATGCAGATCGTGGCGATATGGTTGCGCACGTTTATGACACTACTTACGGCGTCATTAAAAACCATACAGACACACTTGTAGCAGTTGATGACTCTATTGTAAGAGGCACAACATTGAAGCAAAGTATCATAAAGATCATTGACAGGCTACATCCTAAAAAGATCATAATCGTTTCTTCTGCCCCCCAAATCCGCTACCCGGATTGTTATGGTATCGATATGTCGAAAATGGGCCAGTTTGTAGCTTTTGAAGCTGCAATACAGTTATTGAAGTCACGTGGAATGGAAAATATAATTGAAGAGGTCTACCAAAAATGTAAAGCTTCTTTGTTATTACCTAAGGAAGAGATCGTGAACCACGTCAAAGACATTTACAGACCTTTTAAACAAGAAGAAATATCTGCCCAGATCGCAAAAATCATTACGCCAGCCAATACAAATGCGGAAGTGGAAGTGATCTATCAAACGCTGGATAACTTACATATTGCCTGCCCTGATCACAGCGGGGACTGGTACTTCTCCGGAAACTACCCTACACCTGGAGGAAACAAAGTGGTCAATAAAGCTTTTGTTAACTGGAAAGAAGGAAATAATCAAAGGGCTTACTAAGCTAAACAACCCTAGCCATTAAAAAGGTCCTGTTTCACACCAGTGAAGCAGGACCTTTTTAATTAATCCGGTTCGTAAGCAACATTTGGTTTCTCCCCGCCCAAAACATCCAACGATATCGCAAAAACACATATCCTATCTGCATATAATGCAAAACAACAATGTTTTTTGCAAACAATGCAAAACGACAATGCTCTCTGCAAAATCTATCGCACCAAACATGCTTGTAATATTTTGATTATTTATAGTGTTTCAACACCACCTCAACAAACAACCTAATTGCAAAAACCAATATGACCGCACCAGCGATCCGGTTCACATTCTGAATTGTCTTCTCTTTAATCCTATACCTTAACTTAGCGGCATAAAATGTTTTGAATCCGTCGACGGTTAGTTGAGTGGCCATCGCAACGATAAAAAAGGCAACTTTTTCCGGCATGTTATAATGAAGCTGTACAGAAATGATCCCACCTACCATAATCCAGAACATCAGTGTGGTAGGCGATAAGAGGCACATCAAAAAACCTTTGATGATATAACCCCGTTTCTTAATCTTAACTGCTTCTTCAATGTTGTAACTTACTTTTACCTTGTTGAAAAGGTAATACAAGCCTACACCGAATAAAAATAGGCCCCCAACAATGCCGATATATTGATTATACTCCGACTTATAATCTACAAACTGGGAGCTGAAGATCGTCAGACTAATAAAAATAATGTCACTAAAGATAACGCCTATTGCCAGCGAAAACCCCGCCTTGAATCCTTTCTCAATACTGGTCTTGATCATTGAAAAGAATACCGGTCCTGTTAGAAAAGAAAATAAAATACCCGCACCGATCCCTTGTAATATTGCTTCAAACATTCACCTAACGTATTTATTATGCTAATATGCAATTTTAAACATAAATTAGCCCCAAAAAAAACTATACCAGAAATTTAACTTTAATATAAAACGCCAGCGGTATTTTTAAAGTATCGACCTGGCAATTAATGCCATGACAGTAAAACCAAGTTTCAACCATATATTCATGAATTTAGCGTCCGACCTTGCATTTCGTTCGCACTGCGTACGCGCGCAAGTTGGCGCCGTATTAACAAAAGATACCCGTATCATTTCCATAGGCTATAACGGACCACCTGCTGGCACACACAATTGCGATGAGGAATGGCCGGACGTAGGTTGTGCCAGAGACTCGAAAGGGAGTTGTTCACTGGCCCTTCACGCAGAAGAGAATGCCATTTTATACGGGGTAAAAAATGGATCCAAGATCGAGGGGGCGACTTTATATACAACCCTTTCACCCTGCATCGCCTGTGCCCGCCTAATCTTATCTTCCGGCATCAGAGTAGTTTACTATAGGGATTCCTACGCAGCGTATAAAGGTTTGCCAAGCGATGAAGGGGTAGACTTTTTAAAACGTTTCGGCGTGGAGGTGTTTAAGTATGAATTGAAGGATAATTCTTAATCCTCCTTGTAGCGGGGCAGAAGTTTTGTTAACTTTGGCCATGCTAGAAAAAATCATAATTCTCGATTTTGGATCCCAATACACACAGTTAATTGCACGCAGGGTGCGCGAGTTAAACGTTTATTGCGAAATTCATCCATTTAACCACATCCCGGAGATCAATTCAGACGTTAAAGGAATCATCCTTTCAGGCAGTCCATACTCTGTTCGCCAGGAAGATGCGCCTCAGATCGACTTGAAAAAGTTTGAAAACCATCCCGTACTTGCCGTTTGTTACGGTGCACAATACATTGCCCAGCATTCAGGCGGTGAAGTGCAGGCCTCATCAACACGTGAATACGGCAGGGCCAACTTGAATTATGTTGCAGCAAATAATAAACTATTTAAAAATATAGGTCTTGATTCGCAAGTTTGGATGTCTCATGGTGATACAATCACTGTTGTGCCGGAAAGCTTTGAACTTATAGCAAGTACCGATAGCGTAAAGGTTGCCGCTTACCAGGTTAAGAATACGGAAACCTATGCCATACAGTTTCACCCCGAAGTTACCCATAGTACGGATGGTAAGCAATTACTGGAGAATTTCCTGGTAGACATCTGCGGATGTGCACAGGAATGGACACCAGATGCTTTTGTAGAAACCACCATCGCAGATTTAAAAGAAAAGCTGGGTAACGACAAAGTAGTCCTTGCACTCTCCGGTGGAGTGGATTCAAGTGTCGCAGCAATCTTATTACATAAAGCTATAGGCACAAACCTGCATTGTATCTTTGTAGATAACGGACTATTGCGTATGGATGAGTTTGAAGCTGTTTTGGAGCAGTATAAGCACCTTGGCCTGAACATCAAAGGAGTTGATGCTAAAGATCGCTTTTTAAGCCAGCTTGCGGGACTTACAGATCCGGAATTGAAGCGTAAAGCAATCGGTAGGGTGTTCATTGAAGTGTTCGACGATGAAGCGCATCGTGTTCAAGATGTGAAATGGTTGGCTCAGGGTACAATCTATCCCGATATTATCGAATCTGTTTCTATCAACGGGCCATCGGCGACTATCAAATCGCACCATAATGTTGGCGGTTTGCCCGACTTTATGAAGTTGAAGGTAGTTGAACCATTAAATACATTATTCAAAGATGAAGTGAGACGGGTAGGGAAGTCGTTGGGATTGGAGCATTTCATTATTGGTCGCCATCCATTTCCAGGACCAGGCCTGGCCATCAGAATTCTTGGAGAAGTAACACCAGAAAAAGTAGCTATACTGCAGGAAGCAGATGCCATCTACATTAATAATTTAAAGGAAGCCGGTTTGTATGACAAGATCTGGCAAGCCGGAGCCATTTTCCTTCCGGTACAATCGGTTGGAGTGATGGGCGATGAGCGTACTTATGAGAATGCGATCGCCTTGCGTGCTGTTGAATCTGTTGACGGGATGACCGCAGACTGGTGTCATTTACCACACAGCGTACTCGCAAAAATTTCTAATGAAATAATAAATAAAGTAAAAGGAATTAACCGCGTTGTATATGATATTAGTTCAAAACCACCTGCTACCATTGAGTGGGAATAAAAATTGGGTTCTTATCCTTACGGTACTCTTATTTTCGGCTTGTTCGCCGAAAATAAGGCCACCCGTTATAGGTCCGAAGCCTGAAAAACCGAAGGTTGTTGAGCAAACAACAAAACCAGTTTCAAAGAAGTTTAAGCAAGCCAATATCGCATTGCTCGTTCCTTTCAGGTTAAACGAAATCAATCTCAAAACTGCAACCAAAGCGGACGTAGAGAAGGCTGCAATGGCAATCGATTTTTACCAGGGATTTAAACTTGGTGTTGACTCCGCGGCAGCATCGGGACAGGATTTTAAGTTGATGGTCTATGATACGCGCGACGACAATAAGAAAATTGCTGCGCTGATCAATGAAGGCAAATTGAGCAACAGTCATATAATTGTTGGCCCTGTCTTTCCAGATGGATTGAAATACATTACAAATTTTTCTGTCTCCAAAAACATACCCGTAGTAAATCCTTTAGCAGCTTCCCAACCCCAGGAATTTAATAACCCAAACTTAATATCTATTGTAAACAATATCGATCTTCATGCGGGAAAAATTGGCGATTACATATCCAAAAATTATAATCCTGCAACGACAGTCGTGGTACTGATCAACCCGAAGATGGCAAGCGATGAAGTTTTCGCAAAGCCCTTAAGATCCTATTTTGCAAATGCTAAAAAGGATTTCGTGTTTAAGGAATACGCCTCCGTTTTTAAAATGGAAACTGAAATCTCAAAAGGCAAACAATATGTAGTCTTGCTGAGTTCATCCGATAAGAAGTTTGTGGTGCCAACTTTAGATAAATTGATGAAGATCAAAAAAGCAGGTCTCGACATTTCCTTATTTGGGCATCCGGATTGGGTTAGACAGAATTATAACACGGACCAGCTTCAGGCATTGAACACGATGATCTCTTCTTCTTATAGAATTGATTACACCCGGCCGGAAGTGAATAGATTTATCAAAAAGTACCGGTCAGCTTTTAACTTTGAACCTGGAGAATTTGCATTCAAGGGATTCGATATCGGCTATTATTTTGCCAGCCTGCTTTCCAAACATAAAGAAGACTATTTGAAACACCTTACCCGCGAACAATATAAAGGGCTGCACAACACCTTTAAGTTTACACATGACGATGCGTTGGGTTATTTCAATGCTAGTCTGATGCTGTTACAGTATAAAAACTTTGCCTTAAATATTGTAGAATGAAAGTAGAACATCAGGTTAGGGCGTTTAAACAGATTCATCAAAACTATGATGGTGGTCTTCCATTGCACCGGTTCCTCTTTACCTATTTCAAGCGGAATAAGCAAATGGGATCTTCAGACAGAAGATGGGCTTCCAGGTACATATACAGCTTTTTCAGATTGGGCAAAGCATTGATCGAAGACGAAGAAACACTGCGTTTGGCAATAGCGGACTTCCTATGTAATCAGACCACAAGTTTAGTCATTGACAGCTATCTGCCAGATTTGAAGCAATCCGTTGAGCTTTCAGTTCCCGAGAAATTGGCACTGATTAAATCTGCCTTTCCTGCATTTGAGCTAACAGATGTTTTTAGTACTCATGATGAACTTTCGTCAGATATAGATAAAGACGCATTTCTTGAATCCTTTTTTACGCAGCCCGACCTCTTCATCCGGGTAAAAAGTAATCAAATAAACGACATAGAAGGTTTGCTGGACCAGGAAGGTATCCCCGGCAGACAGATTGGCGACTATACACTTGCCGTTCCAAACGGGGCTAAGCTAGACATCGTTTTAAAAGGCCAGACGTATCAGATACAGGACCTTTCGTCTCAGCAAACCGGGGCGTTTTTTGAACCTCAGCCATGGGATAAATGGTGGGACTGTTGTGCCGCCTCCGGAGGTAAATCCTTGCTGCTGCACGACCTCGAGCCGAAAGTAGAGCTACTTGTCAGCGATATCCGGGAGAACAGTTTGAACAACCTTGATGAACGTTTTCGTGAAGCTGGATTGAAAAAATATCAAAAGAAGGTATTAGACCTGCTTCAAAACAATGACCAGGACCTTCACCATTATGAATTTGACGGAATCCTATTGGACGCACCTTGCTCCGGTTCAGGAACATGGGGCCGAACGCCAGAAATGCTTTATTACTTCGAGCCACATAAAATCAGTTATTTCTCCAAGCTGCAACAAGCGATTGCTACAAATGTTGTGAAATATCTGAAAGAAGGAAAGCCTCTGATTTATATTACTTGCTCCGTATTCAAACAGGAAAATGAAGATGTAGTCGCTTTTCTGCTTGAAAACCTGCCTTTGAAATTGGAGCGAATGGAACTCATTAAAGGATACAACCATAAGGCCGATACCATGTTCGCAGCACGCCTGTTGAAAGTTTGATAGTGTTCAGAAACTTATAAACCTGTATTGTTTCTGAATAGCTTAATGGCTATGGCAAGAAGGATAATGCCAAAGGCTTTTCTAAGTACATTCAACCCAGATTTTCCGAAAAGCCTTTCTAAACGTTCCGTATTCTTTAGAACGAAATAAACAAACATCATATTCACAAGGATGCCTACGATGATGTTCTGCGTGGCATATTCTGTTTTTAAAGATAGCAAAGTCGTCATTGTTCCTGCACCGGCAATCAAAGGGAAGGCTAACGGCACTATTGATACCGTTTCCGGCGCATCACCTTCCTTAAATATCGTTAGGCCCAACACCATTTCCATAGCGATAAAAAAGATAACGATCGAACCTGCAATGGCAAAAGATGCGACATCAAGACCGATCACCTTCAGCAAACTTTCTCCAGCAAATAAAAAAATGATCATCAGCACTGTAGCAACGATGGTTGCCTTTTCTGACTCGATATGACCGGCTTTTCTTCGGAGTTCTATAACAATGGGAATAGAGCCGAGGATATCGATGATGGCGAATAACACCATAGAGGTGGAAAGAATTTGACTGAAATTAAATTCCATATGCAGTTAATTTATGTTGCAAAAGTAATGTAAAAAATAACCGTTCTCCTCATCGCGGGAATCTTTTGCCTTGAAGAAAGGCAAAAGTTCCTATGCTCCTCGGAGAAGGTAATTTTTTTGGAAAAGGATTGGT
>JAPSHM010000321.1 GCA_031179845.1 Pedobacter sp.
GGATGAAATCAGGTTCATGCCCATATAACCAGGTCTGTGCCGCTTTCCCTTTGTTTACTTCTATATTCTTAAATTCGATTATTTTATTCCCACGCATCATTTGTAGGCCCTTATCAGCAATAATCACTCTTAAATGATTCAGGATCTCATTTGCTCTCAGCTCACCCAAGCCTGTCTCCACTTTACGGTAGTGCCATACCAACGAATAGCTTTTCTCTTCAATAAAAGATCCCGGAGTTCGGTCGGTATAGGTATCTAACACCGTTTTTACTTCTTGTTTCCATCGGTCTGTTAACAGGGGCAACGGCTTCCACTCGGTATCTTTGTATTTTTGCCAGGCGCCGTGTTCGGCGATCATATCCAGACCTAAATGTCCAAACCATTCCTGCATCGTTTGATATCTTCGTCCACTAATCAGCACAACCCGGTTTGCTGGGTTGTCTACCAGCCGCTTTAATATTTCATACAATTCCTCGTCTGGGGCAGCCTGATCTATATCTCCTTTAAAGCCGACCAGCGTACCATCATAATCCAGAAATATATACCTGTCTTTAGCATTGCGATAATCTTCTGTTATTTTTACACGCACACTTTCCTCGGCATGCCTCGTATGTAATGAATCCTGCATTATCTTCACTTCTTTAAGTTTGTCCATAAAGTTCTTTACCCATAAATGAATGTTGAATTTAGTTACCACACTTTGCATGCTTCTCATGCGCCGGTGTTGTTCTCCAAGCGGCATGTTTATCGCTTGCAGAATGGCCCGACCGATATCACAGATGTTGTTGGGATTCACAATTAGGGCATCATGCAATTCTTTAGATGCCCCCGCCATTTCACTCAGAATCAAGACACCATCATGTTGCGCTCGGGAGGCAACGTATTCCTTACTCACCAGATTCATACCATCACGCATAGGCGTGACCAGACAAATATCCGCAGTACTGTAGATCGCTGAAAGAAACTCAATAGAAAATGACCTGTAGAAATAGTGGACGGGAACCCAGTTAATGGTCCTGAAACGGGCGTTGATATTGCCTACAAGCTGATCAATCTGATCTTTTAACTCCTTGTATTTCGGCACAGTATCTCTCGACGGTACGACGATCATGTATAATGCCAGCTTTCCTATCCATTCAGGATGCTGCTGCAACAGTAATTCATAAGCTTGTAATCGTTGCAGGATGCCTTTGCTGTAATCGAGCCTGTCAATAGACAAAATGGTCTTTACATTTCGCAGACTTGCCTTAAAGGATGCGGTAAACTTGGCTACTTTATCACTTCGCGTCAGCATTTCAAATTTTTTCGCGTCAATACCCATAGGAAAGGCCTCTACTACGATCTGCCTGTTCTTATAGTTCAGGATATTATCAGAAAGATTACTTGAGGAAAGTCGTGATGATGCACTTAAGAAATGTCGTGCATCGTCAAAAGTATGAAAGCCCAGCAGGTCTGCCCCAAGCATTCCATCGATCAATTCTTCTCTCCAGGGGATAAGCCTAAATATCTCAAATGAAGGAAAAGGAATATGCTGGAAGAATCCGATGGTAACACGCCGCTGCGCTGCCCGGATCAGCTGAGGCAATAACAACAACTGGTAATCATGCACCCAGATGGTATCGCCCATTGCCAGATGTTTCATTACAACATCCTTAAATTTCCGGTTTACTTTTCGATAAAAATCCCAATATAATTTGTCGAAATTTGCATAGGTCACCAGGTAATGAAATACCGGCCACAGGATCTCATTTGAAAACCCTTCATAATATAAACTGATCTCTTCGTTAGTTAAAAAAACAGGGATCAGGTTTAGATCAGCAAGCTTTTCTCTAACCTCATCATGGCGTTCCGGAGGTACCTCTAAGCCAGGCCAGCCAATCCAAATGTTGTTTCCCTCTTTATAAACTGAGCCTAATCCCGTTGCTAATCCACCTTCACTGGGGCTTAATTTGTATACTCCGTCTTCTTCGGTAATTTTTATTGGTAAACGGTTCGATATAATTATTGTCTTATTATTCGCTATCATTTCTAATTAAGTTAACCAATCTTTCAAGAATTTGTTTGAAATTTATGGATTGTGAATAGATCAGATCCACTTCATAAAAAAACGATACCTTGCATCAAAAACAAAAAATCTACGTTAATGTAGAACAAAAACTAGTGTTACTCTATGATCAAAATATATAAATGCCCTCTTTTAATCGCTTCGATTTTTCTCAGTTCCTGCTCTTCTATGTATATGCCAAACGTACCAAATACCCCAATGCTTAGTCAGAAAGGTGAGTTTAGCGGTGGGCTACATATTTCACCACGTTTCAATACCAGCATTAACGGTGCTTATGCAGTTTCAGACCATATTGGTGTGTTGTTCAGCGGTTCCTATATGAACCGAGAAAAAGAGCGGAAGGATTACCGGCACAAATTAATTGAAATAGGAGGAGGATGGTTTGACACATTCGGCCCGGACGACAACCGGATCATAGAAATCTACGCAGGGGTAGGGTCAGGAAGGACAGACCGTACCTTTAGGGAATTCGATGACCATGACGTTTTGATCAGTACTGATGTCGAAGAAGTTACCTACAGCAAGAGCTTTCTTCAAGTGAACTACAGCTCTAAAAAAAAGAACAACTTTCGTTTATTCGGAAAGGATTACCCACTTAACTATGGAACAGCTTTGCGGATCAGTAATGTGGATATGAAAACTTTTATGCGCAATGACATGGGACAGGTAAGGGAAGGCAACATCTTCCTTGAACCTATTTTTTTCACCAGAATGCATCTAAGTGAAACAGTTCAGCTGCAATATACCACTAGCGGAACTTTTGGTTTAAATAGCAGAAAATTTATGAATGCAGGCAATTCAATCTTCACGCTTGGCCTGGTGATGAATTTGAACAAGAAACAGTAGAAACCATTTGCCTGTTGAAGGCAAATGGTTCTATATGAACTGATTTAATTAACCGTCATATTCAATAATAAAGGCCTATCCTTAACACCTATTGTCCTGGCTTTAACCAGGACAATAACGTCATGAAACTTCCCATCAGAAATAACCGCTATCGGAATTTTTGTGGACTCATTGCTGATCGCTGTGCTTGCCTGACCAAGAAGTTGCCCATCTAACTGATCCAACCTGAACTCCAGGTCATATTCCACGTTTCCGCCCATATCTTTTACTGCCAATGTAAACGCTGCTACATCTGTCAGATCGATCTGTTTGAACTTTATCCAGCCAGTATCTTCAGGAAAGATCAGGACATCCGTGTCTGCGACCTCACTGCGGCCGAATTTGGAAACCTCTTTCATATCCGCAGCAACGATCACATGATTTCTCAGGTTCACCACATGAGTAGCACTTAACGATTTCAACCCTGCTGCGCCAAGGTCGGCATACGTAGCTTTTAGAACAAAAACAGGCTTATTGGCTGTAATTGTAGCCTTTGGTATGATCTTACCTTCCATAGGCAAAGAGGCTTTGTGTGTAGCTTTTGCTGCGAGGGACATGATCCATTCTGATATTCGTCTTGCTTCCGCGTCTTTCATGGTAGAATGAGCCGGCATAGGTATCTCTCCCCATACTTTACTACTTCCTTTAATCACTTTTTCAGCCAGGTAGGCAACGGCTTTAGTATTTTTCTGATATTTTGCAGATATTCTTGTAAAAGATGGGCCAATAGAAACGGCGTTTGTTTTGTGACAGGTACTGCAATCTGATTTCAACATCAACGACCTTCCTACGAGTGTTTGTGCTGCCTGCTGGTGTCCAAGCTGCGCACCCGCAAGGTCAAATCCTTCGGTATATGTGTTGGAGATATACACCCTCGCTTTATTGACAACAGCACCCTTATCCGAAACCAATACTTTATAATTCACCGGTTTAGAAGGGAAATAGAAACTCTTGTTTCCCGACAATTGAATATCCACTTTCGGGTGTTCATTACCTGCAAAAACAGGGGTGATGTTACTGACTGATGAAGCCCCATCTTTATCAATCACCTTTACACTGATTGGATATTCACCCACTTTGTTAAAAGTATGATTCAGCACGGCAGTACTGGTTGTCTTTCTGATCCCTTTACCTAAATTCCAGATATAGGTCAGCGCGTCTCCATCGGGATCTACTGCTTCAACTGATGCAACTAATTTATAGGGAAGCAGCCCGCTCGGCTTTTCAATGACCAATTGTCGGATTTGCGGCGGCCGATTGCTGTTCAGGTAATCAATTCTTACAATTCCCGCATCCGGGTTCTTAGAGAACCAGCCCTTACCATATTCCAAAATATACAACTTACCGTCTGGCCCCAGTTCCATATCAATTGGGGCTGCCAAAGATATTTCCGAAAGAAAAGGCTCCATGCTCAGGTAGTCCCCATTGGGCGACATGCTTACGGCCTTTACCCAACCCCGAATCCATTCATATATGATTAACTTCCCATTATAATAATCAGGATAGGGATTGACACCCGGTTTCGTATGATATACTGGCCC
>JAPSHM010000322.1 GCA_031179845.1 Pedobacter sp.
GACACGTAGTAAGGCAATGACCCCCACCACCCATAATTTCCCTTTTGGAACTGGTGTTCCGGTGCTGTAAAGACTTAATTTCTCCGTGGAATTAAAATCTTTATATCGGTTAAACAGGTCAGAGCGGCCGTATGCCTGGGCTTTCAAAATGCTGTCGATGATAATGTCTTTATCAAGCAGATGGGCTGGAATGATCCAGGTATGTGAAAGAATGGAATCCGTCACAAATTTCTGCCTCGCGTAAAACGCTGAATCTTTAAGCACTCTACCAGTATAGCGTTGTTGTATAACCTGCGGAGTGTCGATCAGAGCTGATGCGTTAATTGCCTGAGCTGTTACCCGATCGGCAGCCATTGCGCAGCAAAGGCAAGTCAACAAAACAATGCGTTTTAAAATCATTGCTGCAAATTTAACTTATATTGCTTACAACCACAACTACGCTTAAATAAACCATTTACTTATTGCACAACGAAAAAGTAAGGCCAATCATTTTGGTTGAGATTCACAAAA
Organism: Pedobacter sp.; assembly: GCA_031179845.1. Classification (GTDB taxonomy): domain Bacteria; phylum Bacteroidota; class Bacteroidia; order Sphingobacteriales; family Sphingobacteriaceae; genus Pedobacter. The sequence continues at coordinate 511 of JAPSHM010000322.1, forward strand.
ACTAACCCGGACAATGCGTTGTTATAATCATACGTTGAATCGTCTGACAACATCGAAGGGACTTAAAATTATCTTTTCATTATGAGCAAAGTTAAAAACCTACTTGCCGGTCTTGCTGGCGCAATTGTACTGAACGTCCTACATGAGAGTCTAAAAAATAAAAGCCCAAATATGCCCAGAGTCGATTTGTTGGGAGAAAATGCTTTGCAAAAAACATTGAAGTATTTCGGCAGCAGTATCGACAACAGCGCAAATTTATACAAAGCGACACTTGCTGGTGATGTAGTCGGAAATACGCTTTATTACAGCCTAATTGGAACAGGCAACAAAAAATATCTTTGGCCGAAGGCAATTTTTATGGGGCTGAGTGCAGGTGTAGGTGCAGTTACGCTTCCCGAGCCCATGGGACTTGATCCGGAACCGGTGGCTAAGAACAATATTGTAAAAGCACTGACGGTGAGTTATTACCTGGCGGGTGCGATAGTGACGGGCCTCGTAATCTCTTTTATGAGCAAAAAATAGGCATTCTCCGCAGCAGACCTGGTAACCGAATGTTTTTTTCAGAATAACGACATAGAATGATGCAGGAAGTAAAAAATATTTTAGTTGTAGGCGCTTCAGCCGGCGGAATCAATGCGATGTCGAGATTGCTGTCAACCATCAAAGCAGACTTTGATGCGGCAATTTTCATTGTCATGCATTTATCCAAGCATTCTCAAGCTAAGGTGATCGTTAACTATCTCCAAAAGTTCACCGCATTAACATGTCGGGAAGCGGAAAATGATTTACCCATTGAAAATGGGAATATCTATCTGGCACCGGCAGACCATCACCTTTTACTGGAAAAGGAAAAAATGATAGTCCAAAAAGGCGCCTATGAGAACCATTGGCGACCCTCCATTGATGTGCTATTCAGATCAGCTGCTGCGGCATATTCATCTTGTGTAACCGGAATCATTCTAACAGGCCTTCTTGATGACGGTGCATCAGGGATGTCTGCCATTAAAAGGAGTGGTGGAAACTGTATGGTGCAGGACCCGGAAGAAGCGCAATTTCCCGGGATGCCAAAAAGCACATTAAATACTGTTGAGGCAGATTATATCGGTTCCGTAGATGAAATGGGGTACATCCTTGCAGATCGATTCTCAGCCGGATCGCCATGCGTACCGAAAGATGCCCCCGCCGATGTTAAACACGAAGCCTCTATCACGAAAAGAATGAGTACAGAAATAACCGTAATGTCTGAACTTGGTCCAATTACGCCACTTACCTGTCCGGATTGCGGTGGCGTACTGACCTATGTCGCCAATGACCCGGTTAACCGTTACCGATGCTTTACCGGACATACTTATACCGCTCATTCACTGCTTAATGAACAGATTAAAAAGACCGAAGATTCTTTATGGGTAGCGATACGAATGATGGAAGAAAGGAAAAACTTATTAATATCGCTACACGAAGGACCCAATTCTTATTTGAACGACTCAAAACCTGAGCGTGCATTTGCGCTCGAAACCCATATTGAGCAATTGAAAGCCATGTTATTGAAAATCGGCCAGCCAGGGGAATCGCAGGTAGCTGTAAACCGCGACAGCCATTGACAATGGCGATCTGTGAGCAGTTTAATTGTCTTCTGTATTTTTGATAATATCTTTAATTACGGCATCCAGCCTTTCGGCTGCCTGCGACAAATAAGTTAACGTCTCTTCATTGCCTGCGACCTGCTGCTCAGCTTTCAACAGTTCAACTAAAGCCATAATCTGGCTTAACGGCGCCCTCACATAATGAGATTGGAGTTGAGAAATATCTAAAAGACGGCGGTTTTGACCTTCAATCTTCTCTGTATAGGCTTTCCGTTGTGTAATATCTTCCATTGAACCGGTCATCCGGTATGGAAAACCCTTTTGATCGAACATAATGAATCCACGGTCAAGTACATGCTTATAATTTCCATCCATACACCTAAAACGATATTCAACTTCAAACTTTGGTTCCAATTTGTCGACTAACGATTGTATGTGCGTAGTCACATGCAACACGTCTTCAGGATTTATTCTGTCTAGCCACCAGGCGTAGGAGTATTCAACCTGGTCGTATCCAAAAATTCGTTTAATTCCCCGATTCCAGGTTACGAGATCAGTATTTGCGTCCCAGTCCCAAATGACGTCACTCGTCGCTTCAGACATCATCTCATAACGCTTTACACTCTCCTCGGCCCTGATTTTATCTAGCATAGCTTCGGTTATATCACGCGAATTTGCCACCAGACCCTCTACACCCGTTTCATCCATCATATTGGTAAAAATGGTGTCGATCCAACGGTATTGCTTACCTCCGACATCAAAGCGAAAAGGAGGCATATGAATGCGCTTGGTGGTTCTAAGCATTTTAAAGCCCTCACGAAAAAACTCGACATCTGCCTCATGAATAAATGTAAAAACAGATTTGCCGATGAACCCTGCCGGTTCGATTCCAAGTATGGGCCTGCTGTTGGCGCTGACATACTTATAAACTCCATTGAGATCCAGAATCGCAATTAAATCGGATCCATCCTGCACCAAAGCCCGAAATCGTCTTTCACTGGCTTCTAATACCTGCTCTGCCTTTAACTTTGTCGTGATGTCAAACGCCAACACCATCCTGGCATCCTTGCCTTCAAAAGGCATAGAATTACCATCGACACTTACAGAAATAATTTTCCCGTCTTTTTTTTTGTGTCGAACAATGCTGCTGTTCGAAGCGCCTTTTGTTAATTTAGTTTTGACGATATCCTGAAGGATCCATACATCCTGATCAGGCCGTATATCATTCAAAGTCATATTTAAAAATTCAGACCTGGAATATCCATATTGTTGGATAGCTGCATCGTTTACGTCAAGAAATTGAAGAGTTTCTACGTCATAAACCCACTGGGGAACAGGGCTTAAGTTAAAGAGTGTTAAATATTTTTCTTTCTCACTGCGCACCAATGCTTCCGCTTCTTTCCTAAAGGTAATGTCTTTGAAATACACAGACAACCCGTCTCTGGAAGGAAAAGCCGAAACCTCTATCCAAAGCTTTAGCGGTGGAAAATATTCGTCAAATCGCACCGCAATATTTTCAGATACTGCTCTATGATATTCAGTATAGAATTTCAAAGAAATTGCATCTTGATAAACATCCCACAAGTTCTTGCCCAAAATGTTCTCTTTCTTCATAGACAAAATGTGCTCCGCTTGCTTGTTCCAATAGGTCACATTCCAATTTTCGTCGACTGCAAAGAAGCCATCGATGATGCTTTCCAAAATAGAATATATCCTGTCATTGTACTCTTTTGCAACTTCTCTTGACCGGATTGCTTCGGTTATATCCCGGGCAATTACATACACGCCGATCACTTCCTTATTGATGACCAGGGGCAAGTTCGCTATATCGAGCGTCCGATGTGTACCCTTGGTACTGATCACATTCACATTGAAGTATTGCGGAACGCCTTTAATTGCGCCCTGGAAATGTTCAACAGCCTTTTCAAGATCCGTAGGATTAACGAAGGGAACAAAGGACTGCTGTAAAAGCTCTTCCTTGCTACATTCCGCGAGCTCCAGTAATGCATTGTTTGCACTCAAAAAGTTTCCATGAACATCGAGTGTAAATACTGGATCCGGATAATCATTGAAGAGCGGATGTTGAAAATCATTTTCCAAGGCAACGCGGTTTTGATCCATGAACATCCGATCATCAACTACATTATGGTGCCCCTTTACAAATGTTTGCACCAGATATTTCACATCTGTTTTACCCTCAAATAACGGGAAGAATTCCGCATATTGATTTCCCCAAGATGGAAACTCGATCCGATAATTACTACTTAATTTAGATTGAATGATACGCTCCAATTCCGAGGCCACCAAACTAACTATTTCGGTATTGTCTTTCTTCAACTGATGGCCTAAGAAAGTAAAATAGCTTTGACCTAACAACTCCCCTTCGG
>JAPSHM010000323.1 GCA_031179845.1 Pedobacter sp.
TAAGTACCTTTCTATCAGTTTTTTTTGCCCTAGTGCATTTACTGCAATTAAAACGAATATGGTGCAAATCGAAAGTTTCTTCATCGGCCTAAAATAGTAGAAAGGATTTAATTATCAGTGTCAGCCAAGCAACTTTAAGGCCAAATAGTTTTAAATAATATTATTTAGCTATTTTTGCGGCAACATATAACAGATCAAGATGAGTACAACAAGAGGACCTATATCTCAGTTCATGGAGCGTAATTACCTCCATTTTAACGCAGCAGCGATGATGGATGCCGCAAAAGGATATGAAACACATTTAGATGAAGGAGGCAAGATGATGATTACCCTTGCTGGAGCGATGAGTACTGCTGAATTGGGGATCTCATTGGCTGAGATGATCCGCCAGGATAAGGTGTCGATCATTTCCTGTACCGGTGCAAACCTGGAGGAGGATATCATGAATCTTGTTGCGCACTCCCATTATAAACGTGTTCCTAATTATCGTGACCTGAGTCCGCAAGATGAGTGGGACCTATTGGAGAACCATTACAACCGCGTAACTGATACTTGTATTCCTGAGGAAGAAGCATTCAGAAGGTTGCAGAAGCACATCCATAAAATATGGAAAGATGCCGACACTGCAGGAGAACGCTATTTTCCACATGAGTTCATGTACAAAATGCTATTGAGCGGTGTATTGGAGCAATATTATGAGATCGACCCGAAGAATTCGTGGATGCTGGCCGCGGCAGAGAAGAATTTGCCAATCGTAGTTCCGGGATGGGAAGATTCAACAATGGGAAATATCTTTGCGTCTTATGTGATGAAATCCGAATTGCAGGCAGTGACCATGAAGAGTGGAATTGAATATATGGGTTGGTTAGCCAATTGGTATATTGAAAATAGTGCTGGTAAGGGAATTGGCTTTTTCCAGATTGGTGGCGGTATCGCTGGTGATTTTCCGATCTGTGTTGTACCAATGCTTTACCAGGATATGGAAATGGAGAACATTCCTTTTTGGAGTTATTTTTGTCAGATCTCCGATTCAACTACTTCCTATGGCTCTTATTCAGGTGCTGTACCAAATGAGAAGATCACCTGGGGTAAATTGGATATTCATACCCCAAAATTCATAGTAGAGTCTGATGCAACAATCGTAGCTCCGTTAATGTTTGCATGGATACTAAAAATGTAAATTAAATTTGCAAGTCTGCTCAGCAGATGCGCCTTAAGATGATCACCAATTTTCAACGGAAATTGGTGATTTTCTTCGTTTAAAGCCTTAAAAACGCCATTATTTAGATTGATTATAAATTGTATTTACTGTCATTTCTTTGTCATTGGTACGTTAATAAATTTTACTTTTGTGGACGTTTTGGTGAGGATCTAAAGTTCATAAATCAATTACGGTAATAAAGTTTTTTAAAAAATAGCATAAAATACTCATTATGAGGGATATCTCATTGATCATTAGAAGAGTTTGGAAGTCGGCATTCATGTTTACGGCTCTATCTGTTTTAATCGTTTCTACAACACAGGCGCAGGATGTAATGGAGGGCAGGAAGTTATTTAAGGATAAATGTGCTTCTTGTCACCAGTTAGACCGCAACAGTACGGGACCGGCTTTGACTCCGAAACTAACGGAGCTGGACGAGGCGTATGCCATCAAATGGATTAAGAATTGGAGAACATTGGTTGACGCTGGTGATGAACGAGCCATTGAAGCTGCCAAATACTCTCCTGCAGAGATGACTGCTTTTCCGACGTTGTCAGACGATCAGATCAGAAGCATCATCGCCTATGCACAAGCAGGTGAGCCTAAGAAAGCTGAAGAAGCTGGAGCTCAGGCTGGCGCAGGGTCGGATGAAGTTTCTTCGTTCTCTATCGTAGGGATCGCATTAATCATCCTGATCTCGATCGCTGTACTGATCTTATTGGGTCGTGCGGTTAAGATGTTGGAACGGTTGATCCTGAAGAAACAAGGAATTGAAGTTGTAGAAGAGGAAAAGGTTTCCTTTGCAGACGGCACACGCAAATTATTCAGGAACAAGAAGTTTGTTTTCTTCTTTATCTTGTGTTTAATCATCACACTTGGATCATTTGGTTGGATGGGAATGTGGAACACCGGTGTTCACACAGGTTATCAGCCAGTGCAGCCGATTAAATTCTCACACGAATTGCATGCCGGTGTGAATCAGATCGATTGTCAGTTTTGCCACTCTGGTGCTTTCAAATCGAAGAATGCAACAATTCCATCGGTTAACGTATGTATGAACTGTCACAAATCTGTACAGGCTACTGAAAAGTATAACGGTGAAATATCTCCGGAGATTCAAAAGATCTATAGCGCTATTGGTTATGATCCGAATACGCTAACGTACGACAAAACCAAGGAGAAACCAGTTGAATGGATTCGTGTTCACAAATTGCCTGACTTTGCTTACTTCAATCACTCGCAGCACGTTGTTGTTGGTGAAGAAGCGATCAGAAAAGAAAAAGGGTTACAACCAAATGAGCCAGTATGTTTTGCCTGCCATGGTCCGGTGGATACTATGGAAGAGGTTTACCAGTATTCTCCGCTTACAATGAAATGGTGTATCAATTGTCATAAAGAAGCTGAGGTTTCAGGTAAAGACAATGCATTCTATGCCAAAGTGATTGAAGCGCATGAGAAGATAAAAAAAGGCGAAAAAATCACTGTTGCGTCGTTAGGCGGTTTAGAGTGTGGTAAGTGCCATTATTAATAATAGAGTTTAATAACAAAGAACGTTCGATAAACAGTAATATAGCTTAAATGGAAAGCAATAAAAAATACTGGAAAGGCTTAGAAGAGTATAAAAAGACTCCGGATTTTGTTGAAAACAGCAAGAACGAATTTGCTGAGCCACTTCCAATAGAAGATGTTTTAAATGAAGCAGGGTTAAGTACCGTAACTCCACGCCGTGACTTTTTAAAAGCTTTAGGCTTTGGATTAGGTGCGGTTACACTTGCGGCTTGTCAGACTGCCCCTGTTCATAAGGCAATTCCTTATGTAATTAGACCTGAAGAGGTGGTTCCGGGTATCCCTAACTACTATGTTTCAAGTTTTAAAGGTCAGCCCGTGTTGGTTAAAACCAGGGAAGGCAGACCGATTAAGATAGAACCAAATCCTAATGGTGGTATATTCAACCGCGGAACGGATGCACAAGCTCAGGCTTCTGTATTAGATCTGTATGATGTGTCTAAATTAAAAGCCCCTGTATTAAAAGAGAACGAAACAACCTGGTCGAAAGTTGATGAGTTTGTTAAGGGAGAATTGAACAAGGCACAGGCTTCAGGCAAGAAGATCCGTATCGTTTCGTCTTCGGTAAGTAGCCCTTCTACGAATGCGGTAATTGCTGATTTCTCTACGGCTTATCCGAATACTAAACATGTTCAATATGATGCGGTATCTTATACTGGTATCATTAAAGCAAATGAAAACAGCTTTGGAAAAGCAGTTGTTCCTAAATATAAATTTGACAAGGCAGATCTGATCGTAAGTTTCGGTGCTGACTTTTTAGGTACCTGGATCAGTGGTGAAGAGTTTACTTCTCAATATGTATCCAACAGAAACAACACCTCTCTAAGAAACGGTAAAATGTCCCGCCATTTCCAATTCGAGGCCGGCATGAGTTTAACAGGTACCAATGCAGATACACGGATCCCGGTAAAATTGTCGGAAGAAGGTCCTGCTTTGATTACTTTATATAATGCAATTACAGGTGCCGGTTTAGCTGGTGGCGTGTTGCCAGACAACGTAACCGCTGAGAAAGCTTTGAAGTTGGTTGGTAAAGAGCTTGTACAAAATAAAGGTAAAGCACTTGTTGTTTCCGGATCTAATGACGTTTCTACACAGATCCTGGTTAATGCCATTAACTCCGCTATTGGAAGTTATGGTACCACCATTGATTTAGATAATCCTTGTAAACGTTTTGCTGGCAACGATGCGGAATTTGCAGAATTGATCAATGAAATGAACAGGGGAGAAGTTGCTGCTGTTTTCTTTTTAGACAGCAACCCTGCTTACGATGTAGCAAACGCCAAAGCATTTACTGATGCGTTAGCTAAAGTTGCTTTGAAAGTTTCTTTCTCTGACCGTAAGGATGAAACGGCTACTTTGTGTGATGTGATCGCCGTAAACCATAACTATTTAGAGGCATGGGGTGATGCAAGCGCATACGAAGGAATCTATTCAATCGTACAGCCAACCATCAACCCGGTGTTCAACTCCCGTCAGGCGGAAGAAAGCTTGTTGATCTGGTCGGACAATACCGTAAAGGAATACTACCAATATGTGCGTAACAATTGGGAGAAAAATATATTGCCAGCAGTAGGTGCTGAATGGAAAGACGTATTACAAAAAGGATTTTTTGCTGCCGCTGAGAAGCCGGCTGGTGCTTACTCCTTCAGTCTATCATTAGCTGCAGTTGTTCCGTCAATTTTGACGAACAGCAAATCGT
>JAPSHM010000324.1 GCA_031179845.1 Pedobacter sp.
TCGTAAATAAATAGCTTCAAATAATACTTCCGCATCAACTTTACGAGATCTTGAACTGGTGGGTAAACATCAAAATAAAGGCATTTACGCCCATTGCTAATTTTCTTCGTCCTCAACTTCACCTTTCTCATTCTCTCTCCTTTTTTTAAAGTAATCATCAACATCATCGATACGCAGATAAACGGCTTTACCATCTTTAACTCTCCTAATCATTGACCGTTGTAGCAAACAGTAAATGTTATCCCTTTTCATCCCATATTTCTCAGTGACTTCCGCTATACTGTAGTATTCCTTTACTGAGGATGGTATAACATCTGAACCTGTCAATGAAGCCTTTTGAAAAAAAATAGTGTCAATTGCTGTCTTCAAAAGATACTGTTTACTTCCTTCTCTAAATTCGGGAATTTTATTCTTTTTAACCAGAGTATAAATTACCTCCTTCCTCAGACCATACAAATTGCATATTTCCTCAATAGAGTAACAGTCACCCCTCATTTTCAATGAAATGAGGGGTTTTTCTTATCGATATTTATTGATAGTTTGTTTTTTTACTTGCCAATGCAAAACTTACTAAATATATTTTCCAGCAGATCATCTGTAGTAACCTGCCCAGTAATTTCCCCTAAATAGTACAACGCCTGTTTAATATCCATCGCCAAAAAATCAGACGTGACCGGATTATCCATGCCTTCCGATACACTTGCCAAAGCGGCCTTTGTTTTTTGCAACGCTTCTACATGTCTGATATTCGTCACCATGGTATGGCTATCAGATAACTTATCACCAACTGCAGTGTCATACAACAACTGCTTCAATTCTTCAATATGCTGCTCCTCTTTCGCAGATATGGCAATAAAACCAATATCTTCAGGTAATCTCAATTCTTTCAAACGGTCACTAACAGAAAGGTCCATCTTATTGGCAACTGCAACAAATGCAATCCCAGGTTTATGCAAGCGCAAAATATCCTCCCGAATTTCTGCATCAGTAAGATTCACTACATCAAACAAATAAACCAATACCGCCGACTGACTAATCTTCTGCATGGTCTTCTCCACGCCTATTGCCTCTATCGTATCAGTCGCCTCACGAATCCCCGCAGTGTCTATCAATCTGAAATTGATGCCGTTTATATTTAAAACCTCTTCAATAGTGTCTCGAGTGGTTCCAGCAATCTCACTCACGATCGCTCTATCTTCATTTAACAACGCATTTAACAAAGTTGATTTACCTGCGTTTGGCCTACCGGCAATCACCGTGTTGATCCCCTGCTTAATCACGTTTCCCAATTCAAAAGAACGGATCAGCTTATTTAATACCAGCGTGATCTTTTCAATCAGTGTCTGCAACTGGTCTCTATTTGCAAATTCCACATCTTCCTCAGCGAAATCGAGCTCAAGTTCAATCATCGATGCGAAATGAATGAGCTGCTCGCGCAACACATTCAACTCATTACTAAAACCACCTCTCAGCTGATTCATCGCTACACTATGCGCTGCTGCTGAATCAGAAGAGATCAAATCCGCTACGGCTTCTGCCTGAGAAAGATCCAGTCCTCCATTTAAAAAAGCCCTTAACGTAAACTCTCCAGGTTTAGCCGCCGAAGCTCCCTTTCGGATGAGCAAGCTAATGATCTGCTGAATGATGTAATTCGAGCCATGACAGGAGATTTCTACAACGTTCTCTTTGGTGTACGACTTCGGCGCAACGAACAAACTCACAAGTACCTCATCAATAACCAACTTACCATCTTTAATTAAACCAAAGTGTATCGTATGGGAATCCTGCGAAAGCAGGTCCTTCCCGCTAAACACCGAGTTGGTAATGGATATAGCATCTTTTCCTGATAAACGGATCACACCTATAGCGCCCACTCCGGGCGGGGTAGATAAAGCAACTATAGTTTCATTTGTAATCATGTGGCAACCTTCGTTAAAATTTAAATTGTGGCACAAAATTAGCCAAACAATCGGTACCCTATACTATTACCTCAACAAAATCTAACAAATTACCAATGAAAGACATGCCTCTAACCGTCCGACGGGCCATAGAATTACTCGGAATCGTTCTCATTGCCGCCATCCTCGTTGTTGGAAGTGACATCATTATGCCGGTGATCATGGCTTTTTTCATCAGCATCATGCTGCTACCTCTATATAGGTTTTTACGAAAATTACACTTTCCGGAAATAGCAGCCATTATTCTACCCATTCTTATGCTGGCCATCGTACTAGGACTCATTATATGGTTTTTCTCTGCCCAGGTAGCGGAATTGGTCAGCGACTTCCCGCAGATCAAGAAAAATGTAAGCGCACACATCAATGCGATCAGCTCATGGATCAATAGCATCAGTAGCTTTTCAACCAACGAACAAGTCAAGTTCATCAACGAGAAAAGTAATGATTTGCTTGGTATGGCTGGAAAAGCAGCGAGTGGTGCTGCACTAACTTTAACATCGGTTTTTGTGTTTGTTGGTCTATTGCCTATTTATATCTACCTGATGCTCTTTTATAAGGACATTCTATTGCGTTTTATCTTTATGTGGTTCAAAACAGAGGACCATGCGAAAGTGAAGGATGGTATTTACGAGACCGAAGTAATCATAAAAAATTACTTATTGGGCTTACTGATACAAGTTACCTATATGACGATTTTATTAGGGGGTATTCTAATGATTATCGGGATCAAACACGCCCTGTTAATTGGTGTGATCTTCGCCATCTTAAATCTGATCCCTTATGTAGGGGCCCTCCTTGGGAACATCATTGGTGTACTGCTAACGCTAACTTCATCCACCGAACTATGGCCAGTAATAACAGTTCTGGGAGTCATTGCAGGGGTTCAATTCCTGGACAATAACATCCTGATGCCTCGAATCGTTGGGTCTAAAGTGAAGATCAATGCTTTGTTTGCGATCCTGGGGGTGATCATTGGTGGAAGTATTGCCGGTGTTGCAGGAATGTTTCTCTCTATGCCAATAATTGCCGTGCTCAAGGTTATTTTCGACAGAACCGAGATGTTCAAACAATGGGGCTTATTATTAGGCGATGAAAGGCCTTCAAGAAGTCCGATGACTTTCGCTGCATTCAGAAGAAAAAGTAATGTACCCGAGAGGCCGGGTGTAGAAAAAACAAAGGAGAAGGAATAATCCCTCTCCTTTGTAATGCAGAAAATGCGGCAAATAAAAACTCGTCTTACATTCTCTCCGGAACTGTAATCCCTAAGATGCGCATACCTTCTTTCAATATTTTTGCTGTCACAAAGCTCAAATTTAAACGGTGCTGTTTAATGCTTTCCTGCTCCTCTTTGATAATCGGCGGAGTTTCATGATAGAATTTATTAAACATCTTAGCGACCTCATATAAGTAGTTCGCCAGTAAAGCCGGACTATGTGTTTTGGCGGCCGATTGGATCTCCGCCGGATACTTGGCTAATAGCATGATCATTTCAAGCTCTGTAGCGGTTATCTCAACGTTGTCAGCACCTGCATAGTTATCCTCATATCCTGCTTTTAGCAATAATGACCTGATCCGTGCGTGGGTGTATTGTATAAACGGCCCTGTGTTTCCCTGGAAATCTATGGATTCAGCTGGATCAAATAGCAAACGTTTCTTGGGTTCCACTTTCAGCAAGAAGTATTTTAAAGCACCCATGCCGATATTATAGTATAGATTTTCCTTCTCTTCCTCGTCAAAATCGTTCACTTTACCTAAAGCTTCAGTTTTAGCTTTAGCCGTCTCAATCATTTCCGCAACCAGGTCGTCGGCATCAACTACTGTCCCTTCACGGGATTTCATTTTACCGCTTGGAAGGTCGACCATACCGTAAGATAAATGATGCAGCCCCTTAGCCCAACTTTTACCAAGCTTCTCTAGAATTAAAAACAAAACCTTAAAATGGTAATCCTGCTCATTACCAACAACATAAATAGACTCATCCATCTGGAAATCGTCATATTTCATTTGTGCCGTGCCTAAATCCTGGGTAATATATACAGAGGTACCATCGGCTCGTAAAACCAGCTTTTGATCCAATCCGTCTTCCGTCAAATCAATCCAAACTGAACCGTCTGGCTTTTTAAAGAACACGCCCTTCTCCAATCCCTCTTCAACGGTACCCTTGCCCAGTAAATAAGTATTGCTTTCATAATAATACTTATCGAAATCAACACCGAGGTTTTTATACGAAACGGCAAAACCTTCGTATACCCATCCGTTCATTTTTTTCCACAATTCAATGACTTCAGGCACGCCGGCTTCCCAGTCCTGCAGCATTTTCTGTGCTTCTTTGATTAAAGGCGCATTTTTCTTGGCTTCCTCTTCGGTCTGCCCCTCCAGCTTTAAAGCTTCGATTTCCTTTTTATACTCTTTATCGAAAATTACATAGTACTTGCCCACAAGGTGATCTCCCTTTAGCAACGAACTTTCAGGAGTTTCTCCATTA
>JAPSHM010000325.1 GCA_031179845.1 Pedobacter sp.
TACTACCTCGTGCCCTAAGGTTGCAGCCGCTCTGAGCGATGCAGCTGCGCCAGTACTTGCACCAAAATAGCCTACTACCAGATCTCCGCATTCGCTATCCATTTGAAGCCAATCTGTCACTTTGATCAGTCGGTCGGTTAGCAGTGCTATATCAAAGCGTAAGGCAGGATTTTGGTCTTCCTGAACAGTTAGCAGGTCAAACAACAAGGTAGCAAATCCTGCTTCCTGCAATATTTTCGCAACGTGTTTGTTTCGGGTACTGTGTCTGCTGCTGCCACTTCCATGAGCGAATACAATAATACCTTTAGCCAACATAGGTATATGCAAATCACCAGTTACAGTGACTTCATCAATTGGTATGTTAATCGTCTTTTCCATATTAGCTTTTGTATCTTATTAGGGAACAATTCCCTGATCTTGTTAGGGAACATTTCGCTGAGCACATCCAGTTTTTCATGAACTAACAATTCGAACCCAGATTGGTTCATGAAATTTTGCAACAATGAACTTTTTACAAACTTATTAGAAGATCATCTGTTCAATCGTAGTATCCATAATGATGTTTTAATGGGAACTACACACGCAAGATAAAAGCTAATGGCTGGACAGGAGAAAAACGACAAAGTAAGAGAAACTACGCTGCTACAGGAACTTTTCACCAAGGAATTACAGGATATGCTTTGGACTGAGGAGCATTTGCCTAAACTTTGGACAGACCTGCAAGGAGCGGTATCAGATCCATTAGGTATCATGCTTGCAAAATACGTTACCGAATCATATGTCCATGTACAACGACTTGAAGGTATTTTCGAACAGCTATTAGGCATTGCACCAACGCTGCAGAAATGTCAGGGTATGGCTGGCTTAATTGCCGAAGCAGATCTGCTCATTGCACATACGCAAGAGGTTACTGTCGTAAGAGACATCGCAGCCATCATTGTGATGCAAAAGATCAATCATTATAAGATTGCAAGTTATGCAGCAATGATTAGATTGGCTGAAATGCGCGATCAGATATTGATTAAACAGCTCTTGATGGACAACCTCAGGGAAGAACAAGAAAGTGGGGAGACGATGACACATGTTTTCATAAGTTTGACCCCTGGCTTAGCCACTAGTTCCTGATTTTCACTACTTCATTATCAATTCCTTTTTGGTCATTGAACCTGTTTGGTTAAACCGGCTGTAACCTGATAACTTTACAAAACGAGGACCGTCCACAAAGTCCCTTCCTATAAATTTGTCAATACTGATGCAATGTTTTTTCAGCTTAACAAATAATCGAAATGGAGAAAAGAAAATTAGGTAGTTCAGACTTGTTCGTTTATCCGATCACCTTGGGTGGAAACGTATTCGGCTGGACCATAGACGAAGATAAATCGTTTGAAGTACTAGATGGCTTCACAGAAGCTGGTTTCAATTTTGTAGATACCGCAGATACTTATTCCCATTGGGTACCGGGAAATAAAGGAGGGGAATCTGAAACCATTATTGGCAATTGGATGGCGGAGCGGAAAAACAGACAGCAGGTCATTATATCGACCAAGGTAGGTTCTATTCCGGGTTCAACTAAAAAGAGTTTGGCGAAAGATCATATCCTGAAATCAGTTGATGGATCTTTGCAACGGTTGAAGACGGACTACATCGACCTATATCAATCGCATTATGACGACCTCGACACCCCTATTGAAGAAACACTCGAAGCCTATGATCAGCTGATCAGAGCTGGAAAGGTACGCTGGGTGGGTGCCTCAAACTTTTCCCGGGAACGCCTAATTGAATCGTTGGAAACTGCACAAAGACTTAGCCTGCCTAAATATCAAAGTTTACAACCAGAGTATAACTTGTATAATCGCGCTGTTTATGAAAAGGAGCTGGAACCGGTAGTTACGGAACACCAGCTGGGAGTAATCAATTATTACGCACTGGCAAGTGGATTTTTAACCGGCAAATACCGCTCAGAGGCCGACTTGAATAAAAGTCAGCGCGGCGGAGCTGTAAAAAAATATCTTAACGAACGAGGATTTAGCATATTAAACGCACTTGACCAGGTTTCTGAGCAATACAATGTGAGTCCTGCGAGCATCGCATTGGCCTGGCTTATTGCCCGACGAACTGTTACTGCGCCCATCGCCAGTGTAACTGATCTTAACCAACTGGAGGATTTGGTAAATGCGGCCAGGTTAAGCCTTAACGTGGAGGACATTGCTATTCTTGACGAAGCCAGTGCCTAACTGTTGAACTTATTATTTGGTAGGGCATTTGTTTTTTGGTTAATTTACATTAACATATATCTAAGTTAATGAAAAACATCTCCCTACCATTTTACACCAAATTAGCCATGGTGCTATTTTCTATCATTTGCCTGGGTTACCTGGCGATTTTAGGACAAACGATTCTAGCTCCATTACTGACCTCATTTTTGCTGGCTCTTTTACTATTGCCGATGTCCAATTTCATGGAACGGAAATGGCGGTTTAAAAGGAGTCTCGCCTCTATCATTTCAGTTGTCCTGATGATCGCTGTCATTTCCGGAATACTTCTATTTCTCGCCAATCAACTCACAGATCTTTGGACAGATTGGCCCTTATTGAAGCAGCAAGCTGAAAATTCGTTCTACGACATCCAACATTGGATTTCAAATACTTTCCATGTCAACACGGAAAAGCAGATCGCTTATCTTAAAGATAGCGCCAGCACCGCAGTGGCAACCAGTGCAACGGTGCTCGGCGCTACGCTACTTACGCTCTCGTCTACTGTCTTGTTCTTATTCTTTTTGCTATTGTTCACCTTTTTCATCCTAAATTATCGTGGTGTACTTTTTAATTTCCTGACCTCTGTATTTGAAGAAAAGCATACTGACAAGGTTAGCGAAATTGTAAGGCACATTCAGTTCATTATCAAAAAATACATTATCGGGTTATTTTTGCAAATGGTGATTGTAACCGTATTGATGATTTTCACGTTATGGATCCTCAACATAAAATATGCAATATTACTTGGTCTGATCTCGGGAATATTTAACATTGTGCCCTACATTGGCATATTCACTGCCTTGTTGATTAGCATTCTGATCACCTTTGCTACTGCTGGTGCCGCCAAAGTACTGTTGGTAGTCATTGCCTTTGTCAGCGTTCATACCCTCGACGGGAATGTACTCATGCCGCTGATCGTTGGTTCAAAAGTAAAAATTAATGCCTTATTTGCATTTATTGGCATTGTGGTTGGGGAAATGATCTGGGGAATATCAGGGATGTTCCTTTGCATTCCCTACATGGCGATGCTGAAGATCATCTTTGATAAGATTGAGCAATTGAGGCCTTGGGGAATACTGCTAGGGGGTGAAGAAAAGCCTTTGAAAAAACGAAGGATCTACCGCATTACTAAAAAATTAAAATTGCAGGAACAAGAGTAGTTGTAACAACATATTTTTATCGAGCTTCGGTTTTCTTTATGACCATGATGATGGTTACTTTTACATTATTAAAATAAACTAACAATGCCTAATAATATACCGCCCGTTACTGCTACAGAGCCTACATCCGCTTTTTCTCGCTTACTAACTGTCTTGGATACGCTGCGCACTGAGTGTCCCTGGGACAAAAAACAGACGATGGAAACCCTAAGGCATCTCACCATTGAAGAAACCTATGAGTTATCGGACGCCATCTTAGAGGGAGATTTGCAGGAAGTTAAAAAAGAATTGGGTGACGTCATGATGCACCTGGTCTTTTATGCCAGAATTGCATCAGAAACCAATGACTTTACAATTGTTGACGTGTTGAACAGCGTTTGTGATAAGCTGATCAGTCGGCACCCCCATATTTATGGCGATGTTGAAGTTTTGGATGAACAGGATGTAAAACGGAATTGGGAAAAATTGAAGCTCAAGGAAGGGAACAAATCCGTGTTGGGCGGCGTCCCTGCCGGATTACCATCATTGGTTAAAGCAAGCCGTATTCAAGAGAAGGCGCGAGGTGTTGGGTTCGACTGGGAAGACAAGGCGCAGGTATGGGAAAAGGTAGAAGAAGAAATGCAGGAGTTCAAAGCAGAGTTTAATGTGGTCGATAACGAAGCCATTGATATAGAAAAAGCAGAAGGCGAGTTTGGAGATCTGTTGTTTTCATTAATCAACTATGCCCGTTTCATCAACATTAATCCTGAAAATGCACTGGAAAAAACAAACAGGAAGTTCATCAAGCGCTTCCAGTATCTGGAAGAAAAAGCAAAGGAAAGTGGCAAGGAACTACAGGATATGACGTTGGCAGAAATGGATATTTACTGGAATGAAGCAAAGAAAAAATAACCGTTCTTTTCGGAGTCTGGAACCTTTTGTCCTGAAGGGGACAAAAATTCCTAGGCCTCCTCTAAGAACGGTTATTTTTTCTTTGCTTCATTCCAGTAAATATCCATTTCTGCCAACGT
>JAPSHM010000326.1 GCA_031179845.1 Pedobacter sp.
TCTTTTGCGAATACATAGTCAGGCCAGGTTCCCTGTAGTTTTACATTCACGGACTCTGCAATCATATTGCCAGCGACTGCCAGTTTGTATCCTTTGGTATCTCGTGTGCCCAGCCCTAAGTTACCAGCGAAATAATTAGTCGCATTACCGCCATAGTAAATTGAACCCTCATTTGATAGTCCGTTAGAATTTACATACGCGTCTTTTGAAGTTTTGTAGGTATATGCTGGGCCATTGACTTCCTGGTAAGGGAGAATGTTCGCAACGCCATCAAATATTCTTGGAGCTGGAGGATAACGAGAATTATAATGATAGGTTGTCCCACCCCCTCTTAGCCAGATTATGATAACTCCACTTCCATTCGACAGGGTAGCATCCCTCCAGCCAGCAATGAAATCAACATTCGAAGTCGTGTGAACATTATGATGCTGAACAATTTCAGCGTTAATGAAATGCCCGGCATTTCCCCATTGATAGGTACGAAAATCAAATTTAGCCATCATTGTACCTCGCCAATCACTATTTAAGTGAACGTTAGACCTTCCAATCTCCAGATGAGATGTCAAATTATAAGGCCAGCCATTATCTTTCCATTCAGTGGGATAAAATTTATCCCAATCTCCTTCAACTTTTACAGTTCCGGTGTGCTGAGCACTAACATTGAAGAAGCAAATGACTAACGCCACTAACAAACTCGTTCTCATATCATTTATCATGAATCTTTTTGAAATCATTCTTTTGGTTCTTTTTCAGCAGTGAATTTTCTTTTTCCAAAAGCTGAATCCTACTATTTATGCTTATCAAATGAAGTGTCAGTTCTTCTATTTTCTGAAGCAATTTTGCATTCATACTACCCAGATCGACACCATTAGCTTCTACTTCTGAGGCCGGTGGTATACCTTGCAAATGACCTTTTTCTTTAATATGGTTGTCGATCTCTTCAAGCGTTGGAAGATTGTAATCTTTCGCAAATACGTAGTCTGGCCAGTTGGCGGTTTCAACTTTTATTTCATGTGCCCTAATGTTTCCATTTACTGCAAGCTTGGCATTTGGCGATGCTGTGCCAATCCCAACATTACCATTTTCTGTTGCCTTTATGGCAACTACAGCACCGTTATTCGTAGACGTGTTGCCCACATATAAGCTCCAATCATTAGTCATTGGAAGAAATTTGGTTACAGTTAAGTCACTACCAGTGCGATTTAAAGGGATCCAGGATTGATTAATGTTTATAGACCTGATTTTAATAGAAACTGGCATTACGTGAGTTAGCAGTCCTCCAGTATTTATCGCTCTGACCCTAAATCTTGGATTTGCGTACTCAGTATTGCAGTCTACAGTAAAATTGTGGTTCTCCGAGCCCCAACCAGTATAGCCATTACTGTTGATCCTTCCGACTTCCCGCCACAATGCAGGGTTCGCATGCGATAGACTGGCCAAATAGGTTGATGCAATTGCGATATTCCCCCGTGTATAGCTAATGGAAACTTCATAATTCCCAGAAGAACCCGCACTGATCGGTCCAACTCTTACAAATTCAATGTAGTCTCCGATCTTGAAATCTGAAGGAAAAGTAACCTGAGTGGTGTAAAAGTTCTCATCGAAAACTGGCAATTTACCATTAGAGGTATCTTTTACTTCAAATGGAAAATTGTTCGGCGTAGCATAGGAAATAGTGATGCCTAGAACCTGTATTGCAAAAACTAAGGTTAAGAAGAATATATTTTTCATGTTTTATAAGTCTTTTTGCTATCTGTAGGACCTTCAGTTTAGTTATGATTAGCAGTGCTATTTAATCCAACTGATTGCCTGATAATGATAAGAAACTTTAGCGCAGCCGGTGTGCACTTAAGCGTTTTTTAAATAAAAAACAAAGAATAACAAATATTCAAAACTATGTCAAAGCGCATCAAACACGCAGAAATTTGCTGGTATGATTTTACGTAATAAAAAGGAAGGTAAATATTCAATGCATGAAAGTGATTACCCAACGCTAAAATTCTCGATTTAACCTGACCATGTTACCTCAACAGGACCTTCACACAAATCAACCATTTTTTCCTATATTTACTAAGAGGCCAATTTAAAAAGCCAATACTTTTCAAAAAATAGTTACAATACTTTGGAATTATTCTAAATAATATACAGATTTACAATCAAGGGTTATAAAATCCAGTTATTATAAACCATATCTAGAAAGAATATGTGTAAACCAATAGTAATTAGCCGGGAAGGCGACATTTGCATCACGCATTGCATGAATTGCAAAATTGTTAATATCTGGAAGAAAGAAATGCTCATGACCTTTACATTTGAGCAATTTAATGCGTATGTTGATGCCACGAAAGGTTTCAAGTTTGATGATTTTATCGAAACGCATCCAGACGGTCATGAGGTCTTAGTGCTCGCCACTCCTTTTCCCGACATCAGCCTGACGTTTAACCGGGTGGATTGGTCTGAGTTTTTGGTCGCGTTAGAACAAGCTGCTTACATGCAGATGGTCTATGGAATCGTACAGCCTTAATCGATCCTTTAAACTTTGACGTACAGGCTGAATTCGATCCTGCTTCTATCTCCCGCGACAAAAGTAAGGTAACAATGCAAATCACGGCCTGTAAAATTCCGAGGAATGGCAATTGACTGTTCCTTTGCTTCCTTTTTTACCTCACTCAGATCAAAATAAGATTGACGAAGTTCCGGGCAATGGACCAGTAGCAACGCTACTGATCGTTTGTACTGGTGCTACCCTACTGGTTTACAATCCCATGAGAACTTAAGTTATCTGAAAACCATTTAATTGCTGCACCTTCCGCGGGTCCCAGGGTTCCCTTACTGAGCAAAAATTCTACTGTAATTGATGACCTGATCTGGACAAACACCTTCCAGCGCTGACTAGCGACATCCTCTCACAGGGCATAAAATGACCATCAGAGTGACCGAAAACGGAGATCCTTATGAGAATGCAATAGCAGGACGCCTAAACGGAACCAGAGATCGAATGCGGATGTGTAGAAAGTGCTACTTTAGGTTAATTTCTTTAAAATTTGGGTTGCTGGTCGTTGGTAATTGGCGCGGATGCACATGGGATGTTCCATTGATATCACGAAGGTCTTGAAAGGGCCTTGGATAGGCTGTAGCCAAGGCAAGGCCTAACCAACCCCTAACCAACGCCTACCTAATACCGATCCAATATATACATGATTCTTGGCTTGTCCTATACTGGAATAAGTTTACAATAAAAGGTTTTGTTACTACTATTGGTTTACCATTTTATGCCACACTGCTTTGGAGATCCTGTGTTCATCACCTTGATCAGATCTAAACTGGTTGGCCGGTATTCCCCCGGATAGGGCAACCATAAAACGCAGAGTGGAGCAAATGCAGGCTACCCTGGCTGCTAAAACATGAAAAGCTGGTTTCCAGGAAAATTGGAGGTGCAAATTTCTTTTTAGAGTCGAGTGTGAAGAAGTTTTTGGGCGGTTCGCAGAACTACTAGGGAGAAAGATGCAGGTAGCCGCAACAGTCGTTAGAACTGGAACTCCTGCACCTTCTTCCGCAGATCGGTAATATATTCTGTGTTGTCTGCTCTATCCCTTATTCAATTGATCGTCTATAGCACTGGGCTGACGTTTAAAAATTTTTGATAAATCGAAGGAGGATCTAATCTGAACGGCGGTTTTAGATAACAGGTCTTTTCAACACTTAAAAGCTGCGATAAGCAGACGTCTCAGTTATGAAAATCTTTTGAATGAAGGTACAATTATAAACTGTTCATTTATTGTGAAATAATTTACTATTTTGAAATGAAATTTAATTTGCGAACGTATGCCAGAACTTTTAAACAGATTTAAAGTACATGATAGGCTGATCTCCATGATTGAGAAAGCAGAAACCCAGTTAATTATAATCTCTCCATACGTTAAACTACATACCGCTTATAAACAAGCTTTGTCGAAAAGAATCGAAGATCATGAATTAAACGTCATTATAGTCTTTGGCAAAAATGAAGAAAATAAAACGAAAAGTCTTTCGATCGAAGATTTCATGTTCTTTAGACAATTCAAAAATATCACAATTAAATATTGTAAGCGTTTACACGCCAAGATTTACGCAAATGATTCCTATTCTTTATTTGCTTCTATGAATTTACATTCTTATTCGGCCGATAATAATATCGAAGCAGGAATATTGTGCAAGTTTGACGACATGACGACGAAGAACAATCAAGATTCACTGGACCAACAAGTATATGGTTTTAGCTTCGAAATTATTGATAAATACAGCAAAATAGTATTTGAAAAAAAACCAGTTTATGAAGGCAAATCGTTGAGAAAAAAATATATCGAATCTGAAATAGTAACAGACTGTGATGAAAGTTATGAGGTTATAGATCTTATAAAAGC
>JAPSHM010000063.1 GCA_031179845.1 Pedobacter sp.
GATCCTTAAAGACATGGTCCTTAAGAAAACATTCATCTCCTGTTAAGACTATGGAGGTTGATAAATCCGACGTAGTTACAACAGTTGCTTCTTGATCTAATGGCTTCGAATATGCTGGAAGTGAACTTGCCTGAACCCAATGCCTGGTTTTTTGAAATGGATAACCAGGCAATGTTATCCGAATCGCTCCGCTATTGTGGAATATTAATGCCCAGTTGCCGTTATAGCCTAAAGCGTAGGCCTCCGCCAGCTGTTTAAGCATTACGGTATATTCATAAGCGGTTGTGTTACCATTTGCATTCCAATCTGATAGAATACGATCTGCCTCTTGCTGCTGCGTAGGCGAAAGCACCTTTTCAGTTTTATCATTTTCGTATTGATCGATATGTAATGCAGACAACAAACTGTCGATATCTGTTACTACAATAGCTTCCCGTGTTTGGAAATGCTCTCTTCCTAACAATAGTGTATAGCTTAGGTCAGCTATGTTTACACTTGCCCGGTTCAGGTTAATCCATGCAGCTAATTCCGCCTTCCTTTGCCGTAAACCTTCTCTGTTTTTTGCTGACAGGCAAATAATGTAAGCAGGTTGTTTTGCCGGTATTGTTCGTGCTGAAATCGGACTTTCTTCTAAAACTGCATGAGCGTTAGTTCCACCAAAGCCAAAAGAACTTACGCCTGCTCTTCTAGGATAAGTTTGACCCTGCTCATCGAAGAGTGGTAGCCAGCTCCGAGGTTTATCAACTATATAAAACGGCGTATTATGAAGTGAAATGCGGGTATTCAATTGCTGGAAATGTAGCAATCCAGGAAGCTGCTGGTGCTTCATCGCCAGTAAAACTTTTATCACACCTGCAATGCCGGCGGCAGATTCCAGGTGGCCAATATTGGCTTTTAGAGATCCCACACCGCAGTAGTTATTTATAGCGGAACCCTCTAAGTGAGTAGTAAAAGCTTTAATGAGTCCTTCAATCTCTATAGGATCTCCTTTGGGGGTTCCGGTGCCATGAGTTTCAATATAACTAATTGTTCCTGGTATGACCCCCGAACGCTTCACCGCTGCTGCTATTACCTCAGCTTGTGCACTCGGGCTAGGATAGGTGAGTGTAAAGGTTTTGCCGCAATGGTTGACTGCACTTCCTCGCAATACCCCATAAATCACATCTCCATCCTCCAACGCTTTTTCAAGAGATTTTAGCAGCAAAACACCTGCACCTTCACTTCTTACATACCCATCGGCCCTTTCATCAAAGCTTTTGCAGCTTCCTGTTGGGGATAACATACCGGTTTTTCCGAAGGCAATATGTTTAGCTGGAGTAAAAAGTAAACTTATACCTCCTGCTAATGCCAAATCACATTCGCCTACCTGTATGGACTGTGCAGCCATATGCATGGCTTGCAATGAAGCTGAACATGCTGTATCAATAGGAACACTTGGACCTTTGAAGTTGTAGAAATAAGATAACCGATTCGCAACGATAGCTGCTGAAGTACCCGTACCATAGTGTGCTTCAATAGAGCTGCTTCGTTCTACCAGTTCTTTATAATCATGATTAAAAACGCCTACAAAAACACCCGTATTACTGCCTGATAGTTTTGAAGGAGGTATTCCTGCATCTTCCAGGCAATTCCAGGTTAACTCGAGCATAATACGTTGTTGCGGATCCATCAGCTCGGCTTCTTTGCCGGAAAGCTGAAAGAAGGATGCGTCAAAACTGCTTGCATCTTTGATAAATCCACCCCATTTTCCTGCATCACCATTTCCTGGAAAATCTTTCGAATAATGCCTCCAGTTCCACCTTTCCAATGGGATTTCAGAAATGCCGGACTGGCCTTTCATTAAATTCTTCCAAAACTCATTATAGTTGTCGGCTCCGGGAAAGCGACAGGACATACCGATAATTGCAATCGGTTTTTGGGCGATAGCGGTACTGAATTCTTTCATAGTCTTCTGTTTAAGGGAATGATTAGTTGATTGTGGATCAGACACAAAAATTCCTCTTATCTTCGCTGTTGCACGAAAATTTAATTGACGTGCAACAGCAAGAGATTATTTCTCACACTGATCCACGAAGTACACGGAAGTACTATTTAGGCTGTATAACTTGCAGTAAGATCTACTATTTGGCCAGGTATCCTCCGTCTACAGAATAGTTAGAGCCGGTAACAAAGGAAGCTTTATCAGAAGACAGCCATAGTACAAGTTCAGCCACTTCTTCGGGTTTTCCTATACGTAATACGGGGTGTAAGTTATCTAAAGCCTTTATTTGGTCATCTGAAAGGGGATTTAGTATTGGGGTTTCTATCCAGCCAGGACAGACAGTGTTGATTCTGATTCCTTTTGCTGCATTTTCCAGTGCAGCACTTTTTGTAAGGCCAACGATTGCATGTTTTGATGCTACATATGCAGACGTGTTCATTGTACCTGTCAGCCCATATATTGAAGACATGTTGATGATAACACCGCTATTCTGTTTATTCATCACTTCCAGTTCATACTTAAGACAATAAAAAACACTGTTAAGATTGGTGTTTACGACTTCTTGCCAGGTATCAATTGGGTAGTCGACTAAGGTGCTTAATACGCCTGACACACCGGCATTATTACAAGCGACATCAAGTCCGCCAAAAGTAGACACGGTAGCTTGAATCAATAAACGACATTGTTCGGGATCCGATACATCGGCTTTAAAAAATGCGGCTTCGCCTCCGTTGTCTTGGATCTGCTGAACTACTTGAAGTCCACTTTCTTGATTTCTACCTGAGACCATGACTTTTGCACCATGGGATGCATACAATAAGGCAATTGATTTGCCAATTCCTGACGTAGCACCTGTAACAAGTGCTACTTTACTTTTTAAATAATTCATAATTTTAATTTAGGGTGATTAATCAAATCTAATAAATTTAAACAAATGTTGAAATTGAGTTACATCGAGATTATTCGAAGAAGTGCCTATATTTGAATCCAAGAAGCGCACAGGTACGTAGGGCTAATTCGAATAACAGAAGAGTAACAGAAATATAACAGTTGTTTTACTTGAAAAACTATCATGATATTGGTATTGTACACTTTTTTTTCAGAAATTATCGAAGATGACCTTGTCTTTGAACACCTTCTTTTCCAGCTACCTGAAAAATTTCGCAGCTCCGCTTTAAAATATAAAAAGTGTGAAAACCGCTGGGCATTTTTATTGGGAAAATTGTTGATCCAAAAAGGTTTCGCCGAACTTGGAGTCGCAGACACTTATTCTCTTTCCGATCTGGAATATACGATGTATAACAAGCCATTCATTCCAATGGCAGCTGTTGACTTCAATATTGCACATTCTGGACACTGCGTAATCTGTGCTATGAGCACTTCTTGCAGAGTGGGCATAGACATTGAATTTATAAATCCAATCGATATTGAAGCATATTACAATGTTATGATAGATGAAGAAAGGATTAATATTCAACAATCAAATGCAAATGAGAAGTTGAATGAATTTTATAGATATTGGACTGCAAAAGAGAGTGTAATTAAAGCAGATGGGAAAGGATTAAGTATCCCTTTAAAAAGCTTTTTAATTAAAGACAATCAGGTACGCCTTGATAAAACACGCTGGTTCATAAAAGAAATCCCGATATCTGAAAACTATATATGTAATTTGGCTACAGATAACAGGGAAGAAGAACTGAAAATCTCCTTAGTTAAGGTTAAACTGGAGAATCATACAATAGTCAAAGACTGTAAACTGAACTGTCTTACATTTGAATAAGAGAATATTTTTCGAACTGTGTCAAGGGCAGCGAACAGGAACACCCTATTTTCTTCCCAGAGCTTTGTGGTACACTAACACACTAATTTGTAAGACCAGTTCGATGTACTGTCCCATCAAACACCCACTTTTCCGGAAAGATCGAACTAATTATTTTTATTGTTTTCTATACTAGTGGGGAATAAATCGATATTGGCCGCTTATTCCGGGTTTATACTGTGTCAAAAAGTATCTTTTATTATTTATTCAAAAGTTTCTTTGTTACAAATTCATTAAAAAAGAAATCCCTATAAATATTGCCAATCGGTATTTCGTCTTTTCCTATATATACAGTATTATTGTCTACAGAATCTATCTTATTTACATTGATGATGTACGATTTACTGACTCTGACAAAAGAATTTTTGGGAAGCAAATCATGAATAGTTTTAATATTCATCAGTGTAATTACTTTTTGATTTTCTATGTAAATAATTACATAATCTTTTAACCCTTCAATATAAAGTATATCACTAAAATATACTTTGAACATTCTGCGGTCTGCCCTTACAAAAATATAATCATCGGTTATGTTTTCTATATTGCTGTTTGTATGATCAGTATGGAATAATTTACAATACGTCTGGGCTTTTTCAACCGCTTTTTGAAAGCGCTCTAATTTTACAGGTTTGATCAGATAGTCAATAGCGTCGACTTCATAACTCTCAGAAGCAAATTCATGAAAAGCGGTAGTAAACACCACTAACGTTTTTTTAGGAATAGTTCTGGCAAAATCAATTCCATTCACTCCTGGCATTTGGATATCAAGAAATACTAAATCAACAGCATTTTTTGCCAGAAATTCTCTTGTGGCATCTGCTCCGTTAAATGATGCTATAGATTCCAGATTTTCTGTCTCGTTAACAAGTTTTTGGATTGCTTTTCTTGCTAATGGCTCATCATCAACTATTATGCAGTTCATTTTATAGTTTTAAAGTTAAGGTAACGCAGTATGTTTCCGAATGGTCTTCTATTTTCAAGTCATGTGACGAAGGGAACAGGAGTTCTAATCTTCTTTTAATATTGGCCAGACCTAATCCTCCGGATTTATTAACTGCTTTTACAGCGGGTTTTGAGTTGATGCATTTGAATAACAGCTCAGAATGGCGAACATTTAAAAACAAATTTACATAGGATAATTTCGCTGAGTCATTATTGTGTTTTACTGCATTTTCAACAAATGAAATAAATAATAAGGGGGGAACCTGAACACCGCTCAATTCTCCTTCTTTGGATATTAAAAAATTAAAATTATCTCGTCTGACTTTTTCCAGGTTTAAAAAATTTTCTAAAAAATGGATTTCTGAAGTTAATAAAACTTTATCTCTCGAGCTGTCATAAAGCTGATAGCGAAGTAGGTCACTTAGTTTCATCAAAACCTGCGAAGCTTTTTTAGGGTCGTCTTCAATTAATACATTAGCGTTATTGAGCATATTAAAAAGGAAATGCGGATTGATCTGGTTCTTGAGTTGTTCCAGTTCAGCATTAGTTTTTGCCAGGTCCAGATCATGAATCAGTTGAGCATCAGCTATCCACTGCTGGAATAGTTTAACTGCTGCTGATGCAATAATAAGCACCATGATCATAAAGGAAAAGGTAAAAAAGTTAATATTGTCATCCTCGTTAGGCAGTAAATCAGATTTAAAATAACTGGCAAAAACTTCATGCATGTAATACGAAAGAATCATCCCTGAAAGCACAAAAAGACCATAACCCAGGTATCTTTTTCTGAATAAAAATTTAGGTACAAAAAAATACATATTACTGTAGGCCAGTGAAATGATCAGGAAAAAAATAGCCAGTCGGTTATAGGTTTCGAAAGGTTCTGCATAGTCCGGCGGACTGTAATACAAAACAACAATACAAAATGCGATTAGTAACAAATGACGTTGAAACCGGTATTTCTCTGAAATGATCAACTGAAGGATACAATTGGCATCCATAGTTTTTCTGTGTAGAATTTTATTCATAAGCCCATTTTAGATCTCGAGCAAATGTAGCAATACGCCGGAAATATAAATTTTTACTATACAAAAGCACATTAATAATATACCAAAATAAGATTTAAAGAGGATAAACCTTTGCTATGCGTTAAAAACCCAGCTTCTTTCGCTGAAATCCTAGTGTGCATTTACTTTACTAGATGTAAAAGCTGCTTTAATATATAAAGTAAGGCATTTTGTATATATAAAATATGCGGATTCAGCAAAAATATACTTTAGCCGAAAATTGAAATATTTAACTCAAAACTTTAATAAATGAAAAGCAGAATCCTATCGTTTCTAATGCTCTTTTTTGCCTTTGCAGTCCATGCATATTCGCAGGATAAAGTTACCCTTAGCGGCACAATATCTAATAAGTCCAATACCGAAACACTAATTGGCGTAAATATTTACATTCCGGAAGCGAAAGTAGGCATGACTACCAATTCTTACGGATTTTATACCACAACATTGCCAAAAGGGACTTACACCATTATCATAAGCTATGTGGGTTTTGATAATATAGAAGAAACCATCACGCTGACCGAAAACACAAAAAGGAACTTTGGGATGACGGAAAACAGTAAAACATTGGGTGAAGTTGTGATTAAAAACAATACCACAAAAGAAAACATCCGGAAACCTGAAATGAGTACCAATAAACTGTCTATTGCCACGATAAAAAAGATGCCGGCCGTGATGGGTGAAGTAGATGTCCTAAAATCAATCTTACAGCTTCCCGGGGTTACTAATGCTCAGGAGGGTGCATCGGGATTTAATGTCAGGGGAGGTTCTGTTGATGGAAATCTGGTGCTGCTTGATGAAGCCGTTGTTTATAATACCTCGCATTTATTCGGATTCTTTTCTGTTTTTAACGCTGATGTAATCAAAGATCTAAAACTTTACAAAGGGGGGATTCCCGCTAATTTTGGCGGACGTATATCATCAGTACTGGATATTTATCAAAAAGAAGGAAACAACAAGGAGTTTCATGTTAACGGGGGGATCGGGTTAGTCTCAAGCCGGTTGCTTGTTGAAGGTCCTATCGTTAAAGATAAAAGTTCTTTTGTGGTTGCGGGAAGAGGATCTTACGCACATCTTTTTTTGAAAATGGCAAATGAACCAAATTCGGCCAATTTCTACGATTTGAACACCAAGTTTAATTACAAATTCAATGATAAAAATAATGTTTTTGTATCAGGATATTTTGGCAACGACAACCTGAATTTTAATAACAGTTTTATAAACACCTACGGTAACAAACTTTTTAATCTCAGATGGAACCATATATTCTCAGATAAGATTTTCTCTAATGCATCTGCCATTTATAGTGATTATGACTACCAGATTAAAGTAAGATCCGCTGGTCTTGACTGGAAAGCAGAGGTAAGGAATTACAATTTTAAATATGATTTCAAACATTATGTTTCAAATAACCTGACTTTAAATTATGGTGTAAATTCAGTTTATTATAATTTTAATCCTGGAACAATCAGGCCGTTTGGTGCGAGTTCAGCTGTCAATCCGGACCAGTTGGCCAAAAAATATGCTTTTGAAAATGCCGTATATATCAGTGCTGAACAAAACCTTTCTGAAAAATTATCTCTGAATTACGGACTTCGCTACAGTAATTTTCAAAGGTTGGGCGCGCAGGAAGTGTACACCTATGCCAATAATCAGCCGATAGTTTACAATAAGGAGCTTCATATTTATGAAGAGGCTACTCCAACAGGAACAATCAACTATTTAAAAAACAAAAAGATAGCGAGTTTTGGTAACCTGGAGCCTAGACTTGCCATTGCTTATTCGCTAAACAATGATCAATCCATCAAGGCCAGTTACAATAGAATGAGCCAGTATGTTCATTTAATTTCCAATACTGCTTCTGCAAGCCCGCTTGACATATGGGCGCCTTCTGACCAATACCTTAAACCGGAAATTTTAGATCAGGTAGCACTGGGGTACTTTCACAATTTTAAAGACGATAGGTATTCTTTGGAAGTTGAAACATTCTACAAGAAAGTAAAGAACAAAGCAGATTATATTGACGGCGCAGATTTACTTGGAATAGATGCAATAGAAAGCGTGCTGTTAAATGGAGAAGGAAGAGCGTATGGTCTGGAAATGATGATCAAAAAAAATACAGGAAAGCTGACGGGTTGGGTTTCCTATACGCTTTCTAAAGCACAACAAAGAACACCAGGCAGAAATGCAGATGAACCGGGTATAAATAACCGAGAATGGTACAGGGCAAATTATGACAAATTGCATAATTTATCTGTTACCGGCGCTTATGCTTTAAGTCCAAAATGGTCACTCGGGGCTATTCTAACTTTCCAAAGCGGAAAAGCAGCAACATTTCCTAATGGAAAATACCTGTATCAGGGCATTAACGTTGCGAGTTATGGAGTAAGAAATGAAAATTCTTTAGCTGCATATCACCGTGTAGATGTATCTGCAACTTATACTCCTAAACCCGATAAGAAAAAAGGATGGCAGGGTGAATGGAATTTCAGTATCTACAATCTTTACAACAGAAACAATGCGGCATCGTATTCTTTTAGGCAGAATGAAGATACGGGAACAAGTGAGACAAGAAGAGTATCCATTTTCGGCATTGTTCCCAGTGTAACCTACAACGTAAAATTTTAAAACAACTCACATACTTATAAAAAGATAAAAATGAAACTACTGCAAAAAATTATAATTCTATCTGTTGGACTGTTCGTTGGACTGTTTATGACCGGATGCGAGAAGGCTATCAATGTGGATCTTAAAACAGCATCGCCAAGATTGGTTGTAGATGCGTCTATCGACTGGGTAAAAAATACAGCTGGCAATGTACAAAAGATTGTGTTGTCGACCACAACAGGGTATTACAGCCCGGAATTCCCAAGTGTTTCAGGAGCAGTAATTACGGTAACGAACGCATCGAATACAGTTTTTAATTTTGTAGAAACTCCTGGAACAGGGCAATACATTTGCAGCAATTTCCTTCCTGTTGTCGGTCAGACTTACAATTTAAAAATTGTTTTAAACGGAGAAACCTATACTGCATCAGAAGCATTTACCGCTGTTCCTAAAATTGAAGATCATATTGATCAGAACAACAAAGGCGGTGAGGCCGGTGATGAAATTGAAATCACATTTTACTATAAGGATGATGCAAGTCAGATAAATTCTTATCTAACCAGTATTACCCAGCCGTATTCGCCGTTTCCCGAGCTTGAAGTTGAAGATGACGAACACAGTAATGGTAATTTAACGCAAGAGTCCTATTCGCATGAGAAGTTTAAAGCTGGGGACCGGGTGGACATAAAACTGTACGGAATTTCAAAAAGCTATTACAATTATATGTTCAAATTAATACTGGCTTCTGGTAATGATGGCAACCCTTTCCCTACAACACCAAGTGCTGTCCGCGGTAATATTGTCAATCAGACCAATAGCAAAAATTACGCTTTTGGCTATTTCAGACTCGCAGAAATGGATTCTAAAATCTATACGATCAAGTAATTAAGTTTTGTGCGTGTAGTAAAAATCGGGATTTAGCGATGCGACAAAGCATATAGACATACGATTCTGCGCTAATTGAATAACCTAAATGAATTGCTTACTTGAATAACTCAAATGAACAACCTAAATGAATAAAATAATATTTGTGCTTTTGCTGCTCTTATCCGTTTTGAAGGTTAATGGACAAAGCACTTCAATTGACTCAACAATAAACAATAAAAACATTCAATTCAAATCGATCATAATTCCAACTGTTTTAATCGGGTATGGCGTTGTTGGTCTTGTAAGCCCTGCTTTAAAAGATATCAATGTCCGTACAAAGAATGAATTTAGGGAGCATGATGACAAGAAAGTAAACCTGGACGACTATGCTCAATACAGTACGTTCTTGTCTGTATATGCCTTAAATGCGTTAGGCATACAGGGAAAAAATAACTTTAAAGATAGAACTATTGTTTTGGCAACGGCATATCTCATTGTGGGTGGCTCTGTAAACATCATAAAAAAAACTTCAAAAGTTACCAGACCAGATGGCTCAGACACAAGGTCGTTTCCTTCGGGGCATACCGCTACAGCATTTATGGGCGCCGAATTTTTACATCAAGAATATAAAGGTGTTTCGGATTGGTACGGTATTACCGGCTATGTAGTCGCTGCTGGCACAGGTCTTTATAGAATGTCCAACGAAAAGCATTGGCTTACCGATGTTGCCACAGGTGCGGGAATCGGAATTTTAAGTACTAAAGTTGCTTATTGGATTCATCCATTAATTAAGAAAACAATTTTCAAAGACAAAGATAAAGGAAATGGGATTGTTATGCCTTTTTATAATGGCAGAGAATATGGATTGGGATTATCAATGACATTCTGAAAGAAAAACTACGCACAACAATGATAGCCTTTGCGCAAGCCTATAATTGGGAAGTTCAACATAAGTATACAGCTATTCCGCCAGTAAATTGAGATCTCTTTACGCTCCAAACTGGTTCTTCCCCATTTTTTGGCGAAATACCTAAGCTGCAACTCAATTGAAAAGAAATGGATAATGTACTACTTAGTCTTCAGTTTGACTTGTACAGTCCCAGATTGCTCCGTGCCTCTCATCCATAGCGGGTAGGGAGAATCACTTAATCCCTAGTGGTGATGTTGAATGATTTTATGCACCGGAAACACCACCACTAGGGAATATTTAAAATTGGATTTTAAAGTTTTCTAGAATTATAGAATCTTAAGCTTACTTCCTGCCAAATGACAGAAAGAGGGCGCTTTTTGCGCTCTTGATCCGTATACTTTCTTTGATACTTTCGCCTAAAATCGCGTCCAAGGTTAGTACTATTTAAAAACTCCTGGTCCGTACGCCATGCAATAACTCACCCGAAAGTGAGCCTTTATCTATTTAATCTATGTCAAGTCAACTTAAACCCGGAACATCTAATGCCTGTAACATCATTGCTCTTAGCCTGGCATGTGAAGTGAACGACGTATTAAGAGATATCAGCCCAAGATGGAAAATGCAGGTCCTTCATAGAATCGCTGCAGGTACCAATCAATTCAGTTCTTTAAAAGTGGCTTTTCCGTCATTGTCCGACCAAATTCTTGGAAAAAGGCTTGCTGAACTTGTTAGTGACAAACTTATCGACAAAAACATAATTGAGGTAAAAGCGCCGAAACGCATCCACTATTTTATTACTGATAAGGGTCTCGAACTGTTAAAAATTATCGATGATTTGCATAAATGGGGACTCAAATGGCGGGATCTTTTATAAGCCGCTAGATCAGGAGTGTAGTTTCTTTACTTTTATTTTTTGCGCTTTCCATTTTCTTGTCTCCCCATTCCTTCAAATGAGTGATGAATGGAATAAGTTCTAATCCGGATTCTGACAATGAATATTCCACCATAGGTGGAACCTGATGATAGACTTTTCTGATAATTAAATCATCCTTCTCCAATTCCCGGAGGGTTTGTGTTAGCATTTTAGTGGTGACATCTGCTAAGATTCTTCCCAACTCTCCAAAACGTATAATTTTATATTCGTTTAAAGACCATAAGATCCTTCCTTTGTATTTCCCCCCGATTCTTCTAAATGCATAATCCACTGAACAAGTTGGTGAATCAGAACATTTCCTCGTCATTTTTGCCATTTAAATAATTCTAATATGTTGGTAATCAGTTTACTTACTTTTTAGTAGCTAGGCTACATTATAGTAGGTACTTTCCACAAATATATATACAGATACTTTTGTAGTCAACTAAAATTAGATCAAATGACATTGAAATTAAAAGACAAAGTTGCTGTTGTAACTGGAGCCTCAAAAGGGATTGGCGCAGGAATCGCCAAGGCATTTGCATTAGCGGGAGCAAAAGTAGTAGTTAACTATGCTAAAGACAGATCCAGAGCTGAAAAAGTAGTAAATCATATTGTTGAGCTAGGTGGTAAAGCGATCGCTGTTCAAGCCGATGTTTCAAAACCGGCTGACGTTGAAAGACTATTTAAAGAAGCCATAATAGCCTTTGAAAAAGTTGACATCCTTGTCAACAATGCCGGTATTTATGATTTGGTAATGCTGGAAGCGCTTACGATTGAGGTCATACAGGCGAATATCAATACGAATCTAATCGGCACTATTCTTTGTGCACAAAAAGCTGTTGAGGTAATGGGTGTAGATGGTGGCAACATTATCAATATCAGTTCTACCGTAAGTATAAACCCAATGCCGGGTACCTTGATATATGCCGCAACAAAAGCGGCTATAGACAATGTAACCAAAGTTCTTGCGAAAGAGCTGGGATCAAAAAAGATAAGAGTGAATACCATATCGCCTGGTATCACCGAAACTGAAGGTTCTCATGAGCAAGGATTTATGGGAGGCGAGTGGGAGGCCCAACTCGTTGCACAAGTTCCGTTAGGTAGGATTGGACAGCCGCATGATATTGCTCAAGTTGCGGTTTTCTTAGCGTCAGATGACGCTGGATGGGTGACAGGAGAAAGAATACAAGTAGCAGGAGGACAATTATAAAACAACTCAAAATATTAATATGAAATTAAAAGACAAAGTAGCAGTCATTACAGGATCATCAAAAGGCATCGGTGCTGGAATTGCTAAAGAATTCGCAAGAGAAGGTGCTAAGGTGGTAGTAAATTATTCATCAAGCAAAGAATCGGCAGATAAAGTAGTCGCGGAGATTACCCAAAATGGTGGAACAGCCATCGCTGTGCAGGCAGATATTTCAAAGATTGCTGATATAAAGAGACTTTTTGAGGAGGTCAACAAAGCTTATGGCAGATTGGATATCTTAGTCAATAATGCAAGTGTATGGAGGTATGAAATGTTAGGGGATGTTAGTGAAGAGACTTTCCAGTTACAGGTAACTACCGGCCTTATGGCTCATATTTTTTGTGCACAACACGCGGTAGCTATGTTTGGAGAAGATGGCGGAAGCATCATTAACTTAAGTTCTACAATTAGTTTGAATCCACTTCCAGGCACATTAATTTACGGTGCAGTTAAGGCTGGAGTTGATAGTATTGCAAAAACACTAGCTAAAGAACTTGGACCTAAAAATATAAGAGTGAATACAATTGCTCCGGGTATGACAGAATCAGAAGGTTCGACTGCTGATGGCAGGCCAGGAAGTGCTATGGAAAAATTCTTTCTCGATCGAACACCTTTGGGCCGCATTGGTCTGCCGATCGATATTGCAAAAGTTGCAGTTTTCCTGGCTTCTGAAGATGCTGCCTGGATAACTGGAGAAAGAGTTACTGTTGCCGGTGGTTTATTATAATTGTTTACCCTTACTGAAATGTTTCTATTAACGACGTCGTAACTCCAGCAAATGTGCATCTTTCGTAATAATTTTTAAGAATAATAGGTAACTGAACATAATTTAAAAATTCTTTGATATCACTACCCGGTAACCGTCTGGATCACTAAAAGTTACGCCATTTAAGTTCCAGTAGGGATTTTTAGCGGCTTCTTCTTTATGTCCATTGTCTTTAAATTTTTTAAGAATCGTTTCATAGTTGGCAATTGAATCTATATAAAAGACCATTAGGTCATCTTTGTCTGCATGGTGATCGGGAAGATCTTCGGAAACCGTAAATTCCAAATGCCAATTCTCGGAAGGTATGCCTAGAAAAACTCCGTCATACCCATCATGATCTTCAAAAGAGCCTAGCACTTCTAGATTAAGAAAGGTTGTGTAAAATAGAATGAGCGATTTTAGATTGGTTGTATGTCTGGCAATTCTAAGTTTCATTGTTTCTGATGTATTAGCTAATTTTGTTATTCAATGTGTATAACTGTTGCGTAATTTGTTGTACCAATTTGCACATTAATAACTTCATAAGCTAGGCGACTATTTTTTTAACATAAATTTAATTTGAAAATAAAGACGGCTGGTGTTGCCACGAACATCAACCGTCTTTATTTTCACTAATGTGCTACTATCAAAAGGTCTGCACTACTTTACATTTGATACTCCACCATCAATTACTATTTCTGCTCCGTGAATATATGAAGCATCATCTGACGCAAGGAAAAGTACTGTTTTTGAAATTTCAGAAGGCTCGCCGAAACGTTTAAACGGAAGAGTCGAAGTTACACTTTCTACGACCCCATCAATTTCATCAGACGTAAGCCCGGTATTGTTATATATGTTCGTCTTGATATGACCCGGAGATATTCCATTTACGCGTATTTTTTTTACTGTACATTCAGAAGAAAACGTTTTAATAAATGACTGTACTGCTGATTTTGCGGCGGAGTAAACAGAAAAATTTTCTATTCCAAATCCGGTTACAAATGATGTGTTCAGAATAATTGAACCGCCTTCATTCATGATAGGTAGCATCTGTTGAACAGTGAAGAATGTTCCCTTTACCAACATGTTAAATAGTTCGTCAAAATGGGCTTCATCTGCCGTTTCAACTGATGCAAATTTGCCGTAACCTGCATTTACGAATAAAATATCTAAACGATCTGTGTAGGTTTTTACCTGTTCAAGTAATTTAAAAATATCGGACATCTTTCCTGCGTTCGAAACTAGTCCCTTAGCATTCGGACCTAAATTCTCCACTGCTTTATCTACGGTTTCCTGGCTGCGTCCCGTAATGATCACAACTGCTCCTTCATCGATAAAATCTTTTGCTGTGGTAAAGCCTATTCCACTTGTTCCACCTGTAATTAAAACTACTTTGTTTTTAAATTTTTGCATTTCTATTTATTTTGAATACAAAAATGAATCAACTCGAGCAGCGGTAAAACCTGAAACTTGCTGAATATCCGCTGTCAAAGATTACTAATGGGATAAATCAGAACGCTTTTTGGTAGCACATTAGTCTCCCCCGTGTTATATCCGCTGGAAGTCATTAATTACCGGTGTTTTCTCAGGCTTATCAAGATATTGGCTTCCCCAGTCATTCATGGTACCGATCACGGGCAATACGGAGATTCCAAGGTCTGTTAAGAAATATTCAACTTTTGGTGGAAGCACTGGATAGACCACACGGCTTATAATACCATGTTCTTCAAGTTCTTTCAATTGTTGGTTCAGCACTCTTCTGCTGGCTTTTGCATTCAGCCGCTGTAATTCGCTGGGTCTTCTAAAACCACTGTTGATATTGTGTATCAGGCATGGCTTCCACTTGCCGCCAATGATCTCCATAATCATGGCCATTCCGCAGTCCAGGTCTTTAGGAATTTTTCTTTCGTACATCTGTTTCCTTTAAATCGTAAAAATAACGATTAGTTTCGATATTAAGCATAGGGTTAAAATTGTACCTATATGATAATGAAGTACGTACTTGTCAGATTTTCCCTATCAATGCATCTTTGCCTACGATCTGTTAGCAATGTAGGTAACAGAAAACTAATGAATATGAGCAAACCAATCCACTTAAAAACAGTTTATAGACAATTACTCACAATTGCAGCCTTGACAGTTATAACAACAACCGCGATGGCCCAAAATTCATCGTCTAAAATCCTTCCTCAGCCAGGCTTTTATCACATGCAAATTGGTGACATCAATGTAATTGCGCTTTCAGATGGTAGTATACCACAAGATCTCAACAAACTCTTAACCAATGTTAAACCCGGTCAGGTAGAGAAACTTACAGCTGAAAATTTTCAGGAACCCATCGTTGAAGCTTCTGTTAATGCGTATTTATTCGAAACGGAAGGAAAATTGATTCTTGTGGATGCAGGAACTGCGGAACTGTACGGACCAACCCTGGGGCATCTATCTCGGAGTTTCGCAAATGCGGGATATAAACCGGAGGATGTTGATATCATATTAATCACACACATCCATACAGATCATACCGGCGGATTAATGGATGGTGAGCGGATGGTGTTTCCAAATGCGACCGTCTATGTCAGTCAGAAAGAGTATGATTTTTGGTTAACACCTGAAAACTATCTGGAAGCGCCAAAAGAGATGAAGCCATATTTTGAACAGGCTACGCTAAAGATGAACCCTTATGTAAAAGCGGGAAAGGTTAAAACATTTGATTATGGAAAAGAAATTGTGAAAGGTGTACTTCCTGTTGCAAGTGCAGGCCATACACCCGGACACAGTTTTTATCAGGTAACCAGCAAAGGAGAAACCATATTATTTTGGGGAGATATACTGCATTCAGGCGCAGTTCAATTCGCCGACCCGAACGTTACGATCGTTTACGATGTGGACCCTAAAGCCGCAGCTGTCGCACGTAAAAAGGCTTTTGCGGATGCCGCGAAAGGAAAGTATTGGATTGCAGCCGATCATCTTTCATTTCCCGGGATCGGACATATCCGAGCTGATGGCAAAGGGTATTCATGGTATCCAGTCAACTTTACTACGACCGGAATTGGACAATAAATCTAAAATCTATATAAATGAACAAGTACAGTATTCAATCAAATTCAGCCTCAATTATAAAGCTTTTGGTATTCTTATGTGTTTTCAGTACGGCAGACACAAAACTATTTGCACAGTCAGTTGAAAAATCCGATTCCTTGATGATTAGAAGCTTCTTTGACGATGCCTTAACCAGTGATCAGCTCGGTAATAATCTTCGCTATCTGACCAGCAAGATTGGATCCCGGATCTCTGGATCTGACAATGCAAATAAGGCGGTAATCTGGGGGAAGGCTATGATGGATAATATTGCTCCGGATAGGGTCTACCTCCAGGAAGTGATGGTTCCACATTGG
>JAPSHM010000064.1 GCA_031179845.1 Pedobacter sp.
ATTGCATTGTAATGCGTCATGGCCAATGCCGGGTGGTTCTCCTTGCCCATTCCAAAGGTCATGTCCAGGTACGGTTTCGTTGGTCTGGTAACGGCATCAACATTTGCGGGAACAGCGCCGGTACTGTGCGTTGCTTCATAGTCCTTGTAAAGAAAGGGTTCATAAATGTCCCAGGTAACTTCAAAAGTACTCATCCAGAAAGGATCGATTTTAACCTCGTGAACCGGCTGCTCGTCTGCATTGCCTTTTTTACTACCCATCAAAAACGCTCCGGCTGGTATTGCTTTCATTTCAAAGCTAAGCGCCGTACCATCAATTTTCTGCGTGTAAGCTTCCTGTTTATCCTGGGCCGCAACTTGGAATGTACAGAACAACAAGGGTAACGCTAATGCTAATTTAGACTTCATTTGTAATACATTTAATCATATGATAATTTTTCTACCTAACCTATTTAACATCTAAAATAGAGGCATTTATCTTAATAACCAAAATCGAAGATGACAATAATCAACAAATTGTGTAACAATCACACTAAGCGGCAAAAAATGAAGTAATAAAAAAACCCTGAAAAGCAATGGCTAATCAGGGTTTCTTTTATTTTTCCGGTAAGGACTAATCTATGCTTCCTTCTTCTTTTTTCTTTTTCTTACCAGGACTTCTATTCTCTACAATTATTTTATCATTCTCTTTGTCGTAATCAATCTCCAAAATGTCCCCTTCATGAATATCTCCTTTAAGGATCTCCTCTGCGATCGGATCTTCCAGGTATTTCTGAATTGCACGTTTAAGCGGTCGCGCGCCAAAGTTGGAATCAAACCCTTTATCTGCGATGAAGTCTTTGGCTTTTTCAGTTAATTTAACCTCATAACCAAGATTATGTACACGTCCAAACAACGATTTCAATTCGATATCGATAATCTTGAAGATTTCTTCTTTGCCCAGTGAATTAAACACCACTACGTCATCGACACGGTTTAAGAACTCAGGTGCGAAAGCACGTTTCAATGCGTTTTCAATCACGCCTCTTGAATGTGAGTCGGCCTGGTTGGTCTTAGCAGAAGTAGAGAAACCTACTCCTTGTCCAAAGTCCTTCAGCTGACGGGCTCCGATGTTGGAAGTCATGATAATGATCGTATTTCTAAAATCTACCTTTCTTCCTAAGCTATCTGTAAGCTGTCCTTCATCCAACACCTGTAGTAGAATATTGAATACATCAGGATGTGCTTTTTCAATCTCATCCAGTAAGATCACGGCGTATGGCTTTCTGCGAACTTTTTCGGTCAGCTGTCCACCTTCTTCGTAACCCACATATCCCGGAGGCGCTCCAACTAAGCGAGACACTGCGAATTTCTCCATGTACTCACTCATATCGATCTGGATCAGCGAGTCATCACTATCAAACATAAAGCGTGCAAGTTCCTTTGCCAGCTCGGTCTTTCCAACCCCTGTAGGGCCTAAAAAGATGAATGAGCCGATAGGTTTCTTTGGATCTTTTAATCCTGCTCTTGTGCGTTGGATCGCTTTGGTTAGCTTCTTAATCGCATCTTCCTGTCCGATGATCTTATTGGCCACCGTGTCGTACATATTCAACAGTTTCGCACTGTCTGTTTGCCCAACACGTTGTAAAGGAATACCGGTCATCATAGATACCACCTCAGCAACATTATCCTCAGATACAATGTAGCGTTTGGTCTTAGTTTCTGCTTCCCACTCTCCTTTCGCACGGTCAAGTTCCTCCAAAAGGTTCTTTTCCGTATCCCTCAACTTTGCAGCTTCTTCGTACTTCTGACTTTTTACTACTTTATTCTTTTCAATTTTGATCTCTTCAATCTTATTTTCAATAGCAATGATGTTATCAGGAACATGAATATTCGTTAAATGTACCCTCGATCCTGCCTCATCCAATGCGTCAATAGCTTTGTCCGGAAGGAATCTATCCGTAATGTACCTTGAAGTTAAGGCCACACAGGCATTTATCGCTTCATCTGTATAAGTTACCCCATGGTGATCTTCATATTTTTCTTTGATACGATTCAGGATCTCTATGGTCTCATCTGGCGAAGCAGGCTCAATCATTACTTTTTGGAAACGACGATCTAACGCACCATCCTTTTCAATATACTGACGGTATTCATCTAAAGTAGTTGCCCCAATACATTGGATCTCTCCCCTCGCTAAAGCAGGTTTGAACATGTTTGATGCATCCAGGGAACCAGAAGCGCCACCGGCTCCTACAATGGTGTGGATCTCATCAATGAACAGGATCACATCCGTAGACTTTTCCAGTTCGTTCATTACTGCTTTCATTCGTTCCTCGAACTGTCCGCGATATTTAGTTCCTGCAACCAATGAAGCAAGATCTAATGTTACAACACGCTTATTGAACAATACCCTGGATACTTTACGTTGAACGATACGCAATGCCAGTCCTTCAGCAATTGCTGATTTACCAACACCCGGTTCACCAATTAAGATTGGGTTGTTCTTTTTGCGTCGGGATAGAATTTGAGAAACACGCTCAATTTCTTTTTCACGACCAACGATTGGATCCAGGCGACCTTCCTCAGCAGCTTTTGTCAGGTCTCTTCCAAAGTTATCCAGAACAGGAGTTTTGGACTTGATGT
Source organism: Pedobacter sp. (assembly GCA_031179845.1). Lineage (GTDB taxonomy): Bacteria > Bacteroidota > Bacteroidia > Sphingobacteriales > Sphingobacteriaceae > Pedobacter. Next base: position 2,625 of record JAPSHM010000064.1, read on the forward strand.
CAGAAACCTTTTTAGGGCTGCTGAATGATTCTTCTTCACGATAATCATCATCACCACCGGTTGATGCACTGTTTTGGGTCTCATCCCTAAATCCGTTTTTATTCACTTCAACCTCCTGTTTAAATATCTCGTAATTGATGTTAAACTGTAGTAAAATCTGAGAAGCGATATTATCGTCGTCACGTAGAATTGAAAGCAGTAAATGCTCGGTACCTATCAAATCGCTTTTGAAGATCTTTGCCTCCAAATAAGTGATTTTCAAAACCTTTTCTGCTTGCTTGGTTAAGGGAATATTCCCCAAATTAACCGTAACACTAGATGTACCCCTCACTGAATCCTCGATTGAACGGCGAAGTTTTGAAGTATCTACACCCAGTGATTTTAATATCTTAATCGCCATGCCATCGCCTTCGCGAATAAGGCCTAACAATAGATGTTCCGCGCCTATGTAATCGTGACCTAATCTCAGGGCTTCTTCCCTACTAAAGGAGATCACATCTTTGACTTGTGGTGAAAATTTAGCTTCCATATATACCTTTCTAATTCGGGATGCTCTAAACTATAAAATTTGTTTTACAAAATTGCACCCGTATTTTTTTTAATTTATCAACAATTACGCCATAGCACAATGAATAGATGTTACGACTGCCATATTTACATAAAACTTACCATGTTTTGACCCATTTTACCGCTCCGGGATTAAACAACGCAGGTTTACTTGGTCCCCAAAAACGCAACCTTAACTGTTTATGACATTTAAAAAACACTATCGTGTTAAATTTTTAGGCTAGTAATAATCTTTGCCTAACTGTCAAAAATGGTGTACAAATTTCTCTTATTCTAGCAAATTGGCAGGCATTGTATTTATATTACAAACGTAGTCGCAGCCTGATTTATTTTTACCCTAAAGTATTATTCTTGAGATATAAATGTGCTTCCGGAAAAACGCTCGGTTCATGATTCCCTGATCCGACAATACCCTTACCCCAGCAAATTGTATAAAAGAAAACAGTAGCGTTTATTAAGGCAGTGGTTGGTTTGATAACAATTCTATTTCACTTACTGTAAATATAACGTTTGTAGCTAAAAAAGTAAATAAATTTGGGAAAAAATTAAGGAGTAATATTCGTCGCCAAAGCTTGCAAAGATGGATCGATTGGAAATACTCACAGGATTCGCTCACCTTTCTTATCTTTGTTGGTAATATAACCGTTGGTGAAACCCGTGGCTACTGTCCAGGTTTCACCAACGGTTAAGAAATCGAAATAACTAATAAAATAATAATGTCAGACGAAAAGATCATATTCTCAATGGCTGGGGTAAATAAGATTTACCCACCTCAAAAGCAAGTCTTAAAAAATATCTACCTGTCTTTTTTCTATGGCGCTAAGATTGGCGTGATCGGATTAAACGGATCTGGTAAATCTTCACTGTTAAAAATTATTGCCGGCCTGGATAAATCCTTTCAAGGCGAAGTGGTTTTTTCGCCGGGTTATACAGTTGGCTATCTTGCTCAGGAACCCATACTTGATGAAAATAAAACTGTAAGAGAAATTGTAGAAGAAGGTGTTTCAGAGATCACCGCGATTCTTAAGGAATACGAAGCGATCAACGAACAGTTCGGGTTGCCGGAGATATATGAAGACGCTGACGCTATGGATAAACTGATGACCAAGCAAGGCGAACTTCAGGACAAAATCGATGCAGTGAATGCCTGGGAATTGGACAATAAGCTGGAGCGTGCCATGGATGCGTTGCGCTGCCCTGACCCTGACACCAAGATCGCTGTTTTATCCGGAGGGGAGCGCCGGCGTGTAGCCATGTGCCGTTTACTTCTTCAGGAGCCTGATGTTTTATTATTGGATGAGCCAACCAACCACTTGGATGCGGAAAGTATCGACTGGTTAGAGCAATTTCTGAAAAATTATAAAGGAACTGTTATTGCAGTAACCCACGACAGGTATTTCCTGGATAACGTAGCGGGATGGATCCTGGAACTGGATAGAGGCGAAGGTATTCCATGGAAAGGAAATTACTCTTCCTGGTTAGATCAGAAAGCCAAACGACTGGCACAGGAAGAAAAAACTGAAAGCAAACGTCAGAAAACTTTGGAGCGGGAACTGGAATGGGTCCGTATGGCACCGAAAGCCAGACACGCAAAGTCAAAAGCAAGATTGTCCAACTATGATAAACTCGCTTCGGAAGATTCAAAAGAAAGAGAAGACAAACTGGAGCTGTTTATCCCGCCAGGACCAAGGTTAGGTAATGTGGTGATAGAAGCCAACAACGTTACGAAAGCCTACGGCGATAAGCTCTTATTTGAGGATTTAAGCTTTTCTTTACCTCCTGCAGGAATCGTTGGAATTATCGGGCCAAATGGTGCGGGTAAAACTACGCTTTTCCGTCTGATCACCGGTCAGGAAACTCCTGACACCGGTACTTTCCGGGTTGGAGAAACTGTATCACTTGGATATGTAGATCAAATGCACAATGATCTTGACCCGGATAAAACTGTTTACGAAAACATAACCGATGGCCTGGACAATATTCAGCTGGGTAATAAGGCCGTAAGTGGTAGGGCATACGTTTCCAAATTTAACTTCAACGGCGGAGATCAGCAGAAAAAAGTAGGTATACTTTCCGGTGGTGAACGCAACCGTGTGCATCTTGCGATTACCTTGAAAAAAGGAGCGAATGTACTGTTACTCGATGAGCCAACAAATGATATTGATGTGAATACCCTTAGGGCTTTGGAAGAAGCTTTGGAAAACTTCGGTGGCTGCGCTGTAGTCATCAGCCATGATCGTTGGTTTTTAGACCGGATCTGTACGCATATTTTGGCGTTCGAGGGTGATTCGCAGGTTTACTTCTTCGAAGGGAATTATAGCGATTATGAAGAGAACCGTAAGAAAAGATTAGGGGATGTTACGCCTCATAGAATCAAATACAAGAAGCTGGCTTAGCGGCAGGTTTCCAAATTTGATGGTAATAGAAAATGGCGGTCATTGAAGTTGACCGCCATTTTTTTATAGTGTGGTTCCGTAGCCCAGGTGGGCGACTAACCATGTCAAATTACCTATTTAAGCTGCTGAAATACTTTTTCTAATAACGCCTTCGTTTTCCTGATCCCTTCATCTTCCGACAAAACCTTTCCTTCGTACTCGATGCCAACAATACCGCTCCACTTCGCTTCTTTGATGATTTGAAACATGCGTGAATAATCGATCGCTGATTCGCTTCCGTCCTCGTTGAAATTATGGGATTTGGCACTTACTCCTTTCGCAAACGGCATGAGTTCCCGCACTCCCTGGTATCGGTCATATAAGTTACCTTCACTGATCTTAAAGTTTCCAAAATCAGGGAGGGTGCCACAATATGGGCTGTCAACCTGTCTGATGACATCCGAAAGCCACTTTCCATCGGACGAATATCCGCCATGGTTCTCGACGATTACATTGATTTTATTTTTCTTCCCGTATTCGGATAACTTTCCAAGACCTTCAATTGCGGCCGTCTTTACCTCCTCTGCGGTTCCATTACCAGCTGCGTTTACCCGAATGGTCTTGCAGCCAAGGTATTTTGCTGCATCAATCCATTTGTAATGGTTTTCTACTGCGGTCAACCTTGCCTTTGCGTCAGTGTCTCCCAGGTTACCTTCTCGATCTACCATGATCAAATGGTTTTGAATGCCTTCAGAATCGGTTCTATCTTTCAAGTCCTTCATATAAGCTGGATCTTTTTCTTTTCCTTCGAAGAATACGCTTACATATTCAACAATGTCAATTCCAAAATCCTTTTTCGCTTTAAGCGGAAAGTCCAGGTTTTTTAGCTTATTTGCAAATAATGTCTGATGTAACGACCATTCTGCCAGCGAGATTTGAAAGGTTTCTTTTCTGCCGGCACTTAAGGCCTCAAATGGAATTAAAGAAGCAAGACCTGCTCCCGCAGTCAATATTCCCAAATCCTTGATAAAACTTCTACGATCCTTAGGTTTCATAAATATATTTTGATTAGTAAAAGACAAGGTAATAAATACTTATCAGAATGGCATTTCTCTTGAAAAAAATATTTTAACTTTTTGTGTTATCGAAAAACTTCTTAAAATAATGCAATTGATAGTCGACTGCACTCGTCCAGTAATCCCAGGTATGTGCCCCTGGCCGGATGATAAAGTCATGGGGAATGTTGCTATAAAGCAATTGTTCATGTAGTTTGAGGTTCACCTGGTAAAAGAAATCATCTGTCCCACAGTCTATGATCAACGCAAGCTTCTTTGGAATAAGCAATCCTGTCATGTTTACAATTGAATTGTCCTTCCAGCGCTGCTGGTTTGACTGATAGTCGCCCAATCTCCTGGCAATATTCCAATTTAATGGAAAAGGTGTGATATCCACCCCTCCGCTCATGCTTCCAGCTGCGCCAAAAACATCCTGATGCTTGAAAGAAAGGTACAAGGCTCCGTGTCCCCCCATACTAAGTCCGGTAATTGCACGTGCTGAACGGTCGTTCACCGTCTTATAATGTTTATCGATCCAATTGACCAATTCAGTGGCTACGTAAGTTTCATACTTATATTCCGGATCAATAGGGCTATCAAAGTACCAGCTGGTGACGTTACCATCGGGGCATACGATGATGGTTTGATAGGAATCAGCATAATTTTGAATAACAGGAACCTTTTTAATCCAGGCCGCATAATTGTCGCCGGCACCATGTAACAGGTAAACCACGGGGAAGTTCTTTCCTTCTTTATAAAGATCAGGCGTAATCACAACGGCCTTAATGTTTTTTTTCATAGCTGCGCTATAGGTCAGCACAGTATCAACTTTTGCGGCAACTGCAATTGACATACTTAATCCTATCGCAATGCCTAGACAAAATAATTTTTTCATGGTTCAATATCGTGTTTTAATTTTCAATTTTTTCCGTCCAAATGCTCACAGCGCCAACTAATGCCGCATCTTCCCACATTTTTGTTTGTCTGATTATCACCTTTTTATTGATGATCTGTACTTGTAGCTGAGGCATAAAATGTTCCCAGGTACGCGCTATATTCCCCCCAATAACTAAGACCTCAGGATCTTCATCTGCGATAAAGTCATTTATAAAGTGGGCCAGGTTTGTAGCAAATTCATCAAATATCTTATTTTTTAAAGCGGGTTCAGCCAGGTGCAGTAACTCTTCCACATTTTTGATTTCCTGACCTGTAAGTGCTTTATACCGGCCTTGAAACCATCGACTAGACATGTACTCCTCTGCATGCTGGTCAAGAAACGGGAGTGCCGCACGATTTACGTCAACTACCTTACCTTTACAATTACTGGCAGAGCCTAAACCCGTTCCTAGTGTAATGCCTATCGCCCTATTGACGTCAGCGGCCGCACCAGCGGTGAGCTCACCCTGTAAAAATGCCACTGCATCATTTAAAAACACAATCGTTGTTCTTGGAACATTTAACCGTTCCGCTAATACTTTTCCAACATCAATACCATACAATGAATCGTATTTCTTTACGCCCTTGAATAAAGCGATCCCGTTTTCATAATCGAACGGACCAGGCATTGCGATTCCTATCTTAAGCATATCAATGGGAATTTCCTCAACTAAGGGAGCAAGCGCTTCAACCCAGGAAATGAAAATTTGCTCCGCCGCACCTGCAGATGCCACCCTCACACGTTTAAGACTAGTTGGAATCACCTGCGCGGAAAGTGAATCAATGTACGCAGCTGTAATGTGTGAACCACCTATGTCCACCCCGATCAGCGGAAAAGAAGTTGTAGTTGATGTCATATGCTCTGATAAATTTAAGTTCTGCTTTCAAATAAAGGTATTAAAACAGGGTAATAGAAATGTTTTTCAATTTTTATCATATTTACTGTGATCGATGAGATTTATGCATGAAAATCTTATTTTATTTTTGCTGCAATTGTAGAAAGCCGCAAGTTTCAGATTTGAACTTGACACCTCTTTGATAACCTTTGAAAAAAAATTACTGGTTATGGAAAATATTGTTGAACGTCTGCAAGCGATTAACTGGGAAGAGACTACAGAAATGCTGAACAGCACTGGATTTGCCATCTTGAAAAACGTGTTATCGCCCACACAGTGTGACAGCCTCATTAAGTTATACGATGCAGAAAATACCTTCCGGAAAACGGTAGTCATGGAGCGCTATCGCTTTGGCCTTGGTGAATATAAATATTTCAATTATCCCCTGCCCCCTCTAATTACAACCATCAGGGAGACCGTTTATCCAAATTTGGCGAAAATTGCAAATAAATGGATGCAGGTGTTAAATATTGACAAAGATTTCCCAAATGTTCACGAACAGCTAAAAGCACAGTGTCATGCTTCAGGTCAGACAAAATCTACCATATTGATATTAAAATATGGCGAGGGTGGGTTCAACACACTACACCAGGATCTTTATGGAGACCTTTTTTTTCCCATGCAAATGGTTTTGTTCCTGAATGAGCCGGAGGTCGATTATACTGGAGGAGAATTTGTGCTGACTGAACAGACGCCAAGAGCACAATCTAAAGTGAACGTACTTAATTCAGGAAAAGGAGACATGTTGATATTTACTACTAACTTTAGACCGGTAAAGGGTAGTAAAGGATATTACAAGGTGAATATGAAGCACGGGGTAAGCACAATACATAGCGGTAACCGTTATACGCTAGGCATCATATTTCATGATGCCTTAACTTAAGCAATATGGACCTATTTAGTAGTGAAAACCAGGAACAAAAGAACTTATTGCCACACGGCGGCGCTGTTTACTATTATGGCCCTCTTCTGCCAGTCCACACGGCCGATCAATACCTCGAAGAGCTTTTACATGAAATAGAATGGAAAAGTGATGAAGCCATTATTTTCGGTAAGCATATATTTACCAAACGAAAAGTTGCATGGTATGGTGACCTGGGATTTGAATACACCTACTCGAACACAACAAAAAAAGCATTACCATGGACTTCAACCCTATTGAAGCTCAAGCAAATCGTAGAGCAGAAAACCGGCGAAACATTCAATTCATGCTTACTTAATCTATATCACAATGGCGATGAGGGTATGGCCTGGCACAGCGACGGAGAAAAAGACTTAAAGAAGAATGGTGCAATTGGTTCAATGAGCTTTGGAGCAGAAAGAAAGTTCTCGTTCAAACATAAACAAAGTAAAGAAACTGTGTCTCTGATTCTCGAGCATGGCAGCTTATTGGTAATGAAAGGTTCGACACAGACCAATTGGCTTCATCGTTTACCGCCAACTAAATCAACGCAAATGCCAAGAGTTAATCTTACTTTCAGGACGATTGTAACGCAAGCATTGTAGTTTAAGGCCAGGCAGCTACAAAAAGTCTTCCCTGTGCGGACTAAATACGTCGAGCAAAACACCTGGCTCAAGACAAACGCAACCGTGTACTATATCTGATGGCACAAAAAAGCCATCTCCGGTTTTGAGCAACTGTTTCTCTCCGCCAATGGTAGCTTCAAAAACACCACTTTCTACGTAGCTGACCTGTGTATGGTGATGATGATGCAGATCACCAACGGCTCCTTTTTCAAACTTTACCTTTACCATCATGATACGGTCGTCATATCCAAAAACCTGACGCTGAATTCCTGCTGATGCATCTTCCCATGGCAATTCTGTTCCGACTTGAAAATTTGGGCTTTTAAATTCGTTATTCATGCTGCAAATCTAGCTAATTCATTCGAGCAACGTGCAATTTTGTATTCACAGATATCTTCGTTAACTTTAAATATAAATGTTATCGCTCCATGGAAATACAATCTCGCTTTGCTACGCGCAAACCTATTGTTGTTATTCTATTCATTTATCTGATAGCAGGACTGACCTGGCTATACCTCGGCAGGACAATCATTGATTGGATCGACAAGGAGCATGCACATTTGGATCTGCTCCTTATTTATGACCTTACAGATATTTTCTTTTTACTATTTACAGGCACCGCTCTTTTCTTTTTGCTTCGCGCTCATCATAAACATTTACTGTTAGCTGAAAGCAATTACCTCAAGTTATTTGAAGCCGCACCCGGAGCTGTATATGTGATGGACAAACTTAATTTCAGGTTCCTTGCAGTAAACAATCTGATGGTCAATAAATACGGGTTTAGTCGCCATCAGCTTCTTAAGATGTCAGCGCTAGACATCCGCCCTGAATCAGAGCGTCCGAAGTTAAAGGCATACCTGCAATCCACGCATCAGGAAGGCCATGAATCCGGCACCTGGTTGCATCAGAAAAAAAATGGAGAACGATTCTATGCGCTAATCACACATCATTCCATCAAATTTAAAGACGTAGAGGCCTATGTCGTAATTGCGATAGATGTAGACAAAAATGTGCGGAATGAAAGACGACTTAAGGAGATTGCCTGGTCTAATTCACATGAGATCAGGAAGCCTGTCAGCAATATACTCGGACTGATCACGCTCATGAAGGGTAACGGTCAGAGTGAAACCGCCAAAGCCAACATCATCGACTTGCTGACTGCTTCTGCCAAACAACTCGACAAAGTTGTGAAAAAGATCAGTTCACATGCTGAAGAACTGGATAAATCCAGTTAATCCGCTTTAGTTTCTTCTTTTTTCGGCGGCCTTGGCCCTCTTTTATATATAACAAGTCCGTTTAAAAAATTACGGAGAATCTGATCTCCGCAAGGTTTAAAATTAGGGTGATCGTCACTTCTGAAAATATCCCCCAGCTCGCTTTTACTTACTTTAAAATTTACAAGTGCCATTATTTTCAATATGTCATCGTTAGTAAGCGATAGCGCTACGCGCAGCTTTTTAAATATATCGTTGTTACTCATATTACATTGCTATTTCAATCTTCACCTTTTTGTTCTTTATCTTTTCAGTGCTAAGTGCAGACAGGATACGCTGGACCATCTTACGCTTTACAGCAACGTAAGATGCCTGGTCCTTCACTTCTATCAATCCGACATCTTCCTTCTGCAAACCACCTTTTTTTAACAGAAGACCTACAATATCAATTTTATTGACCTTATCCTTTTTACCTGCAGCAATGTATAAAGTCTGCCACTCACTGTCTCTAGGAAGTTTAAAGTCCCCTTTGAGGTTTTCAGTTTCAATGTCAGATTTTAGAAATGGATACTTCTCTTCATCGGCAATAATGAGGTACGCAGTACCTTTGGCATTCATCCGCGCGGTGCGGCCGTTTCGATGTAAAAATGCATCTTCAGTATAAGGAAGCTGATAGTGAATGATACACGCCACCTCCGGTATATCCAGGCCACGCGATGCCAGATCAGTCGTAATTAAGATCTTGATGCTGCCGTTTCGAAATTTCAACAGCGCCCGCTCTCTTTCATCCTGCTCCATTCCGCCATGAAAGATATCATGTCCAAGTTCCTGATCAATTAATAAATCACTTATGCGGTCCACCGTCTCCCTGTGGTTACAAAAGATCAACATGTTCTTATCACCGATCTTGCAGATCAGTTGCAACAACGTGTCCAGTTTATCTTCCGCCGTGGTGACTACCTTTTTCAACTTCAAATCAGGAGCAACCGCTGCATTTTGCAAGTAATTGATCGTAACCGGACGACTCACACCTGTAAATGCAGGTATCTCATCCATTGAAGTTGCTGAAGTAAGCAGACGTTGTTTGAGGGATAGTAGTTTTCCTATGATATAAGACATGTCCTCCTGAAATCCAAACTCCAGGGCCTTGTCAAATTCATCTAATACAAGTGTAGTCACTGCCGACTCATCGAAGTTTTCGTGTCGCAAGTGATATGCGATCCTACCGGGGGTTCCAATCAGTACAGCCGGGGGCTGCTCAAAATTGTTTCTTTCTGTTTTTACCGGGTGGCCTCCATAACAACAGTTCACCTTAAAGCCGGTAGACATTTGTCTGAACACCATTTCTATTTGCAAGGCCAATTCCCTGGACGGGACAAGAACAACAGCCTGAACGTTTTTTGAATCGTTATTTAGGTTTTTTAATATGGGCAGTAAAAAGCCCAGGGTTTTACCAGAACCTGTTGGCGCCAATAAAACAACGTCACTTCCCCGCTCACTTGCAGACAGGGTTTCCTGTTGCATATCGTTAAGAGAAGCAATACCTAACTTCTCCAGAATCTTTTCTACCACCATGGTGCAAAGATAATGGAATTAACGCATTAAAATTTCAGATACTTCTTTCTTAAAAACTTCAGCGAACTGTTTAAACGAACATCCAGATTCATTAGCATCCGCCCTCGTTGTGAAATCCAGGTGCTCATCGTGTAATTTACGCGCTTAATCGGCATATAAACCTGATCTTCCATCATGCCATTGTAATCAACCGACGCGAGGCTTCGCTGCAACAAATTAAATTCATTTATTAATTCTGCTTTCATAATGCTTATATTTAGTTAGCGTTTAAATTATTAACGACAGTAGTTTTTCTATATTATAACAACACCTGATACCAACAGTTTCAATTTACACTAAAATGTTGACAATAAGATAATTGTTGACAATTAAACAACAAGATATTAACAGTTTTTTAATTTTATCCACTTATTTTTAAGGAACCTGTATACGGGCAGTTTAAATCAAATTAACACCTAAAACGTATGACCTGGAAGAAGTTTAGCGGCGAGATCATTCACTTGCCAATTTTGGAAGAAGTAGAAAATGCGATTATCCGAGAAAGTGACAACGGATACCGATTGAAAGTGTGCATTGGTACCGACTCGCAAGTGAAAGGCCCAGTCACTGATTTTGCAACGGTAATCGTTTTGCTGAGGGAGCATCATGGAGGCTTCATGTATATTCATCAGGAGAAAACCGCCCAAAAAATGAGCATCAAAGAGCGAATGCTGATCGAGGTACAGAAATCAATCGAAACAGCTTATTCAATTTGTGATCTATTAGACCTTTATAATGTAGACCTTGAGGTGCATGCTGACATCAACACCAACCCCATGTTCAAATCAAACAAGGCTTTGAATGAAGCTATGGGCTATATTTTAAGCATGGGGTTCATTTTCAAAGCAAAGCCAGAAGCATTTGCAAGCTCTACCTGTGCGGACAAAATGGTGCATTAATTGCCATAAGTTGGAGATTACCATTCCTGAGTCGGAATTACCGGCTTTTCCTTAATCACAGGCAAGATCTTATTTACCATGCTTTGCTTGAATCGGGTCGACAAAACATTTGCCTCCCTTGTTACCGCCTTCACATAACCTGCCCATTCAGCTGAATTCAACTTGCCAGGCTGATGCTCCAGTGGTATCCCTTTACTAGTCGTCGGAACAAAATTACCATAGCGATTTCTTTGATATGGGACAAATTTTAAATCAGTCATCCAGAAACGATATTTTCCCTCCCGGGTCTCGACATAAAAATTGTAATGTACTTCTCCGGAGGGACGACTGAGCACCAATGCGGTTTTATTGATGATCATTTTTCCAGTTGCATGCATCAAAGTATCTGTGTCTGTTGATCTGATCGTCATAAATTTGGCAGACCTATTCAAAAAATCTGAAGCACGCATCGTTAAGGAATCTTTAGCAATATCCTTAGCAACAACGACCTCGTAATAAATCAACTTCCCCCTGTCATCGGTCGACATAGGTTTATCCTGCCCCATACCTAGTATACTGACCAGCAATAACAAACACAATCCAGCTAAAAATTTCATGGCATAAAGATATAAAAAAGAGCCTGATCATAAATTGATTCAGGCTCTTATATAAATAAGGTATTCGAGACTAAAATGCGTAAACAGCGGCCAGTGAAAATTGAGAGGCTGATTTAGTAGCCGAGCCATTACTCTTCACAAACGACTGTGAATAATCTTTATCATTGTCGAAACGAACTTCAGGAATAAAAGTTAATCCGCCTGCTTTTATATTTGCAGATAACGTGCCGGATAATATAGCGGCATCAGATTCTTCAGCAACTCCTTTGATGTTGAAATATTCAGCTCTGACTCCTAATGCAACAGCAGGACTGAAAGCATATTGAGGATACAATGCCGCCCCAGTATAACCACCGTTATCATTAGCAGCAGCGTAATCAGCAGCATTAAGCCCTAATTTGAATTTATCAGTTACCTGATAAGTTGTTGTGAGGTCGAGAATCGTACCGGATCCATAACCACCCTCATCATGGTATCCATTTAAGACGTTGATATAAGCAGTCCAGCCTTCAACTGGTGACACCATTAGTTGTGCTCCTACTGAAGACATTCCATTTAAATCCTGGTAAACGTTCCAATCATTGAATAACCCGACCATCAAGCTTACCTTATCGGAGAAAGCATAAGTTCCTTTGATACCTGCATTTTGGAAAGGCCCTGCAGTAAAAAGATAAGAAGTAGAATAATTGAAATTCGCCACCGGAGAGATCACTTCATACCCTATAAATGTACCCATATAGCCAGCAGTCATGGTGAACTTATCTGTAAAAGCATAGTTGACATATAAGTTTTGGATATGAAAGCTTGATGTTGAAATGTCTCCGTCTCCTGTTTCAGCAAAAGCACCATTTGGAATCGATTGCGCCTGTCCGCGTGGGCCAAAAGAAAGCTCTCCTACGAATGAAGCTTTCCCAGTCGTCTTCTTCAATGCGAGATCAATCATACCCAGTGACATGGAATTTTGTTCCGAAGCAAAGGACGTGGCAATATTTGGCGTCTTAGCAAAGTCGTATTTGAAATACGTATCAACCGATCCTGAAATTTGCAGTGGAGCATCCGCAGTCTCCTGAGCATAGGTAGTAGAAATGATCGTTAAGGTAGCAAGGGTTAATAATGATCTTAATTTCATAATTTAGTTTAGGTTTGAGGTTGATAATTTAGACGACTAAATGAGGTTGATTAAAACGTATTTTCGATTTCTTGTCCGGTTGAAGCTACGATGAGCGTACCTTGACTATATTTCTCATTATGCTGACTTGCATCCAAACCTTCTTCTTCTTCTTCTGAGGTTACACGGATCGGCTGTACAAGATTAATCAGTTTAAAAATGACGAATGACATCACAAAACTAAATATGACAACAATCACCACGCCTTTTAACTGAGTAATAAAAAATGCCGGATTACCATACAATAAGCCATCAACTCCAGCACCATTTACGGTTTTGGTAGCAAAAATACCGGTCAACAGCATACCTACAATACCACCAACACCATGACAAGGGAATACATCTAAGGTATCATCAAGCGAAGTTTTGTGTTTCCATGATACCGCAAGGTTTGAAATTACCGCAGCAATTACCCCAATAAATATACTTGAAGGAATGCTTACAAAACCCGCACCTGGAGTAATGGCTACTAAGCCTACCACAGCACCAATACAGAAACCCAGCACAGAAGGTTTTTTACCCCTGGAAACATCAAAGAACATCCATGACAGACCTGCAGCACCTGCCGCAATATTAGTAGTGATGAAAGCAGATACAGCAAGACTGTTTGCACCTAAGGCAGAACCAGCATTGAAGCCAAACCATCCAAACCAAAGCAATCCTGTACCAATTAATACATACGGAATATTTGCAGGAGGCACTTCCTGATGTTCAATATGAGATTTTCTGCGTTTCAACACCAATGCGCCAGCTAAAGCAGCCATACCAGCAGAAATGTGAACCACCGTACCACCAGCAAAATCAAGAACTCCCATTTTGAAAAGGAGGCCTTCAGGATGCCATGTCCAGTGTGCCAGAGGAGAGTAAACAAATAAAGAGAACAATACGATAAATAAGATGTATGAAGTAAAACGGATGCGTTCCGCAACT
>JAPSHM010000065.1 GCA_031179845.1 Pedobacter sp.
TGAGCTGTGCGCTTCCGCTTAAGCTGAATCCTCCCGGTGTCTGCTGTACAAAATATCCCGCAATGGCCATTCCTGCCAAAACATCTGCAATTGCCGTAACCACATTGGCCGGGCGCATCAGTCGGAGGTAACCTAATAATTTATTCATGGTAGTCGTTAAGAGATGATGATGGAATTTTTGTCTATTCTTGGTTGCTGTCCACCCCTTAATATGGAATTACTAGCAAATTTCTGACTTTGATCAATTTGTTTAACTGCGTTGAAGTCATGCTCGTCAATCTGTCCACTTTGTGCAAATGCCGTGATGGCATTGCGATAAGTAACCAGCTCAATAGCTGTTAAGGGAATGCCCGATCGCTTCATCAAAGCGGCAGTTTTAGGTATTGCGAGTGGATCGCTGATGCCCCAATCTGCCGCCGAATTGATCATAATTCTTTCCGGGCCATATTGCTTTACTACTTCTACCATGCGCTCATTGCCCATTTTGGTGAACGGATAGATGGTAAACGCAGCCCAAAAGCCCCTGCCCAGCACTTCTTGTACGGTTTCTTCGTTGTTATGGTCCACAATGACCATTTGAGGTGACAACCCGTGCTCTATGGCGATGTCCATACTTCTTTGCGTGCCTTTTTTCTTATCGCGGTGAGGCGTATGGATCTGTACAGGTAAACCTGCTTCTTTAGCAAGTTCCAATTGTAACCGGAAATATTTCTCTTCTGCCGCAGTTTGATCGTCGAAGCCAATTTCGCCGATCCCTACCACGCCTTCCTTGAAGATAAACTGGGGGAGGATGTCCATTACCTGCTCCGCCAATTTTTCATTGTTTGCTTCCCGGGAATTTAGCCCAATCGTACAGTAATGTTTTATGCCAAACTGTGATGACCTGAACCTTTCCCATCCGATGAGACTGCTATAGTAATCGGTAAAGCTATCTACACCAGTTCTTGGTTGCCCGAGCCAAAAGGCTGGCTCGATTAGGGCAACAATGCCAGCATCGGCCATAGCCTGGTAATCGTCCGTAGTTCGGGATGTCATGTGAATATGCGGGTCAAAGAACTTCATCCCAGTGATGTCGTTTAGGTCAAGGCTGCTTTCCAGCTTTTCTCCCTTATTCCGTTCTTCAAAATTTTCATTGCAGCACATAATTTAAGTATTTATTGTTGGTTCATTTGTTGTGTCAATTCATAAATCTCCGGCGCTACTGTCCGTTGTGCCGCCAAACGTTCCTGGATATAGTCCTTCAAGGTTGAAGTTAGCGCATCGTTAACCCTTTCCTTTAATCCGGTGATGAGTTTAACGTTTTTGTCTGTAAAAAAAGCTTTCAATATCAGCTGATTCCAGGCTGGTTGCGAAAGAAATTTTGCGGGATATGGATTGTAGTACATGATCGCTTCAAGTACCGTTCCTATATTACTTCTGATACCATCTTCACAAAGGGTTACCCATTCCTCTGGATAAAAGAAGAACGGCAGTGCACTATATAATGCAACTTGTTCATTCATCTCCGGGGCGGCAAACAGGCTGTTAATCTTTTTAAGGTAACCTTCCCGATTTTCTGCGGGTAGCTGCATGAGCAGCCAAACCCGACCTAACCGATCCATCGTCCAGGTGTCAATTGCAAAACCAGGAAGCAACTTGCTGATCTGTTCGGCCTGTTCACGCATGAAACTAATGTTTTTTCTAGACGTGATCCGGGGAAGGTGGGAAAAGCTCAAATGAAGCTGTACCGGTTTATCTTCCTTAGCAATGAGCTCAGCCTTACTCTGCAGCCATTGCATGGCCTCCACTGCCAGATTTTGGCTGAGGATCTGCAGAAAAATATAATTTAACTTATTGAAAGTGGCTAGATCAGATAAAAACATTATTTTGTTTAGTTAACGGCTAAAAAGTAATTAAAGGCGAGTGCTCCGCTAATGATTAATAATCCAAAAAACTCCCTTGTTTTTTCGATGTAAGGTTTTGTTGCCTGCATACTTTCAACCAGGCTCGGACGCTTATATCTAACGATCCAATCGCGCACACCGTCTTTGGCGAAAAACAAAAAACCGGCATAAATTAAATAAAAAGCTAGGACAAGGAGATACACTGTCGGGAAAAAATAATCAAAAATGGCAAATCCACAACAAACGGATGCAATCATATATATCGGTATCCAAAGCCAGGAATCGCTGTCGTTTAAATTTACATAAGCGAATAAAATAAAAGCAATGCAAAAAATGGAGTTTAAAATACTCGGGAGCATAATTTGGAAGATTATATTTGTGCGTTTGTTAATACCTAAATACAAATAAACAGATTATTAAGTCGATTTAACAGTTCGTAACGTAAATTAGACATTTATTTGATCACATTGAAAATACCAGGTGGAGAAGGAAATGAATGCCCCAACACATAGTTTTACTTTTGAGAACTTTAATGTTTCGGCATTAACCATATCAGATCTGCTGAAGCACATCAAATTTAGTGCAGATTCAACCCAAAAAGAATTCTACGAACTTCTTCCCTCAGAGATTGGACTTGATTACGCTGTCTTCGCGAATACAGTGATTTCCATGAACAGTCAGGTGGTTTCCATTGCCCAAACCGCCGATCGCGTCATGTTATCCTGCACTTGTCCAGCTGCTGCGACAGGCTTATGTGAATACCAGGCCAGGGTCATGTATAATATCATGAACCGGCAGCCACTGCGGGTGTTTTTTGACAAACCGTTGCGCTTTAAAAAATTAAAAGAATTTGCGGCAGATTTTGGCCTCGAGAATGAAATTCAGCTGGATGATCATTTTGAGCTCGGTTTTTCAAATGGCAATCTGGAGATTAGTCCCAAAGTTAAGTCACTATTTCCAATTAACAAGAAGTCGAAAATGGAGTTAGGAGAGGCTTTATTGTCAGCAAACAACGATCCTTTTTCAATATCATCGGGTCTGTTAAAAAAGGGCCTTAAAACTATCGTTGTTTTTAGCCAGCATCGCTTCTATAGCCACCTGACTATTTCCCTGTTTGAAGGATCTGAGAGCAAAGATGGGAAGATCAAGAACCCGTTGAAAAGTGTTGACCCATCGGATCTGATCTGGACCTCTGAAAGCAGTGCGGAACTAAAATTTCTAAATGGAATACTGAAGTTTCAAAACAATTACAATTCAGAAGCTTCAGGATCTGATTTAGAAGGGTTGAAAGCATTGGCTAAAAATCCACTTGGGCTAGACATCTACATGCACGATACGAAAGGTTCGCAGAACATATCCGCTAGCTCAATAAGCTTGGTAAACCTAAAAATACTTGGGATTGATCTTGTACTGTCGGTCAGTGAAAAAGGAGATTTTTATGAAGTATCTGGAGTGTTAATGCTGGAAGGTCGGGAGCTGGCGATGGAAAACCTGGTAATCAAACATCATTACTTTATTCAACAAGATCAAAATTTATACCTGATTGATAACCCAACATTTTTACGGGTGATTGAGTTCTTCAAAAAACACTACGATAGAATGCTTATCCATAGATCAAAATTTGATGATTTTTATGAAAGCATCCTCTCAAAATTGGAAGAAAAAGTAAAGATCAATTATTCCTATCTAAAGCCCGCTACAAAAATCCAGATCGAAGAGAAAGGTTACGACCTGGAAAATGAACAATTGATCTATTTATCTGAATCCGAAGATTTCGTATTGCTTACACCCGTGATGCGGTATAGCAATACTGAAATACCAGTGCTTTCCAGGAAACAGATCGTTGCCAAAGATAAATACGGCAATACTTTCAGCCTTCGAAGAAATGAAGAGGAAGAGCTTCAATTCATCACGGATATTACCAGACAGCATCCATTTTTCGATGAACAATTGAATGGAGAAATGAAAATGGATTGCTTTTATTTGCACAGAAAGCATTTTTTAGATATAGGATGGTTTCTGGATGCCTTTGAGTTCTGGCGGAACAAAGGGATTACCATTATGGGCTTTAATAAACTAAACAACAACAACATCAGTCAATATAAAGCGGAGATCTCGATCAAGGTCATCAGTGGCATCGATTGGTTTGAAACTGTTGCAAAAGTTGCTTACAATGGCGAAACCATATCTTTAAAGCATCTGCATAAATCAATCCGAAATAAAAGTAGGTTCATCAAACTAGATGACGGCACCATGGGCATTTTACCGGATGAATGGATCGAGAAGTTTACCAGTTATTTCAATGCAGGTGAAGTAGTGGAAGACCGGATACATACGCACAAGATCAATTACAATATGGTTGCCGATCTGTATGACGAACAGCTTTTTGACGAATCGGTAAAAGATCAGCTGGCTATATATCGTGGTCAATTATCCGGGCCCGAAAGCATAACGCCGGTAAAGATACCAGAAGGTTTAAATGCAGTGCTTCGTGGTTATCAACACGACGGGGTAAACTGGCTCAATTTTTTGGATAATTTTAACTTTGGCGCTTGTCTGGCCGATGATATGGGTTTGGGTAAAACGATACAAATCATTGCCTTTATTCTTACACAAAGAGAAAAACAAACCCATAATACCAATCTTGTTGTTGTACCAGCCTCGCTGATCTTCAACTGGCAGGAAGAGGTCGCCAAGTTTGCTCCGTCAATGAAGATCCGTACAATTTATGGTGCCGACAGATTAAAGGATATTCAGGAGTTTGACCAGTACGAGCTCATCCTAACCTCCTATGGTACTTTACTTGCCGACATCCGTTATCTTAAGTCATATCGGTTTAATTATGTGTTTTTGGATGAATCGCAAAACATTAAAAACCCAGAATCACAACGTTATAAAGCGGTCCGGCTTTTACAATCACGCAATAAGGTCGTGTTAACCGGGACACCGATAGAAAACAATACTTTCGACTTATTCGGACAGTTGTCGTTTGCCTGCCCAGGTTTACTGGGCACTAAACAACAGTTCAAAGAACTGTACTCCGTTCCTATCGATCAGTTTAAAGACAGCAGGCGGGCAGAGGAGTTACAACAAAGAATCAGGCCTTTTATTTTGCGTAGAACCAAGGAGCAAGTGGCGACAGAATTGCCCGATAAAACAGAAATGGTGATCTATTGCGAAATGGGCACTGAGCAGCGAGAAGTATACGAAGCAGCAGTTCAGGACATCAAGGATTACATAGAAGGTGTATCAGAAGATGAGTTGCAAAAAAGCAGCATGCACATTTTGCAAGGCATAACCAGGCTACGTCAAATCTGCAATTCAGCTGAGTTGCTAAAAGATGATAAATTTTATGGCAATGCATCCTCGAAAATGGAAACGTTATTGGAGCAGATCGAAAGTAAATCGCCTAATCATAAAATTCTCGTGTTCTCCCAATTTGTAGGAATGTTAGATCTGATCAGAAAGGAGCTTCATCAAAAAGGCATCGCCCACGAATATTTAACTGGCCAAACCAGGAATAGGGCTGCGGTGGTTGCTTCCTTCCAGAACAACCCTGAAATCCGAGTGTTTTTAATCAGCTTAAAAGCGGGAGGGGTTGGCCTGAACCTGACGGGGGCCGACTATGTCTACATTGTAGACCCATGGTGGAACCCTGCAGTAGAAAATCAGGCAATCGACAGGACCTACCGAATCGGACAGGAAAAGAACGTAGTGGCAGTAAGGTTAATCTGTCCGGACACGATTGAAGAGAAGATCATGAAACTTCAGAATACCAAAAAAGATCTGGTAAGTGATTTAATTAGAACAGAATCGTCGATATATAAGAATCTCTCCAAAAACGAACTTTTGAATCTATTTTGAAATAATTGTCGGTAAAAAAATACTTGGCATTCGCCTGGTCGCCTTTGGTCTTTCAAATATTTGCGTAACTTAATTGCCTCAAATCACCTAATTAACGACTTATGAAAAAGTATCTCGGTCTCGCGTTTGTCCTCACCCTTGCTGTAAATTCGAGCGCTCAACACAAACTTGAAAAGCTTTGGGAAACAGATAGTATAATTAATTTACCCGAATCGGTTTTGCCTGATATTAAAAATAAACTTTTGTATACCTCTGTGATGGGCAACAGTCCTACCGATAAAGATGGTTTCGGTGGTATTGCAAAAGTTGGGTTGGATGGCAAGGTAATAGATATGGATTGGGTCTCGGGATTAAATGCACCAAAAGGCCTTGCTCGATTGGGAAACCTGATGTATGCAGCTGACATCACAGATGTGGTGGTAATTGATGTGAAAAAAGCAAAGGTGATCTCCAAAATTTCAGTTGACAGCGCTGTTTTCCTCAATGACATCGCTGTAAGTGACAAAGGTGTCGTGTATGTGTCTGACACTAGAACAAAGCGTATCCATAAAATTGAAAACAATATAGTTTCCCTTCACCTGGACAATATCAGTGGGGTAAATGGGCTCAAAACTTTAGGAAACGAATTGTATATAGCAGGTGGGACGACCATATGGAAGGCAGATGCACAAAGAACATTAACCAAAATTGCCGAACTGCCAAATGGTGGTGATGGTCTGGAGTTTATTGGCAATGGCGACCTCATCGTTACCAGTTGGCCGGGCTATATCTATTACGTTTATGCAGATGGTAAACATGACCTGCTGCTAGACACCCATCTGGAGAAAAAGAATATGGCAGATTTAGGCTATGATCCTGTTAATCGGATTTTATACGTTCCCACTTTCTATAAAAAGTCTATAGTTGCTTATCAATTGAAATGATTTTTAGCGGTCGCCAACATGCCCCATGTTGTGTGAAGGAATTATATAGATTATTTGCCATTCATAAATAAGAATGATTAAATTGGTAAAAAGATAAATTGAATCAGTTATGGCTAAGGAACATCAATATCAAGCGACACTCACCTGGGCAGGAAACAAAGGCTCAGGAACAATGGATTACAGATCTTACGATAGGAGTTACATTATATCTAATGACAATAAACCTGACATTCTTGGTTCATCCGATTCTGCATTCCTTGGGGACAAATCGAAGCACAATCCAGAGGATCTTTTACTTGCATCAATTTCGTCTTGCCATATGCTTTGGTACCTGCATCTATGTTCTCAAAACGAGATCATAGTGATGGACTATAAAGATCAGCCGGTTGGAATGATGTTAGAAAATGCAGATGGAAGCGGTCGCTTTGCCGAAGTGATCTTAAATCCGATAGTCGTGATCACAGATGAATCGAAAATTGAAATGGCAAATGCACTACACGACCAGGCTCACAAAATGTGTTTTATCGCTAATTCGTGCAATTTCCCAATTTCACACAGACCAAAGTCCCACGTAGAACAAATCTAAAATTTGATTTACTAGAGCTAACTATCCATTTTTATGTTGTAAAACTTATGATAGGAAAGGTTGTTTCGTAAGTAAAGTTGTATTTTCATTGAATAATATTCAAAGTATGTTTAAAAATATCGGTGCTTTAATCCCTGTAGGTTTAATGGTTGCGGCTGGCTTTGGTTTTGGAAATAGCGAAAAAAATGTAAGTGCAAAAAATGATTCTGCCGTTCATTACATTCCCGCAAAAACTAGCTTACTAGCAGATCCGGCAACAAATTACCAGAGTTACTGTGCAGGATGTCATGGTGAGAAGATGGACATGTTTGTAGACCGTAAATGGAAATTCGGCAATAAAAAGGAAGACCTGTTTAAATCGGTGAAGTTTGGCCGTGAAAATGAAGGTATGCCGGCGTTTGGCGAAAGTCTAAGTGATAAAGAAATCAACGCCCTGGCAGATTATATTCTTGAAGGAATAAAGAAAGTAGATAAATATACCACTGAAGATCAGGCTGCGTCCGATATTTACAAAACAGAAGCGCTCAGTTTGAAGTTGGAGCTTGTTGTCGATGGGATGGATGTACCATGGGGTATGGCTTTTCTGCCAAATAATGAAATGCTGGTCACTGATAGGAACGGAAAATTCTATAAAGTTACAGGGAAATCATTGCAGACCGTAAGTGGCGCACCAGCAGTGCTTGCCAAAGGGCAGGGAGGCTTGATGGATGTGATCCTTGATCCAAACTTTGCCAGTAATAAGCTAATCTATTTGTCCTATTCTAAGTTTAAGACGGAAGGTGGCACTGTTCTGGCGACCACAGCAATCATGCAGGCCCGACTTGAAGGGGATGCACTGACAGATCAGAAAGACATCTTTGTCGCCAAACCTTACTCTAAAACACAGCATCATTATGGATCAAGAATGCAGTTTGGGAAAGATGGCTATTTGTATTTCTCAGTCGGTGAACGTGGAAATGAAAAGGTAAACCCACAGCAAATTAAGGGCAATGATCTGGGAAAAATTCATCGCATCAAGCGTGATGGAAGTATCCCTACGGATAATCCATTTGTAAAGACCGCAGGTGCCGAGGCTTCCATATATTCCTACGGACATAGAAACCCGCAGGGAATGACCATACACCCGGCAACAGGTAAAATCTGGGTCAACGAACACGGTCCACGAGGGGGCGATGAAATCAACATCATCCAGCCAGGAAAAAATTATGGTTGGCCTGTGATCACCTATGGAATCAATTATAACGGAAAGCCGATCAGTAACCTAACTGCAAAGGCTGGAATGGTGCAGCCGATTCATTATTGGATTCCATCAATTGGTCCAAGCGGACTTGCCTTTGTTACGAGCGACAAATATAAAGGTTGGGAGGGTAATCTGTTGTCAGGCTCCTTAAGGTTTAAGTTTTTACAGCGGACTGTACTCAACGGAACCAAAGTGATAAAAGAAGAGATCCTCTTCAAAAATATAGGCCGGGTAAGGGATGTTAGGATGGCACCAGACGGCTTTGTATATATTGCAGTGGAATCCCCTGGCAGAATTTACAAATTGGTACCGGAGAACTAAGCGTACTCCCTTAGCCAACAATGATGTATATTTGTAGTTGATTACCAATGGCGAATATATGAGCAGGTTTATAAAAAGTTTTGGCTACGCATTTTCAGGGCTAAACTATGCTTTCAAAAGTCAGATCAATTTCAAAGTCCATATTTCAATCTTGATTATGGTTGGCTTCGCTGGCCTTTGGCTAGGGCTGTCCATTACGGAATGGCTTTGGATAACGGCTGCAGCTGGAATAGTGTTGATTGTAGAATTGTTAAATACAGCGCTAGAAGTGCTGGTTGATCTGGTCTCTCCAGCAATTCATCCTAAAGCAAAGATCATTAAAGATGTAGCCGCTGGGTCAGTATTAATGGCTGCGGTTACTGCCGTACTGATCGGGCTAATTATTTTTCTTCCAAAGATCTTCGAGTATGTTGCATAAAACCAGAGGCATCGTTTTGAAGACCACGCTATATAGTGAAAGCAGTGTTGTAGTGCAAATCTTTACTGAGAAGTTTGGAATACAATCCTATATGATCAATGGCGTAAAAAAGCCAAAAGCTAAAATCAGTATGAATATGCTTCAGCCTTTACACCTGGTTGACATGGTAGTTTACCACAAGACGAACACCGGGATACAACGCGTTTCTGAACTTAGGCCCTCTCCGGTTTTTCGGAGCATTCCCTATGACATCATAAAAAGTACCATTATCTTATTTTTGAACGAAGTACTCTATAAAAGCATCCGACAGCAGACAACGGATGAACATCTATTTGATTTCATCTTTAGTGCCATCTCTTGGTTTGATGAAACAGAAGAGGTAAATGTCAACTTCCATCTGGCATTTTTGCTTAAACTCTCCAGGTTCTTAGGATTTGCACCAAGTACACAGACGAAAAGTGACCAAAGTTTCTTTGACCTGCAGGAAGGAGAATTCAAATCTACGGCGCCAATTCATCCTAATTTTCTACATAAACAGGATGCGTCTTTATTCATTTTACTGTTTTCTTCACCATTTGAAAAAATAAATGAAATAAATCTTGAGAACCAGACCAGACGGCTGATTCTTGATAAAATACTGGTTTACTACACTTTACATACTGCTTCATTTGGAGATATTCGCTCACATCAGGTGCTGGAAGAAGTTCTTTCTTAAAAAACGTTATTTTTTTTGCAAAAATGATTTTAGGGTGTATATTTGCAATCCCAAACCCAGGGGAGATTAGCTCAGCTGGTTCAGAGCACCTGCCTTACAAGCAGGGGGTCACTGGTTCGAACCCAGTATCTCCCACCAAAATGGACAACCTCGTAACTACGAAGTTGTCCATTTTTTTTTGCGGAGCTTTTAGTTTATCCCATACGATAAAAAAACTCATCAGCGACAACTTTGCTGTCCTTGACTTCGTATACGCAGACCTCACTCATTTTCATGCGGCCATGTTCTTTGTAAGTCGCATCCAAGTCCATTACAATTGCGAAATGATTCTCTGACACAATAGGATCGGAACAAAATGCATGGTGGATTTCCACCAAGCTCTGCGCCCACTGAATGGTTTTATTCTTTACTGCTTCCTTACCTTCGGTCATCAACATCTCTGATCCTTTTTGTTCTTTGCTGGTCACATCGTCCGCGTAAAGCTCATCAATCGCCTGTTCATGTTTACCATCACGGCACAACTGTACCAATTTTTCCGCAACTTCTTGTGTTGACATAATTTATATTTAAGTTTTGATCTATTGTGCCATACTTACTTGCTGTTTACTTAAATGTAGTAAGACTCAAAGTGTATACCATGCAATTTATTTCAACAAATGTTAACTATTGTTTTTGCAAATAATTCATTTCACAAATACATATTTCATTAGTTAAGCGTCGCTGTCTCCTGTAGAAGGGCTGTCCTTTTTTTTTTATTCGACTGAGTGTCACGTAAATCCAAAGCCTGAGTCATTAATATTCGAATATAATTGTAAAAACGGTTTTGAAACCGTAAGTTTGCATCCACAAAAACAGGTACTTTGCTGTTTCAAAAAAAGAGTGGAACCAAAGGGAGATTAGCTCAGCTGGTTCAGAGCACCTGCCTTACAAGCAGGGGGTCACTGGTTCGAACCCAGTATCTCCCACAAGAAAGCCTTCAGAAATCTGGAGGCTTTTTTTATGCGCAGCCGGCACGTGGGCAAACTACTGAGTGTTATTTTCTTGATCGATGATTCCAGTCCTCGTAGGTCATTTCGAATTTAATCTCTCCATTCGGATAATTTCCTACTTGAGCCCAACCTTGATATTTGTAAAACTGTTCCGCACGGGTGTTTGGCGCTGTACCCAAAACCACGGTCTCTTTAGTCTGTTCAAAATACCAGCTGAGCATAAGCCTATGCAATTCCTTACCTATTCCTTTCTCCGCAAACGCTGGATCTACAAAAAGTGCCCAAATACTTTTATCCTGCAGATCAACAATCGAGAAACCTACAACTTGATCTTCGACTTCACAAACCCAACCCTTTCCTTTTACTATAATATAGTGTGCTACATCCTCGTCTGGAACTAGATCAGGATTACTCAATCTATTTTCTTTCACCCGGTGTCTAACCACTTGCATTTGCTTGATATCTGAAAGTATTGCATATCTAAATTCCATACATTAAAGATATAGATTATTATTGCAACCTTGAACTAACTTTAAGACGCGCGATGTACAGGAAGAATTACTTTAAAACGGTTACCTTTGAGGAATTTTTAACCATAAATGTCTGCTGAAAAAAGTATTCTTCACCCCCGAAATAAGCACCGCTCAAGGTATGATTTCCCTGAACTGATCAAGTGTCTGCCAGATTTGTTACCATTTGTGGCTAAAAATATTCATGGCGATTTGTCAATAGATTTTTCTAATCCAGCTGCCGTTAAAATGCTCAACAAGGCTCTATTGGTTTTTTTTTATGGGATCAGCAATTGGGACATACCAGCAAACTACCTATGCCCACCGATTCCAGGCCGCGCAGATTATATCCATTACCTCGCAGACTTGCTTGCAGCTGACAACGGTGGTAACGTCCCCAGAGGGAAGTTTATCAAAGGTTTAGACATCGGTGTAGGAGCAAACTGTATCTACCCGATAATAGGCGTTCAGGAGTACGGATGGAATTTCGTCGGTTCAGATGTAGATCAGGGAGCTGTTAGAAATGCCAAAGCGATAATAGCGGCAAATCCCACCTTGGTCAATTCGGTAACCTGCCGACAACAGGTCAACCGACTACAGATATTCAAAGGAATAATTAAGCCAACGGAACAGTATGATTTCACCATGTGCAATCCACCATTTCATGCATCTGCAGACGAAGCACAATCCGGCACCAAAAGAAAATTACAAAACCTGGGTAAAAGTAAGGGTAAGGAAACTGTATTAAATTTTGGCGGCCAGCAAGCGGAACTCTGGTATGAGGGCGGAGAGATCGCTTTTATCAGGAACATGATCAACGACAGCGCCGCGATTGGAAATCAATGCTTGTGGTTCAGCAGTCTGGTGTCTAAAAGCAGCAGCCTTCCTTTTGTCTATAAAGCATTGGAAAACGCAGGCGTTGAGACCCAGCAGACAGTCGAAATGGCGCAAGGGCAAAAAGTCAGCAGATTTGTTGCCTGGTCATTTATGGACAAAGCAAAAAGAGAACAATGGTGCACAGACAGGTGGAATTAACGTACAAGATTAGCCCAATAATAAGGCATCTTCGTCATCATCGGTCAAACTCAATTGGATACTATCTGTTCCGGCGATACCTTCAATTGAACCACGAATATGGGCTGCGTTGAGCATCACTTTCTCCAATTGTTTTTCCCTTGCCTTCCACAATTTCTCCATCGCATCACGCTCCCGCTGGATAGAGAGTTTCATGCTCATAAAACCCTCGCGAATCGCCTTCCATTGTTCGGAGAACTCTGTGCTGGTTAAATAATCATACAGCATATGCATTTTGTCACCCCTGTTTTCCTGGGATTTCGCGGCACTAAATAACTTAACTATCCCATCTCTGAGAATGTAAGAAACCGCTTTTACTTCATCAAATGAACAAATCCATACCCCGTCTTTTTCTCCGAAACAATCCATACCCTTAGGGTAACACTGGGTAACAATAACAGCTACATCAACTCCCATACTCCGCATATCCTTTTTCAACTTCTCAATCCATTCGAGAGAGAAATCCTTGGTGCGCTTACTTTCATAAATGATCTTGCCGCATTCCTGACCAAACTGGTTCCTGATGTGGTGTACACAATCCGCACCACGAACCCCTTTGCCAACCTCGGTAACCAGATCAAAGGGGAAAGCATTTCGAAGTAATTCTTCCAGAATGAGTTCCTGCACTTCGCCCTGCAATTGCATTGACCCCTGTTCCGCTCGCCGTTTCATTTCTTCAGCCAGCTTCTTCTGATCATCAAGCTGTTTTTCCAATTCTTTAACCCTTAATTGGTGTTCTGTCTCTTTTAGATTGGTTTTTTCTGCTTCCTGTTTCCGAATCTGTTCAACCATCTCAACACGTTGCTCCTGCAACTTGCGCTGGATCTGAAGTTCCATTTCTGCTTCCTTCTCCTTCATGGCCTGTTCTTTCTTCATAAAGTCCAGTTCCTTTGTGCGAGCCAGCTTCAACTTCTCTTCATTATCCTTATTGGCATTGTCCAGCATTTGCAATTTGTTCTCAAAATCGGAGGCAATGCTTTTACGTAGATTTTCTTCCAAAACCTTTTGCAGTTGTCTTTTCTCCTCTTCCAGCTTCTGCTCAAAAAGTTGTGCCTGTTGTTTCTTCTGATTCTCGAATGCCTGTTCCTGCTGCTTTTGCTGCTGGGCAAACTCGCTTAACTTCCTGCTATACTCCTCATCTTTTTGTTTGGTGAAAGAAACCATTTTTTCCCGAAGGTCTTTTTTGTATTCCTCCGCCATCACTTCCTCAATAGGAAAGGTATGTGCACAATTGGGGCATTTTATTTCTGTTGACATCTACCTGGGTTATTCGATTTATTAGCTCGGGTTTAAAGAAAAAACCAGAATTATTCCTGGTGTAAAAAGTTTTTTGTTCTTAAAAGCTTTCACATTTGACGGAAAAGAAATGATTGAGGCTGCTTTGATTCAAAGATACCAATTGAATCTCTGAAATAAAAACAATTGATCCCTGAAGCACTTTGATATGGCCGACCTGCAAATATTACAATTCAGTCCGAGCAGGATAAAGCAGGTTGCCGGCGGCCAGGGTTTCAGCTAAATTTATAAGACCAAATATAAATACGGTATCCTATGCTAAAAAACACACTAACGTCCATTTGCGGCAAAAAGCCGCTATTATTAGCGCTTTCCTTTTTCCTTTTTTTTCAGGGTGTTAATGCACAGGAAAGTGTAAATGTAACAGGGAAGGTTACAGATGAAAAAGGGCTTCCGATCCCAGCTGTATCTGTGAAGATTAAGGGAACAAAACAGGCTGTTTCAACTGATGGAACGGGTAATTATACGATTAAGGCACCTATTGGAACTAAGCTTGTATTTCAGTATTTAAGTTATGCGCCACAAGAAGTTCTCGTAACTAAAGCGGGAGCGCTGAATATAAAATTGAGCGAGGCAGACACTGACCTGGAGGAAGTAGTAGTCATAGGTTATGGAACACAGCGGAAAAGTAACGTCACAGGGGCCATGGCTTATTTCAAGGCCGACAAGCTGGAGGAACGGCCGGTACTTCGGGTAGACCAGGCATTGGTCGGTCAGATGGCCGGAGTTACTGTTAAACAAACTAGTGGTACGCCTGGCAAAGGCTTTAGTATCCAGGTAAGGGGTACAGGTTCTATCTCTGCCGGCAACGAGCCCCTATATGTATTAGACGGGTTTCCCCTGGCAACAGCGCGCCCAAATGGTTCAGGAAATTACGGAACCGGGAACCCACTTGATAATATTAATCCCAATGATATAGAATCTATTCAGGTATTGAAAGATGCATCCGCAGCGGCGATTTATGGATCGAGAGCGGCGAATGGAGTGGTATTGATCACCACAAAAAGAGGTAAGACAGGTAAGCCCTCAATTACATTCAACGCGTATTTAGGAACTGTGGAGCGAAGTAAAAAACTAGATATGTTGAATGGTGCAGAATGGATAGACCGTGCTACCGAAATGATCAATGCACAGTGGGTTGCTTCAGGACCAGGAAGGTTGGCCAGTCAGACGACCGATGAGCGCAGGGCGATTCTCAAACTTGGCCCAGGACTGTTGAATGCCGGATTAATGCTTGATGACCGTTGGGGCCAACCTGGTTATGGTGGCTTAAAGGAGATCGATTGGCAGGATGAAGCTTTTCAAACCGGGCTAACCCAAAATTACCAGTTGAGCGCCAGCGGTGCTTCTGATGCAGTAAATTATTATGTTTCCGGAAATTATGTAGACCAGGAAGGCATCGTGAAAGGATTAAATTACCAAGCTTATTCGGCAAGGGCGAATGTAGAAGTTAAAGCGAACGACAAGCTGAAATTTGGTTTGAACATAGCTCCAACTTATTCAACTTCAAACGACCCGGGCGTAGAAGGAAAAGATAATATTCTCCATCAGTTGTTATCGATGTCGCCAATCCAGCAAGATTTGGCTGGAAATGTGAATGTGTTTGATGCTGCACAATATGTATGGGCCGTTTCTACCAACGACCCGCTGGCCAAACTGACATATACAACAGGGCTTACTAAAAAGTTCCGTACCCTGGGAACCATCTTTGGCTCCTATGAGATCATCAAAGACCTAACATTTAAAACTACGGTTAACCTGGACAATACTGATCACAGCTCAAAAGGCTATGTGCCCTATACAATCACTGGCTCACTAACCACTAGAAATACGTCTCCTAATGTGGGTACATCAGGCTCCTATAACGCCTACCGAAAAAGAACATTTGTAAATGAGAACACGTTGTCCTATAACAAATTGATCAAAAAATCACATGATCTCTCGTTCTTAATCGGACAAGCGTATAACTCAGACAAACTCGAAGATGTATCGCTCTCCTCGGCCGGGGGCTTCGGCGTTGGCGGTGTTACAACATTAGATAATGCCTCCGGTGTTTCGGGGTTAACGAGAGAGTCTATGAATGTACTTGTATCTTATTTCGGAAGGGTACAGTATGCATATAATAACAAATACCTGTTGTCTGCAAGTATCAGAAAAGATGGCTCTTCGCGTTTCGGTTCAAACAGAAAATACGGATGGTTCCCCTCTGCCTCTGCTGGATGGAAAATCTCGGAGGAGCACTTTATGAAGGCCATTCCTCAGATCAGTGACCTTAAACTGAGGGTAAGTTATGGAGAGTCCGGAAATTATGACATCGGAGACTATAGCGGCAAGGCGATGCTCGGTAGCAGTAATTATAGCTTAAATGGATCACCAGCATTCGGACAAGCCTCATTAGGTAATGCCAATCCGGATTTAAGCTGGGAAAAATCGAAGACCACAGACATCGGATTGGACATTGGCTTATTTGAAAATCGCATAACTGCCTCAATAGATTACTATCATAAACTGAATACAGCACTTTTACTTAACGTTCCGATTCC
>JAPSHM010000066.1 GCA_031179845.1 Pedobacter sp.
ATGGATACTTATGCATCTGATGTGGCAGAGCTTACTACGTTTTTAGATCTTAAAAATGCCATACATGTAGGTCATTCAACAGGAGGTGGGGAAGCCATTAGGTACGCATCAAAATTTGGTAAAGGACGTGTGGCAAAGGTGGTGCTGATCAGTGCAGTTACTCCATACATGATTGTGGATGAAAATAATCCTGAAGGTGTGCCATTGGCGGTATTTGACGACATTAGGAACAATACACGTCACAATAGACAGCAGTTTTATCAAGATCTGACCGTTCCATTCTACGGTTACAACAGGGAAAATGCCGTCGTAAAAAAAGGAATTCAGGACAACTGGTGGAGACAAGGTATGATGGGAGGAATAAAAGCGCAATACGATTGTATAAAAGCGTTTTCGGAGACTGATTTTACAGAAGACCTTAAAGCAGTAGAAATACCAGTGTTAGTTCTGCATGGGGATGACGATCAGATTGTACCTTACGCTACTACGGCATTAAAAGCTGCTGAACTTTTGAAAAATGGAAAGCTAATTGTATATCCAGGACTTTCACATGGGATGCCTACTATCAATGCAGAAACAATTAATAAAGACATTTTAGAATTTATCAATTCGTAGCCATTGTTTCGGGCATCTGCTGAAGGTGTCGAGTACAAATAACAATCATCATTCTAAGGCCCATAAATTAAAAAATTAACACGATGAAAACATTCAAGAAGCTTTTCTTTGGAGCAGCTGCTTTTTTTATGCTAACTGCATTATTTGCGCCAGAAACTGCATATGCACAACTATCAGGGATAAAGCGCATAAACCTGCAAAAACAGGATATTGAGGTTTTAGGATACGAAACTATTCAGGCACGAATAGAATTTGAGCCGGGCTCCGCCTTTGGCATGCACTCACATCCAGGGGAAGAAATTATATATGTGTTGGAAGGTGTATTCGAGTACCAGATAGAAGGGGAAAAGCCAGTTGTTTTAAAAGCCGGTGAGGTACTTTTCATTCCGGCTGGAAAGAATCATTCCGCAAAAAATATTGGTGATGTTAAAGCTTCTGAGCTTGCAACTTATATTGTGAAGAAGGGTCAGCCACTTCTTGTTATGAAAAATAAGTGATCTTGAGCAACCAGCTTGCAAAAATGGTGTGATTAATTGTGAAACCGAAAAGCCTCCAGATCTAAATCTGGAGGCTTTAACCATTGTAGAAAATTTCTTGCTGCGGTAGAGGGAGATAGCCTTTTGGCCTCATTTAATGGCCGCTTGTTCTTATCCAGACTTTTTTAAATGATTCTCCAGTTTCCTCGTCTGTAATCAATTCCTGCCTTTCAATTCCAATCTGCTCTAGAAGTTTATATGAATACTCATTCTTCGGATAAACAGTTGCTATAATCCTGCATTTCCAGTCAGTTTGTTTGGCCTTTATAAAACTTAGTATTTCTGTCATTAATCCTTTTTTTCTTTCAGTAGGATGTACCATATAGACAATTTCAAGTTCATCTTCGGCTGTATCTTGTGTCTGTTTCAATTCTAAGTGTGCGCACAACGTTTGATCCCTGTATACAGCCCATACCCAAAACCACCTTGTCTGATCTTGTTTGCGGTACAACGCAAAGATTTTTTCAAACATTTTCATTTCTTTTGTAATGTCGCCAGTAGCTCCCCCCATATATTCAACAACATCTTTATCCAGTGCCATCTCTAAATACCGCTCTAAATCTTTTTGCTGATAGGGAACAAGGTGATAATTTCTGGTTTTATAAGATGGCGGATACATGAGTTCTGTTGTTCGTTACTATTTTAAAACGTTGACTACTATTTGAAGGAAAAAATCCACAACCAAGTTCGTAATAAATATCTTCGAAAGGAACTTGTTGAAGTCAATAAATATGCTAGGTTTGAACTTCGATAAGGACATGTTTTTGTACCATGATGTTAAGGTAACTAAAACAGCGAGGGGATATGCGGTTAATTTGCTTTTGAAGTGGCTTTCTGCTGATTATTATACTACGCAGCGATTACAAAGTTTTCTTTTCTCTATAGGTATAAGTCATAATAAGAACCGACGAAAAGGGGAACCTTTTTTTTAGTCCATTGTAGGGGAAGGTTAAATATTGTCGGGGGAAGGGAAGTAAGGGGATGCCTAGTGCGGGTGCCTCCTCCATTTAAGCTAAATAAATTCGTTGTTAAACATTTTATATCTTTCTTCATCTGTTACAAAGTGAAAAACATCATGTTGGCAGTAATTAAATAAACCATTATTCATGCCTCTTGGGCGCTCATCGCTATATAACCATCTTCCATGCCCAGAGGTTTCCATATCGATAGCAATTGAATTTATGTCTAGATTATAGCATTCTCTGTAGGTTTCATGTACAGGACTAGGGAATGTATTTTTATAATGTTCATTAAATTTTGGTTTAAAGAGCCTAATCAATGCCGCTTCTGTAAAGTTTATCTTTTGGTTTTCAGTAAACTTAGTAAAATTTGGATTGCTGAAATTCATAAATCTTTCAAATTTGATATTCATATTTTCATCAGCAGTCTTAATAGCGCCATTAAATAATGTTATGTTCTTTCTTACAAATGATGCTAACATAATCCAAATTTCTGAATCAGGATATTTGATGATGGCTTCATTGTAAATCGCCTGTAATGTGGAATGGGATGGGAGTCTTTCTAAAGCAGTTCTTTTTCCATCGTCACCATAAGCTTGTCCGATGTATAATACTTCATAATCTAATATTTGGTCCTCTATCTGATGCTGGATCTGATGTAGATCTAACAACACAGCAGTTTTGAAGGATTCTTCATCTATTTCGTTTACCACTAACTTAAAATAGTTGTAAGGGTAAGTTGATTGTAGTTTGATATTTGTGGTTTTATAATGATTTTTTATTTGGATTTTTCTAAGTATGAATGAGTTTTCTACCTGTATTCTTACTTCGCATTCGATGGCGTTATCATTTACTATAAGGTAATTCGGATTAATGCTGATGCGTGGCCTTTTTAGTATAAAATATATATTACATGGATTTGAGGAGGTAAAAGTATTTTGACCTTTCGCAAAATCACCTAAATCCTGTT
This sequence comes from Pedobacter sp., assembly GCA_031179845.1. Classification (GTDB taxonomy): domain Bacteria; phylum Bacteroidota; class Bacteroidia; order Sphingobacteriales; family Sphingobacteriaceae; genus Pedobacter. Next base: position 3,081 of record JAPSHM010000066.1, read on the forward strand.
GTTGTAGAATAAAGTAATTGGAAAGGCTCATGTTTATAGAACACTCAGTATTATATTTAAATTCAGGTGTATGCATAATGTTAGATTTTAAGTTGATGGAATTAAAAATTTGATTTTTAGTTGGCTGTTATTATTTATATACTAATGGTGAATTTTCTGAAATTCATAGGTGCGATTCGTTTTAGTACCCCATACAAATGTGTTTATTAAAAGTGCTCTAATCTTTATTAGCCTGTCTTTTCTGAAATTAACACCAAAATGCCAAGTTTATAAATAATTCAAAAAATTGATACATGTTTGTTGTTTAACTGTTCGATGGTATACGGATCTTTTAGATTTCTGACTAAGCGGTCTATACTTATAACTGATAATGAAGCAATATGGAGTCATTTCCTATAAAACGAATTGCATGTAATCAATCTCCCTCGTTTTGTGTTATTAATCTTTGGCTAACTAGTTTATCAATTTTCTGATTGAGGTCTTTCCAATCGATTTTTTTATCAATACAAATTGCTTCTATTATAGTCCGAAAAGCTACAGCGGTTAATAAATAACAACTATTAGAAAGTGCCTTTATAGCAACTTCATATATTGTTTTAATCTTAATTGGTAATATATTCATATTTTGTTCTAGGGTTCTACGATTTTTAACATAAAGGGGGAAAGTTGTCACATCCGTGTATGAACTCGGTTCTCTCCATATAATTAGAGTTTTCATAGTCAATATATTCTGTTCGATATGATAGTGTATGACAACCATTGCAAATGACAATAAGATAATATCTTGTTGCTGAATAATCTGAGTCAGGTGCAGTTTTTTTCCATAACCTTGATGTGTTTGTTCATAGCAGCTGCCACAATAATTTTTTATGGTATCTCCTAATTACATGGATGGATAATATGGATACGAGTATAAAATTATAGAATATGTTTCACTTAAAGATCTCATTATGTTATAGCTCGGGTAAGTTGTTAGGTCAACTTATAATTTGCGCCGTCTAATGCGCAAGATATGCTGCTTTTTGTAAGTAACAATGGAATGGTTTATATTAGTCATGAGCAGATATTCACTGCTGAGAATTAAAATACTGATTAGATATCGTCCAAACCTATTTAAATGCAAAAAACCCTCAGAGTTTTATATCTAAGGGTTTAATATTCCAAGTAGCGGGGAGCAGGATCGAACTGCCGACCTCAGGGTTATGAATCCTGCGCTCTAACCATCTGAGCTACCCCGCCGGGTCTTTAAATCATTGAAATAATACAGTGATTTTTTAAAGAGTTGCAAATATAGAATAAATTACTTTTCTTTAGAAATAAATGTTAAAAATAGTCCAAAGTAATTAGAAAATAAGTGTTCTACGATGTCAGAAAAGAAAAAATTTACCCTGGAATATGAATTGAGATCGTCTCCACGTATTTTATTTAGTTTTATAAGTGAGCCAAATGGCTTATCTCAGTGGTTCGCTGATGATGTAGTTTTTCGTGACCAGATCTACACCTTTACATGGGACGATGAGATACAGAAAGCCAAACTATTGAGCATAAAGGAAAACAAGTTGGTTAAATTTAAATGGATCGATGATGATCCTCACTGCTACTTTGAGATGGAAATTGTTCAGGATGAATTGACAAATGATGTTGCACTTGCCATTACAGATTTCGCTACAGAAGAGACGCTCGCAGAGCGGACATTAATTTGGGATAATCAGATAAACTATCTGCACAGTGTGTTAGGAGCTTAATTTTTAAGCTGTTTGCCTTTATTTGTAACTTGAATTTGACTACATTTGTAATGTTGAAAAAGATTCATTTACTACTGGTTAAAGCATTCATAAGGCCCTTCTTCGTCACTTTTTTTGTCGTGATGTTTATCTTATTGATGTTTTTTTTGTTTAAGTATGTTGACGACTTAATAGGGAAGGGCTTTGAATGGTATGTCATTCTTGAGTTGATGTATTACGCATCGGCCTCGAATGTCTCTATGGCCCTGCCGCTTTCTATATTGCTGTCGTCAATTATGACTTTTGGTACCCTCGGAGAAAATTATGAGCTGGTAGCGATTAAATCCGCCGGTATCTCCCTGCAGAAGGCAATGATGCCGCTTTTGGTGTTAATTGTGTTCCTGGCCATTAGCTCCTTCGTTTTCTCTGATTATATGCTTCCCAAAGCAAACCTGAAATTCGGTTCGCTTTTGTGGGACATTAGAAATAAGAAATTATCATTTTTAATTAAGGAAGGCGTATTTAACAATAGTATCCCAGGTTATTCTATCCGTGTCGACAAAAAGAAAGACAATGGCGAATTACACAACGTAATGATCTATGACCACACCGGAAATAACAATATCGCCAAGATCATCATCGCAAAAGAGGGACTAATGTCCAAGGATGAAAATCACTTGGTTTTGAAACTACATGATGGCGTGAGATATGAAGAGTCAAGCGGTAAGGGCACTTCGTACAACCCGAGGCAAGAGTTGACCAGAATGCGCTTTAAAGAAACGGATCAGAAATTTGATATATCCAGCTTCAAGATGAGCCGGACGGACGAAGAAGGCTTCAGGGGAAATACACAAATGCTTAATCTGAAAGGTCTGACTCAAAAGCAAGATTCGCTTACAAAAGAACTTAAAGTAGTGAATAACTCTGCTGCTTCAAATCTAAGCAGTTACTACAAACAAAATAACTATACAAAGGGATATACCAAGTTGCTGACGAAAGTCAGGGAAGTGAAGGCGCCAGTTTTAACTACAGTTCCCAAAGATCAGAAATTGGCGGTTGTTCAAGGTGCCCTGGATCAGGCGAACTCCATAAAGCAAACTGCTTCCGGGCGAATGACTGATTATGCCGACAGGATCAAGCAGATCATCAAAGTACAGATTGAGTATCACAAAAAGTTTACACTTGCGGCATCTTGTCTTTTGCTCTTTTTTATAGGTGCTCCGTTAGGGGCGATTATACGGAAAGGAGGGTTAGGTCTTCCTGTCGTGGTGGCAATTGTGTTTTTCCTGATTTATCATATCATCTCAACTGTTGCTGAAAAATCAGCCATACAAGGTTCGCTTACTCCATTTTTCGGGATGTGGCTTGCAATTGTAGTTTTATCCCCTTTAGGCGCATTTCTTACCTACAAAGCAACAGTTGATTCTGCATTATTTGACGTGAACAATTCGAAAAGATTGATCGTCAATTTCTTTAAAAGATTTAAAAAGAAATCCACTGTCAAAAGTCTTTAGGTGATGTAGCAATTTTTGCTGCTTATTCCTTACTTATTTATGATATTTTGTGGTACGGAATTGTTTTTGAAGGTTGTAACTTTGCAATGTAAACTTAATAGATTTTCAGATTACTGTTTTAAGAGTTTGAAAGTTGATATACTTATAAAATGGAAATTAAACTCGATGCAATAGAAGACGCTGTTGCAGATATAAAAGCAGGAAAAGTTATCATAGTAGTGGATGACGAGGACAGAGAGAATGAAGGTGACTTTCTGACCGCCGCTGAAAATGCTACTCCCGAAGTGATCAATTTTATGGCAACTTATGGTAGAGGACTGATCTGTGCTCCATTAACTGAACAACGATGCCGTGAACTAGGTTTGGAACCGATGGTGGGAAAGAATACCGCAGTTTATGAAACCAATTTTACCGTTTCGGTAGACTTGCAAGGGTATGGTTGTACAACTGGTATTTCTGCGTCAGACCGATCTAAAACTATTCTCGCTTTAATCAATCCAAACATTGATCCTGCCGAACTGGGCAGACCTGGACATATCTTTCCTTTAATCTCTAAAGATGGGGGCGTACTTAGGCGCGCAGGACACACAGAAGCGGCGGTAGACCTGGCAGTGTTAGCTGGAATGAAGCCCGCCGGTGTACTCGTTGAAATTTTAAAAGAAGATGGGGAAATGGCGCGTCTGCCTGATTTGATCAAGATCGCGGAAAGACACCAACTTAAAATCATATCTATCAAAGATCTTATTGCTTATAGATTGAGCAAAGAATCTTTAATTAAGGAAGAAGTAACGATTAACTTGCCTACGCAGTGGGGTGATTTCAATATGACTGCGTATACGCAATTGGATAATAACGCAACGCATTTGGCCATTAGTAAAGGAGTATGGTCTGAAGATGAACCTGTTCTAGCAAGGGTACATAGTTCATGTGTAACCGGTGATATCTTTGGTTCATGCCGCTGCGATTGCGGTCCGCAACTTCATAAGGCGCTGGAAATGATCGATAAAGAGGGTAAAGGAGTAGTTGTATATATGAATCAGGAGGGACGTGGTATCGGCTTGGTCAATAAACTACGTTCTTACAATCTTCAAGACGCTGGTTTTGATACCGTTGAGGCTAACATAGAATTGGGTTTCAAAGGTGATGAACGGGATTATGGTGTAGGTGCACAAATTCTGAGGGCTATGGGTGTAACCAAAATGCGCTTATTGTCTAATAATCCAACTAAAAGAGCTGGTTTAATTGGTTATGGATTGGAGATCATCGAAAACATTCCGATTGAGATTGAAAGTAATGTCCACAATGAGCAGTACTTAAAAACCAAACGTGATAAAATGGGCCATCAAATCATGAAAGGATAGGGGGCTACTTTCGCCTTTCCTTTTTTTGATCGTTGATTATGGCGTCTTTGTTTATAGAGACTTCGACTGCGGGAGGTAACTTTTTATCTTCCGCAGTTTTCTTTTCTTCTTCCAGTCGTTTTTTCGTTTCATCTCTGCGGATCTTTCCGGAGATTTTTTGAACAAACTCCCTAAAGCTATCAAATTGTTGGGTGTATATAAGACCTACCGAAGTTACATTCGTGTTTTGATTAACCGTATTGATAAAAATGCTTTGTTGGGTTGGCGGCTTATTTGCCAGTTTCCCTACTAAGGCACCGTCTTTCCTGATTAACGTCAGGACTTCCACTTCTCCGCCCACATTGTTCCTGGAGAACCCTATTGGAGATAGATCGCTTTCACTCCTTTTGTCTACAATACCAGCATTTAATATTACTCTGTCCTTAAAGAACCTAAATGAAGCATTGGCCTCGCTAAGGGAGCGAATATTGATGTCTACAAAGTTGAGGTTTAAAGAAGAAAGCACATTGTTGAATTGATTGAACAGGAGTTCCGTGGCTGTACTTGTGACTCCCGATGTGAACTGTTTGCCCAAATCTTCATTACCGGTTCCCGGAGCAAAACTACGTCTGATGATCAAACTGAGCGCCTGTAGATTTCTATTGTTGTCATCATTGAAGTAAGACTGCATCTCTTCTTTGATGTAAGGGTTTGCCGGGAAAAATACATCCAATTTAATGTCAGGTTTCAAGAGCAGTCCCGTTAGCCCCATTTCCACTTCCGTAAGTACCCTATCTTCTTCAGTGTTTGGAGGTCTATTGGCTGCGGTATAAAGATCTTTCTTACTGGCTCTAAGTGAGTAGATCGCCTTTAAGTTGATCTGTGCTGTTGTCGGGTTGCCTGTCCATCTAATCGTACCTCCCTGTCTGATATTAAATCTTTTATTGATCACCTCCTGCGCTGTGAAATCGAAAATACCAGACTCAATAATGTAGTCTCCTGACATTTCAAAGTCGCCTATACTGTTGATGTTCAGGGCAAGGTTTTTTGAATATCCCTTACCGCTTAAGTTACCTAGCGTAGTAAAGATATTTGCGGTGCTATTGGCATCGACAGCAAGGTTGAGACTCATTGTCAAACCATCGAAGCTTGTTTGCTTCTTTACATAATTCGCAGTATCCTTACTTACGAAGGTGATGAAATCTTTACTGGTAACGGTTTCAGAACTATTTAATGGCAGGTTAAAAACTGTTCCCTTTTCGGTTTTGGCATCAATGTCAATAAACATTTTATTGGTTGGTCCTTTAAAGATGAATCTGCCAGTTCCATACGCACGTCCAAAGTAAAGTGGATTATGTTTTTCAGTCGTATTTAATGCCATAAAGTTTGTTGCATTTATAACCACATCGATGGTCGGATTATTGATGTTATTAAGATCAACTGTGCCTTTTGCTATTGCTTCATGTCCTTCTACATCTAGCAATTTTAAGTCGCTGATACGGATGACACTGTTCGCAACTGTAACTTCATCAGTGATTGTATACCTGGTTTGAAGATAATTGATCACCATCGAGGCGTTGTCCAAAGCGAGTGTTCCTTCGATAGCCGGTTTTTCAAAGGGACCTTTTACTGTAAGGTCGGCAGATACGTGGCCTTTTAAATCCGATACCAATTTCTTAACAAATGGCCCGAAAACAGCCAGTTCACTCTCATCAAGATCTAACCGAACATCTATCTCTTTCTTCGCCAAATCTAACTTACCTGTGGCCCGTAATGTCTCCTTGTCTCCGGAAACAATGTTGGTAAATATAGACGCTACATTGTCAGATTGTACATAGGATGACGTGTCCGTTAAGCTTCCAATATAAGTATCATTGAAGACCAGTGAATCTATCTTGATGTTATCATGGATTTCTGGAGCTTTGAGGACGTTCGCCAATGTCGTTTGCCCGGTTACATTACCACTCATTTTAAGTCCGAGTGTTTTCACAAAAGGGTTAAACGTAGCCAAACTAAAATCTTTAAAGCCAACCAGGATCAAATCTTTAGGGTCGCTTGAAAGGACACCATCTACAGTGAGGAACTGCTTGCCATTATTCAAATCAAAGTTACTGATTTCTGTTTTTCCCTCATTGAATTTGATTCGTACCTTTTCCTGAATTTTCCAATCTTCGTTGTTTACCTTCAAAATTGACGGAAGGATACTCACCCTTGCGGTTGTGTCATTTCCGAATTCAACCAGACCATTTAAATCCAGCTGATTCATATCGTCTTCGTTGGAAAGCTTAACGTTTAAAGTTAAACTGTCATTACGTAAGATGTTTGAGATGTTTACATTTTTGATGTATAGACTGTCGTTCAAGTCTACCCTGTCAGACGTGATAATCGCTTGCAATTGATTTTCACTGGTATTTTCATCAATAATGATGTTATTTACAACAACGCCTCTATATTTCAGCTTTTTGACGAAACCATTTAATGTAGCCGTATTGTTTGGAGAGTCGAAATTGCCGACAAGTATGGCCTGGTCTTCTAATTCTAAGCCAGGCACAAGCAGTTCTGCTATAGGTTCAAACCTTTTAACGTTCAAATTGAACTGAAAGATCTGATCGCTATATTTTACAATGTTTGTTTTAAGAGATGGGATATACTTCTTAGCCAGTGCCTTAAAGTAGGATGGAAGGGTATTTAGGTCGTACTGACCCTTAATGCTGGCATCAAGGATGTCAGATTTAACTGTTAAACTTCTATCTCTGCCCATTCCGCTTGCCTGCAGGTCAACTGAGTCGATGTTGTATATCCCTTTCACATTATCCAACCTGATCTGCTGTACATGCAAGTTACCCTGGATATTATCTAAATTGCTTCCTGAAAAATTTGTATTAAATACCGCATCAATTTTCAGTGAATCTTTATAAAGCCCTAAGGTTTTAAGCTTGGCGTTTTTTATAGTAGCATCAAAATTGAACTCTGGAAGTTTTGGATTAAGATTTACTCCTCCATTAAATGCAAGCTGAACATTTTTGTCGTCGATTTTTAAACTGCCGTCAAAGTATTTCTTCTCAAAGGTTCCGTCAATCGTTACATTTCGATATCGGTAATTGTTGAAGTCAATGTAATCAATGTTTCCATTGAGCTGTTCCGTCAAATTGTTGATCTCTGTTCCTCTTCCCTTGATGTATAGAGAAGCTGTAATTCGTCCTAAGGTCTTTTCATTGATTAAGTTGCCTAAGTCGAAATCATATGTTTTGACATTCCCGGTATAGGAGGGAATACCTTTCTTATCGATTTTCATATTAACGTCTGAAACCAATCTCCCTAGCTTCGTTTTAAATTCTCCGAAAGCAATGAAGTCATTTTTAAATCCGGTGAAGGATCCATTGAAATTAATATTGCCAAACTTATCTATGATTTGAGGAATTACTTTTACTTTCTTACCGGTCACATCGGTTACAATCGCATCAAGGTCAGTTTTATTGGTTCCGGCCATTTCAATTTTCAGATCCATGAACGTTTCGTTGATATTCGGCAGTCCTTTTAGTAGAAAATCACCCTTGATATAGCTTGCTTTTCCAACTTTAACAAATAGTTTTTTAGCCCTTAGGTCGTTCACAAAACCTGTGATCTGACCATCTACGTTTAAATTGAGATTTATTTTATTTAGTTCTGATGTAAAATAGCTAATGTCATGAGAGGATATGTCGCTATCTACAAAGTTTGCTTTCATTCTTACTTTGTTGATGAAATCGTTGAAATCACCATATTTTTCAAAGCGCATTTGAAAATAATCCGACAGCCGACTCTTATTTGTGACCAACATTAGTTTTTTTAATTCGATACTGTTGGAGTCGATCGTTGTAAAAGCGGACAGGTTTTTTAAATAAAAGCCGCTTTTCTCTTTGAATGTGAGGTCCTTTATATCCGTTTGAAGGATATGGTCTTTCATATTTAATTTTTCAAATATTCCGTTTAAATTGGTCAAGGAAAGATCATTGAAGTTTATACCAGACATTGTGGTGTCAACTCGAAGATTCTTATATTTGAAAGTAATGTGGTTGAGGATAATACGGTGGAAAGAAAGCTCAAATGGCTTTTTCTTCTTTTTAACAACTGTTTTGCTACCCGAATCGAAGTAATTGATGATAAAATCTAAATTGGTTGACTTGTCTTTATATGATTTTAGAAAGAAGGAACCGTTATTTACCTGAACCGTATTGACAGCTATTATCCGTTTCTTCAGCGAAAATTGGCTCAGGTTTAAGAGGAACTTCGGAGAGTTGAAGAGCGTATCTTTCTCCTGATCAAGTACCAATAGGTCTTCAATTACAACTGAGCTGAAAGGTTTGATATAGATTCCACTTAAGGATACGGTCGTATTCAGTTCATTGGATAGATACGATGCTGCCTTTTTTGCTACATACGTCTGCACAGGCCTGAACTGAAGGGCAAAAATCACAATTGCAACTAGTAATATTACTGATGCAACAATCCAAAGAAGTATTTTTGATAGTTTTTTAATAGTTTTGTAGCTTAAATATAAATGACCGTGTCTGTAATACTTGCTATAGAATCTTCTTGTGACGAAACTTCAGTTGCCATATGTAACAACGGCAAAATTACGGCCAATGTTATTGCAAACCAAACAATTCATGAAAATTATGGTGGCGTAATTCCGGAGCTTGCTTCGAGAGTGCACCAACAGAATATTGTTCCGGTAATACATCAGGCTTTAACTGACGCCAAAGTAAATAAAAAGGATATTGATGCCGTCGCATTTACCAGAGGACCGGGCTTGTTAGGGTCTTTATTAGTGGGGGTGTCCTTTGCGAAATCATTTGCCCTGGCCCTTAATCTGCCATTGGTATCTGTCAACCATATGCATGCGCATATATTGGCACACTTTATTGATGATCCAAAACCGGAGTTTCCATTTCTTTGTCTTACGGTATCAGGTGGCCACACTCAAATCGTATTGGTTAAGGATTTTTTTGACATGGAAATTGTAGGTGAGACTTTAGACGATGCCGCCGGCGAAGCATTTGATAAAACGGCCAAAATATTGAATTTACCTTATCCTGGCGGACCGTTAATTGATAGATACGCAAAAGAAGGGAATCCAAATGCATTCAAATTTCCGGAGCCTCAGATTCAGGGTTTGAACTACAGTTTTAGTGGTTTAAAAACTTCTATATTATATTTCATTCGTGCACAAGAAAAGGAAAACGCAAATTTTACGTTAGATCATTTAAACGACATTTGCGCATCTGTGCAGTTCAGTATTGTGAACATATTGCTCAATAAATTAAAGAAAGCTGCTGCACAGTATGGGATAAGAAACATTGCGATTGCAGGAGGGGTCTCGGCAAATAGTGGTTTAAGATCGGGCCTGCAAACCTTAGCCGATCAATTGGATTGGAAAGTATATATCCCTGCATTTGAATATTGCACTGATAATGCCGCGATGATTGCCATTGCAGGGTACCATAAATATCTAAAGGGCGACTTTGTTGGCCAGGATGTGGCGCCTCTTTCCAGATTAGAGTTTTAAAATATTAAATAAAAGATTATGAATGCAGCGAGTTATGTATTTTTCGGATTGCTACTGATCCCATTGATTGTTTTTTTGGGTTGGCTGATTAAGAAAGATAGGAAGAGAAATTACCTTGGTATATTGGTGCTGGTTGCAATGGCTGTAATTGCACTTATAGCTATTATTAAGTACGACAGCAAGTTTATGAGCACTGGCGAAGGATCAAGACTTAAGTCACAAACTCCAAGCTACAGATAACAAAAAAGGCTGCTGGTTATTTACCAACAGCCTTTTCAATATTCTAATTATTTGTTACGCTTTCAACTCAAGTTTTTCTCCTGTTACTTCAGCTCGTATTTTTGCCTCGATTTCTTCAGACAATTCAGGATTATCTAAAAGCAGTTGTTTCACCGCATCTCTACCTTGTCCAAGCTTAGTATCTCCATAAGAGAACCAAGAACCAGCTTTTTTGATGATATTGAAGTCAACACCGAGGTCAATGATCTCACCTGTTTTAGAAATACCTTCACCAAACATCACGTCAAACTCTGCCACACGAAAAGGAGGAGCTACCTTATTTTTTACAATTTTTACCTTCACCCGGTTTCCTGCCACTTCATCTGAATCTTTAATTTGCGATGTTCTGCGAATATCCAAACGAACAGAGGCATAAAACTTCAGTGCATTACCACCAGTCGTAGTTTCCGGGTTACCAAACATCACACCTATCTTTTCCCTCAATTGGTTAATGAAAATACAGCAGCATCCTGTTTTTGCGATTGTTCCGGTAAGTTTACGCAGGGCCTGTGACATTAAGCGGGCGTGTAATCCCATTTTAGAATCGCCCATTTCACCTTCAATCTCTGCTTTTGGAACTAACGCAGCAACGGAGTCAATCACAATTACGTCAATAGCGCCTGAACGAATCAGGTTATCTGCAATTTCCAATGCCTGCTCACCATTATCCGGCTGTGAAATTAAAAGATTATCTACATCTACACCTAATTTTTTTGCGTATCCCTTGTCAAATGCATGCTCAGCATCAATAAACGCAGCAATTCCGCCTTTTTTTTGCGCCTCCGCAATAATGTGGGTGGCTAATGTGGTTTTACCAGAAGATTCAGGGCCATAGATTTCAATCACCCTGCCTTTTGGTACACCGCCAATGCCCAGGGCTATATCCAGACTGATCGAACCTGTTGAGATTGATTCAATTGGTTCTACAGCATTGTCGCCAAGTTTCATTACTGTGCCTTTACCGTATGATTTTTCTAACTTATCCAGTGTAAGTTGTAGCGCTTTTAATTTGTCTGCGTTTGTGCTCATATGTTATAATTCTTGAGTAAGATAGGGGTTTACTATCGGATCACTCGCTATTTATATGCTAATTATATTAGCAAATATAGTGTATTTTAATTTTAAACCAACAAAAGCAATATATTTATTTTTATAGACTAGTTGGATCACTAATTATTTTAGTTATTTTATTGTTTTTTTGAAAGTATTTACAAAGATGCGTAATCTCGCACAAACTACATTTCGGTGATCTGGCCACACAAACGTACCTTCCGTGTAAAATCAGCCAATGATGCGCTACATGTATGGTATGTTCCGGTAAATTTTTAACAAGATCTTTTTCGACAGCAAGTGGAGTTTTTCCATTGGTGAGGCCAATCCGGTTTGCTACTCTAAATACATGAGTGTCTACCGCCATTGCCGGCGCGTTGTAGATGACAGAAGCAATCACGTTTGCCGTTTTCCTTCCAACGCCTGGCATTTTTTGTAACTGATCAATATCCGATGGGACTTTGTTGTCAAATTCATTGAGCAACATGTTAGCCATGCCAACTAAATGCTTGGCTTTATTATTTGGATAGCTGACGCTTCTGATATAATCGAATACAATGTCAGGTGTGACCTCAGCCAGCGCCTTAGCATTTGGAAATCTTTGGAACAAAGCGGGGGTAATCTGATTTATTCTTTTATCAGTACACTGAGCTGAAAGTATCACCGCAACCAGCAATTGAAATGGATTATTATACTGAAGTTCAGTTTCCGCATTGGGTTGCCTGGCAGAAAAATGGGATACAAACAGTTGATATCTCTCTTTTTTAAACATCGGCAAATTTAAGCATGGGCAAACATAGATAAATTATTATCTAAAAAAAAGCTGCCGGTTTAGCGGCAGCTTGAAGTTCTTTAAATTACTTTTTTTTCGAATAGGCCAGGATCCGGGATATGGATTCCTCTGACGGGTCTCTCTTAATTCTATTCAATTGGGACTTAATGCTTTCATAGAAAACAAGATCTAGCCCATCTGCTTCCTCAGCATTTTCCTGTCCGTGTTGAGGTGAATTTAAGTTGTTAATTGAAGTAAAAGTTTCTATCATAAGCTGTATAGCAAATTAGTTTTATTGAAAAACGCTTTTATCTTAAATATATTTCACTTAAATGATAACTCATTGTAATATATTCATTACAATTCTGATTGCTCAGTTGGATTCTGAGATTTGCGTACTACTAAGATATCTCCTTAACCTTCATCATCTTACGAAGATTGTTCAATGCGTAGCGCATGCGGCCTAAAGCCGTATTGATGCTCACATCGGTCAGGTCAGCAATTTCTTTAAAACTTAAGTCTGCATAATGACGCATGATCAATACTTCTTTTTGATCATCAGGCAATAAATGAATCATCGCTCTTAGATCAAAATGTGTTTGCTCCCTCAACATTTTTTCTTCCGCACTTTCTTCCTGAAATTGAAGTAGATTGAAAACGTCAGTTCCGTCTGCGCTGGTAATTGTTGGTGATCTCTTCTCTCTTCTAAAGTAATCAATAACCAAATTGTGAGCAATACGCATCACCCAGGGCAAAAATTTACCTTCTTCGTTATATCGTCCCGACCTTAAGGTGTTAATTACTTTGATAAAGGCATCTTGGAAGATGTCCTCGGCCAGATATTGATCTTTAACCAATAAATATATGGAAGTGTATATTTTGGACTTATGTCGTTTTAATAGTTCTTCCAGAACGGATTCGTCGCCGTTGAGGTATAACTTGATCAAATCTTGATCACTAGTTTGTTGTAAATTCATAGGAGTATCCTTACTAATTTCCCTTGCTTCTTGCTAAAAAAATACTTAGTAGACGTTTTTTTCTATATGAGTTCTC
>JAPSHM010000327.1 GCA_031179845.1 Pedobacter sp.
CAAAATATAGAACTGGAGAAAAAAGTAAATGAACGGACAGAGGCTTTACAGGAAACCAATGCGAACCTCAACAACGCTTTGATCAACTTAAAAAACGCACAATCTCAGTTGGTGGATGCTGAGAAGATGGCTGCATTAGGACAGCTTACAGCGGGAATAGCCCATGAGATCAATAATCCCATAAATTTTGTCACTTCGAATATTAAGCCTTTACAGCTTGATATCGCTGACCTAAAAGAGATCATTGAGCGCTATGAGAAAATAGATTATGCGGAGAATGTGGCGGAACAGGTAAAAGAAATTGATGCATTCAAAAAACAAATAGACCTGGAATTCATTAATAATGAAATCGAATCTTTATTAACCGGCATTACTGACGGAGCAAAAAGAACCGCAGAAATTATCAGAAGTCTACGAAATTTTAGTCGTCTGGATGAAGATGATCTGAAGCCGATTGACGTGAATGAGGGATTGCAGTCGACGCTGGTTCTGGTGAAAAATACTATGCCGGACAACCTGAAAGTGGTTAGAGATTTTAAGGTTTTGCCGAAGATCGAGTGTCTGCCCGGAAAAATCAATCAGGTATTTATGAACCTGATATCAAATGCGATACAAGCGATCAGATCAAACGGAAAAGAAAGAGAAGAGGAGTTTTTGACCATTTCTACCTGGTATGAAAATGATCATGTAAAAATCAGCATTTTGGATACTGGCACCGGTATGACCGATGAAGTGAAACATAAAATGTTTGAACCGTTCTTCACCACGAAAGAAGTTGGTGAAGGTACCGGGTTAGGTTTATCAATAGTTTTTAGTATTATTGAGAAACATAAAGGTCATATTGATGTTCTCTCCGAGGTTGGCCAAGGTACGGAATTCATCATTACATTACCTGTAAATACACAATAAGCAAAGCGTATTATGAGTGCACCCACTGTAAAAGTTCTATATATTGATGATGAGGAAAACAACCTGCAAGCTTTTAAGGCAAGTTTTAGACGTCAGTATGAAATTTATACCGCCATATCGGCTGCTGATGGTTTAAAGGTTCTCGAAAACGTTACGATACATGTTATTCTGGCCGATCAGAAAATGCCAAATACTACAGGTGTCGAGTTCTTTAAAAGTATCACGGACTCCTATCCGGATCCTATCAGAATTTTGCTAACGGGCTATACCGACATAGAAGCGCTCGCAGATGCAATTAATCATGGTGACATTTACAGGTATATAACAAAACCCTGGAATGACCTGGAATTACACAATTCCATCAAAAACGCTTATGACGCCTATCGTGCAAAGATTGATCTTCGTAACAAAATTGTGGAATTGGAAAAAACAAATGATGAACTAAACAGGTTTATTTACAGCATTTCCCACGAATTAAGGGCTCCGTTGGTATCTGCAATGGGAATCGTAAACCTGGTTAAAATGGAAGGGCTTTACAATTCCAGCGGTGAGTATTGGAGTCTTATAGAAACCTGCTCGAACAAATTGGATTACTATATTCAAAAGACCTTACAGTATTATAAGAACAATAAAACCACAGCAGAAAATACCTCGATAGACTTTCAGCAATTGATTCCAGGTTTAATAGATCTGTACACCTATACGGATAAAGAAACCTCATTTACTGTTGAAATTGACCAGAAGGAAGAATTTTTCGGTGATGCTTTCAGAATTGAAGTTATACTTGGTAACCTGATTTCTAATGCGATAAAATATCAAAAAGAAACCGAATTAAATAAAAAGGTAAATGTACATGTAGCTGTTAGTGAAGAACAGGTCGAAATTTCCATAACAGACAATGGAATGGGTATATTGAACGAGCACCTTGAAAAGATATTTACCCAGTTCTTCAAGAGTAAAGTTAACCACGGTAGTGGATTAGGCTTATTTATTGTCAAAGAGGCGCTAGATAAGATTAATGGCAAAATTGCTGTAAGTTCTGATCCAACGGACGGCACTACCTTTAAAATAACCATCCCCAATGTTAAATAATCCGAAATCAGTTTTATTGATAGATGACGATCTCGTTGATCTAAAGATTAATTCAAAAATAATAGAGTTATCAAATCTGTTCGATGAAATTATTACTTGTCAATCAGGAGAAGAAGCCCTCACCTACTTACGTAAAGTTTTAAATAACAATGCCAAATTACCGGAACTCATATTGCTGGATATACAAATGCCCAACATGAATGGCTTTGAATTTTTGGAACTTTACAATCAGCTGCCAAAAAGACCTGGCGATAACTGTTTGATCGCCATGCTTTCGTCGACTTTGGATTACGGTGACATTAAGAAGGCTGAGGCGAATTTGCATATTATAAAATTTCTCAAAAAACCACTATATCCTACCGAGTTGGAAGACCTCCTTAAAAAACATTTTAGCAATTAAAATGCTTTAATGATAGGGATCATACTGTTGCTCAAAACTAGTGAACTACTCAACCTACAGGCAATCAAACAGAAAGATGAACAGACACAAATATATGGCGTATAAATTTTGTGATCTCAGGAAAAAGCATTAATATTGCGCCCTGCTAACGCAGGAACAATACCGGGGCCATTAGCTCAGTTGGTTAGAGTAGAAGACTCATAATCTTTTGGTCGATGGTTCGAGCCCATCATGGCCCACAGCCCTTCAGATAAGTCTGGAGGGTTTTTTTATGCTCATTCGGGAAATTAGGAAAGGTTTAGATTGTGGATATTTGCATAAGAGGATTCTAACGGTATTGATTGCCTTTACTAAAAGTATACTAATTCGAACGCAGTAACTTCATTAACTTCTTTTCCAAATGAAATGCCCTTCTTTGTATATTTTATTAAATTACCATGGACGTCCCGGTTATAAATCTTCCAAAGAAATGGCTTTCCAGTTCTGTCATAGTATTCCAGTTTCTCTATTATAATTCCCTTATCATCGTATTTGTACCTATAGTAAAACTCCGAATAGTCACCCCAATTATGGTCTGTTGCTGACCAAAAGGTTATATTATTCTTGTCATCATATTCGTAACAAAAGCTATCTTGTTCGACAGAACCCCAGCAATTCCATTTATTCGTAACATTTCCATTATCGTCATAAGCATAAACGATGTTTTCATATAATGGGCTATCAAATTGATGACTATTCTGCCAGGCTGTTAACCTGTTTTGATCGTCATATTCCCATTTATAGCTATTCTTAAAAGTGTCATCAGCATTATAATGAATCTCTTCGATTAAACGACCAACAGAATCAAGTTTATGGATGGTGGTTTCAAGAAGATTCCCATCTAAATCAAATTCGCTCATTTTATAACCAGATGGTTCATCGACATAAGTATTTGTCCGATATCCGTCAAATGTAAGACGCTCTTTCTTATCGTATCTTCTGCTTAAAGTTCGCTGCTCAAATTGCCCGTTTTGGTAAATATCCTGAAACACTAAAATCTCATAATCGTAAATTTCAATAAATTCTTTACTTTGAATTACTCCATTTGCATACAAGATTTCCTCTATAAGCATGCCTTCCATATTATAGCTTTCAATTTTTGTCAATTGGGACAGCTTAAAGATTGAAATAGACTTTATGTTTCCTTTGAAGCCAAATTCGGATAAATTCCTAAAAACCATATAGTAGAGTGATATTATTTAATCAATATTTAAGGAATACATTTAAAAAATTAGTACCAAACAACTTATAAACGAGGCACTAAGATAGCAGTTTGCCTTCACTCTTCCATATCCATTTATTATGGTAAAAACCATTGTTAAGGGGTAGGTACAGATTTTGGATATTGCTATAACTGTATACTGCCAGCCATTACGCCTACGAAGTGTGTTTCTTTAAACACACTAAACAAACATGATGAATCCATATAGGTAAATTCACTATCAAACACATTCCATGCGGAAAGCTGTCTGCTGTTGCTTTTTTCTTATAGATGATCAGCCAGACAGATACTTCCTTTTCATGATTTTCGGTAAGCCATTTACGCCAGGGTAAACGGTTAATCAAAGATCCGTGTTTTTGCCGACAGGTATCCACACCTTGCTTTTCAGCATAATGATGGAAAGTCAGCTTTTTTTAGAGGCAGCGATGCACTCCCCTGTGCATTTATCAGTGGAGTTAAAATATCACCTTTTCTGCTTGATCTTGACAACCATGAGGTGGTAACGGTCACTTTTTATCCGCAGGCATTAAAGCAATTATTTGGAATCGACGTTTGTGAATTAAACGATGAGATCGTTGATTTGGTTAACTTTGCCCCCAAGGAATTAATGACACGATTATCCGATGCACCAAACTACCTGCAACGGATTGATATATTAACAAATTTTCTGCTCACAAGAATCC
>JAPSHM010000328.1 GCA_031179845.1 Pedobacter sp.
TTTGCCCACCTCCAAAGTCGGTTTCGATGGCACCCGGCGCGACCACATTTACACGAATTTTTCTTTCACCCAACTCCTTTGCCATGTACTGGGTAAGCGTTTCTACTGCGGCTTTTAAAGAACCATATACCGACGAGCCAGGTATTACAATACGGGAAAGACCGGAGGAAATGTTGACAATACTACCTCCATCGTTCAGGTAGGGTAGGAGCTTTTGTGTCAGAAAAAATATCCCCTTATAATGAATATTGAACGCCTCATCCATCTGCGCTTCCGTTGTGCTGGTAAGAGAGGCATATAATGCCGTCCCTGCATTGTTGATGAGAAAGTCAATATTGGAACTGCCTGTTTCGTTATCAAGGTGTTCGGTCAGCGCCACTACGAATAGATCAAAGCTTTTCATATCGCTGGCATCTAATTGCAAGGCGACTGCTTTACGACCCAGAGTTTGAATCTGACTGACTACCTCGTCGGCCGCCGCTTTGTTCGTATTATATGTAATCACCACATCTATCCCTTTTTTCGCTATAGCCAAAGCCATATTTTTCCCTAAACCTCGGCTGCCGCCGGTAATAAGTGCCATTTTGTTCATTGTTTCCATCGCTTAAATTTTGTATGAACAAAAGTGAGCAACATCGGCGAAGCATTCTTAGCCGAATCTACTGTTGTTGTAGCCTAATCTGCCGCCCCCACGATTTCTTGATATAACGCTAATTGTACAATTACTTAATAAACTCTTAAACTCACTGAGGCTGATGGTGCGGTATGGTTTTCTATTTTTGACAATAGCATAAATGTGTTCTATATTCATGCAAAGTACATCAGTCATTTCAATAAATTTCTAACAGAAATCCAATTGATTGTACTGTGTAAATATTCTAATCACTTTAAATGTAACTAATCATTACAAATTAAAATCCCTATGGAAGAAATGTTAAAAACTCAAATTACGCAAGAAACGCTTGCTGACCCGATCAAGATCACGCAAGCAGAACCTTGGCAGTGGGAAATCCTGGCAGAAGCTTTTTTGAATGACCCCACACTCAACTTCTGGCTTGGTGAAAAAACAAGTATGGCTTCGCTTTGCGAATTTTTTGAAGCAGTTATAAAAGATACACTGGATTCCGGTGGAGCAGTATTCAGCAGCCCTGATCAAAAGGTAGTTATTGTTTGGACCAGGCATGAATACACCTATCTTGAAAGTCCTGGTAAGTGGAAGCAACGGTGGTATGAGATCCTTGATCCAGAAGGAGTAAAGCGCTATAAATGGACGTATGCTACTGGAGATGTGGAAATTGATCCGTCACGTATCAGGAACAGTATGTTACCCGATTATATAGGTGTGAAAAGTGGCACACAGGGTCGTGGATATGGAAGCCACATCTTAAAATGGACACTTAACTACTTTGATCAGCTCGGTTTCGAATCACCTTATCTTCTTGCCAGTACAAGAAGGTCTGCAAAACTTTACGGTCCACTTATGGGCTATTATATTCATAAGGAAATATTGATAGAAAATAATCCCGTACCGGTTGGGATATTTATGAAAAGAAACGAACCAGCACAATAGATCTTAGTCAGCCAGATCTTTTGTCTGAAATGAAGATTAAACAACCTTCTGATAACCAGAAGGTTGTTTAATTCGATTTTAGATTCACTTCTCTATGTTGCCCACGATAAGACTTTAACCGAACGCCAGTATGCCGTTTGAAGAACTTATTGATATGACTCTCGTCGGCAAAGCCAAATTCCTCTGCTATTTCATTGATCCTGTTCGTACTAAACTTTAGCCGGTGTTCAATTAACCTGACCCGATAGGAAGAAATATATTGTTGCAGAGATTCACCACATTGTTTGCTAAAGTAAGCGCCAATATAGGTCTTCGATAATCCAAAGTGGTCAGCGATCACCTCAACCCTCAGTAAATTTGGTTTGAGGATGTGAACCTGGATATAGTCAATGATCCTCAAAATCTTTTCATCCACATTTTGCGCTATTTTCTCAGGCTTTATGAAAGAAATATTGCGTGCGGCGATAACGATGACTGCATTTACAAGGTGCCTGATCAGGTCTTCTTTATACAAATTATCCCCTTTTTGGATTTGAAGCAAATATTGCATTAGAGATGCTACAGCTTCATTATCCTCTGAGTTTTTCAAGATTGACTCCGATAAATGCGAGGCATGAAAAAGCACGCATTCCATATGATCAATACTTTTCCATTGAAACTCAGCAACGTAATGCTGTCCAAAACGAATAATCAGAAATTCACTAAACTCCTCCACTTCAAAGCTATGGCGGTCGTTTGGGGTTAACAGGAAGAGTTCTTTTTCCTTGAAGTGGATCCTGTTTCCGTTTACAACATGGACTCCTTTGCCTGATAGCACGTAGAAAAACTCGAAGAAATTGAATTGTTTGTCAGCCCGGCTGCAGTTCTCGGATGTTAAGTAAAACACCTCCACCGACTGATATAAGTTTTCTCTTACCATAGGGCAAAGTTACCCGATTTTGCGCTAATTGTACCTGTTATTTGATTTATTACAGGTCTACTTTTGTGTATCAAACATTGAAGAGAAACAATAAAATTAATTTTTACGATGAATAAATTGAAACTATCTGTATTGGAGGAAGCGATCATCTTGAAAGATCATAGCCTGGAAGCCGTCTTTGAAAGATGTGTTAAAGCTGCTCAACATGTGGAACAACTGGGATACGAACGGGTCTGGTTTGCCGAACATCATAATATGGCAAATATTGCAAGTTCCGCTACTTCGTTACTCATCGGACACATTGCAGGAAAGACATCCCGAATTCGTGTGGGGTCTGGCGGGATGATGCTGCCGAACCACGCTCCACTTATAGTCGCCGAGCAATTTGGGACATTGGACATTTTATATCCCAACAGGATTGATCTGGGTGTTGGCAGGGCACCGGGTGCGGATCAGGAAACCACAAAAGCCCTGCGCAGAAATAATATGAATACTGCAGCCTTTTTTGAAGAGGATATACTCACGATCCAAAAGTATTTCAGTAATAGCAATCCATCCGCAAAACTGCGTGCCTTTCCGGGAGAGGGCGCAAAGATCCCGTTCTACGTGTTAGGATCAAGTATAAGTTCTGCCCTGCTCGCTGCCGAACTCGGTTTACCCTATGTGTTTGCAGCCCATTTCGCGCCCACAATGTTGAAACAGGCGGCTGAAATTTACCGAAGGAAATTTAAACCTGCTGTTGAAGGAGACGCTCCTTATTTCATTACTTGTGTCAATATCATTGCGGCAGATAGTAACGAAGAAGCTTATCATCTTTCCTCGAGTCTATTCAACCTGCTTTCAGGAGTGGTCACTAACGAACCATATCTGTTATCTCCACCTTCAAGCCAACTGATCTATCAAGGAATAAAACCAATTGAACAAGCCATGCAGCAGTTGACCGCAGCAACCTTTATTGGTGATGAAACCTCATTAGCTGAGGAAATCACAACGTTTGTGAACCTGCACCAGGTGGATGAAATCATGATGACCAATTACGTTTTTGACCATCAGAAAAAATTGGATTCCTTTCAGATCACTCAAAAAGCATTGGCGCACTTAATGTAATTGACTAAAACATGCTAAAAATTATCTTTACCAATTTTATCATTCTGCTTGCCCTCCAGCAATTTTCATTTGCTCAACAACGCAACATTCCAGTAGAGGTGTTCGCCGGCAACCGTGCTTTTGCACATCAAATGTATATGACCAAGTACACGGATTCCAATAGCCGATTTGGCTATTTCGGATATATGCGATATGAAACGCCGTATTCCGTCCGACAGAAAAGTACTTTTACCGGCCAATCCCTGTTTTTCTATGATGTGGCTGGAAAGATCAGCGCCGGTGGAGGTGGATACATCACCAATTCAGGTTTTGTGCCTCAACTAGCTTTGGCTTACGGTCGTAATTTAGGCGATTTCTCCCTAACCGTGTTTGGCGCGTTTGAGCCTGTTAAATCTCCCAATAGCGAAGTTTTTGTGCTATTCCTGTATAGTCCTCCATTGAATGAAAGCGGCAGCTGGAAGTTATTCGTTCAATTTATCGGTTCCTATAATTTCAAATACGAAAACAAACTTAGTTACAACTTCGCCAATCAGTATCTTCGGTTAGGTCTTGATCGCAACGACTGGCAGTTCGGTTTGGGAAGCGATTTAATACAGGAAAATGGCGTTGGACTTCTGCCAACCAACACGGGACTGTTTCTAAGGCGGTTACTGTAATTGTCGCCAGTTTAACTAAGCTTTAAATCTATACTTTATTTAGGTAATGTTCCCATGAAATCAAGTATATCTGCTCCGATCTCTG
>JAPSHM010000329.1 GCA_031179845.1 Pedobacter sp.
TGTTAGCCTCATTCCAGCCCATTTCTTTCGGTAGAATCCCATGCTGTGCCAACCTGCTATTTGAAGGTTCGAAAATTACGTCATCCGAACCAGTAACCTGATATCCTTTTTTGTGTAAGGCTATGGCGAGATTGTGCATCGCACTTCCACCAATGGCTATAAAATGTATACGCATACTGTTGGTATTATTCAATTAATCTTTTCTAAAAGAAGCTGCAACCCATTCACCAATCTTTTTATGATCAACGTACCTGATTCCAAAAGGTTTACAAGCCGCTTCGATCATCCCCAGATCAGGGACTTCGTAAAAACCACTAAAAAAGATACCTCCACCAGACTTCAATACGTTAGCATATACTGATATCTGATCAAGTAAAATATTTCTGTTTATGTTGGCCAGAATGATGTCAAATTCGACAGCCGGAATAACTTCCTTCCCGCCGCAAACTGCAACCAGGTTATCGATACCGTTTAATGCCGCGTTTTCTATCGAACTCTGGTAACAAACTTCATCATGATCTATGGCAAGCAGCTTCGATGCTCCCTTTTTAGCAGCCAGAATGGCAAGAATTGCGGTACCACAACCCATATCAAGGATTTCTTTATCCTGAACATCAGTTTCAAGGATGTACTGCATCATCATGGTTGTCGTTTGATGATGCCCAGTGCCGAAGGCCATTTTTGGATCTATGATGATCTCGTATTGATACTGAGGCTTCGCTTCGTGAAAGGTAGCACGAACATAACACTGCTCATTGATAATTAGCGGTTCAAAATTCTTTTCCCACTCTTCATTCCAGTTTTTGCCCTCAATTTCTATAATTTCATAGCTGGACTGGAAATCTCCTTCATATTGTTGCAATACCGATTTCAACTGATCCTCTTTAAAGGTATCGGCATCAATAAAGGCAACAAAACCCTTTTCCGCTTCCTCAAATGTATCGTAACCGATGTCGGCGAGTTCAGCGATTAAAAGGTCTTGCTGATATTCTTCAATAGTTTTAAAACTAAAATTTACTTGTATATAATTCATTAAGAATTGAACGCTTTAACAATGTCCACAAAATCCCGTGATTTTAGAGACGCGCCACCTATTAAGCCACCATCGATATCCGGCTGGGCAAATAGTTCAGAAGCATTTTTAGGATTGCAACTTCCACCGTATAAGATCGTGCAGGCATCTGCAATTTCCTGATCGTATTTGGCCTCAATTTCTTTCCTGATATAGGCATGTACTTCCTGAGCCTGATCAGACGTAGCAGTCAGACCCGTGCCAATTGCCCATACCGGCTCATAAGCAATAACAACTTTAGAAAAATCGGCCGAACTTAAACCAAAAATCCCTTGCGCTAACTGAGCTTTAAGAACTTCAAAATAACTTCCGTTATTTCTTTCCTCCAAAGTTTCACCGATACAAAATATTGGCGTAAGTTGGTTTTCCAAGGCCTTGATTGTTTTTTGTGCAAGCAGTTCATTTCCTTCTGCGAAATACTGGCGTCTTTCCGAATGACCTATGATCACATACTCACAGCCAACAGATTTGATCATTGTAGCAGAGATCTCTCCTGTGAAAGCACCGCTATCGTTTTGGTGACAGTTTTGAGCACCGATCTTAACTATTTCTCCACCCAATTGAGCCAGGCTGTTTAAATGAATATAAGGAGCACAGATTATTGCGATTTGATCGCCTTTTTTCTCATCCCTTACCATATTAACGATCTCTGAAAATAAGGATATGCCATTTGCATAATCCAGATTCATTTTCCAATTTCCTGCAACTATTTTTTTTCTCATTATTATTTATTAGAGTTTAATTAAATTCGGTTTTATCTTCAAAAAAGTTAAAATCGTCTGTATGTTCTAGTTATTTCGAAAATAGCTGCTAATATATCCTTTTCGATGTTATCAAACACTATATTTCTTCGTTCGAAAACCTTTCCAGCAGTTTCAATCATTTTATCCAGATGATAAACATCGAAACCATGTGCGCCGCCCCAGGCGAAATCAGGAATAAAATTTCTTGGGAAACCGGCACCAAAGATGTTGGCACTCACTCCGGCCACTGTACCGGTATTGAACATGGTGTTAATGCCGCACTTTGCATGGTCCGCCATAATCAAACCGCAAAACTGTAAACCTGTTTCCCGAAAGCTTTCAGTCTCATAGTCCCATAATTTCACATCTGCATAATTATTTTTCAAATTGGAGTTGTTGCTATCCGCGCCGATATTGCACCACTGCCCCATTACTGAATTGCCAAGATAGCCCTCATGACCTTTTGAAGAATACCCCCAGATCACCGCATTATTGATCTCTCCACCAACACGACTGCATGGGCCAATGGTAGTCTGTCCGTAGATCTTTGCACCCATTTTTACCTGTGAGTCGTGACACAGCGCAAAGGAACCGCGTATGTGACATCCTTCCCATACCTGGGAATTTCTGCCAATATAGATCGGCCCTTTTAAGCTGTTGAAGGTAGAACATTCCGCAGTGGCACCTTCTTCCGCGAAAATATCATCTCCTAAGAAGGTGTTTGTACTACTCAATTGTTGGGAAGTTCTTCCTTTAGTCAGCAACGCAAAGTCTTTTCTGAGTTCCGTGTCGTTATGTCTGAAAATATCTTCAGGAACTGAGATCCTGATGAAATCACGGGCGTAGGTTGTTACACGCAGCTGATTGACGTCCAGTTGAGAAGTTTCTCCTGGTACTGGTTTATAGCCAATCAAGACCTCATTCTTCATTAGCGATTCCCCTGCCTTTAAAACCGAGAACGCTTCCAGCAGGCCTTCATCGGGACAAATTGATCCGTTGATATACAGGTCGGCATGGCCAAGCGGCGGGTATTTTGCAGCTAAATATTCTTCAGTAACGAATCCAAAATCAGCATTCAGGTGGTGCTGCCACTTTTCGGCGATAGTGAGAATTCCTAGACGCAGGTCTGCAACTGGCCTTGTGAAGGTCAGTGGCCGTAGCGACCGCGATGCAATGTCATCAAACAAATTGATCATCATAAGCTACAAAAATAAAAAAAGTCCCGAAGCAACAGCATCGGGACTTAAATAATTTCTTATTTTGTATAATTACTTTTTAGCGTAACGTGTTTTAAATTTATCGATACGACCAGCAGTATCAACCAATTTCATTTTTCCTGTATAAAAAGGGTGAGAAGTATGAGAAATCTCTAATTTATATAAAGGATACTCGTTGCCATCTTCCCATTGGACAGTTTCTTTAGTATCTACACAAGATTTAGTTAAAAAAGAGTATTCGTTTGACATATCTTTAAATACTACAAATCTATAGTTTGATGGATGCAGATCTTTTTTCATATTATTATATACTTATTTGTCGCTTATTTTTAAGGATGCAAATATCAGTATTTTATTTTTCAATAACAAGTCTGTGTGGAAAAATTATCGGCTATACTTTTTTCTGGTCTCCACCTTCTCCTTTTGCCGGCTGATATACGCATCTGCAATTACAGCTGCAGAGGGCAGATTGGCGTTACTGATCAGAAGCCCCTTTAGCTTTTCTTCATCCACATCTGTCCGGTAAAGTATGTTCATCATTTTAGAGATGTCGTTATCCAGTAAATAAGCAAATGCTTCAACGAGGCGTTCCCGCAACAAGTCTTCAGAAGGAATATCATCCACTTCAAAATCCCGGTTCACTATTCTGCTCAACGACTTAAAATCCTCCATATTATCTGATTTCCTGGCACAGTTCAACCAAAACCCCATTTGTACTTTTTGGATGTACAAAGCAGACCAGTTTGTTATCGGCACCACGCTTAGGCACTTCATTTAACAACACAAATCCCTCCGCCTTCAACCTGGCCATCTCTGTCAGAATATCGGCCACATCAAATGCAATGTGATGAATCCCCTCTCCCTTCCTCTCCAGAAATTTAGCGATGGGGCTCTCCGCTGAAGTTGGCGTTAGCAATTCGATCTTGTTCAGCCCGGTTTTAAAGAAAGCCGTAAGGACACCTTCAGATGTCACTTCTTCCTTTTTATAACAGAAACTCCCCAGCAATTTCTCATAAAGATTACAGGAAATATCCATATCCTTAACCGCAATACCTATATGTTCTATCCTATTCATATTCAATTCATATTCAACACAAACGTTAAAAGAATGTAAAAATGCATGTTTTACCTATACCATCATAGCTATTATTTATAATTGTTGGCAATCTTTTTTCGTATCTTTGGCTATTAATAAGAACAAATATATACAATGGAACTTCCTATTTACTTAGATAATAACGCAACAACTCCTCTTGATCCAAGAGTACTGGAAGCAATGTTACC
>JAPSHM010000330.1 GCA_031179845.1 Pedobacter sp.
GTTACTTTTACTACTTTAGTAAGAGCCGGGACTAATATGCACTGATATCAACACGATAAATGTATACGAAAAGTCCCGGCCCAACGCCGGGACTTTTTTATTTTAACGCAACCAGAAAAATAACAAAGGGTAAAAATTAATCTAATGAAGAAAGGAACAAGAGTAGCGATTCAGGGCATTAAAGCATCTTTTCATGAAGAAGCAGCTTTCAAATTTTTTGGAAAAGATATTCAAACCATTGAGTGCAATTCTTTTAAGCAGACATGCGAAAGTTTGGAACGTAAAGAGGCTGACTTTGTGATCATGGCCATAGAAAACTCTATTGCCGGAAGTTTACTCCCTAATTATACCTTGATCCGCGAATATAGTTTCGCCGTGGTAGGCGAAGTATACTTGCCGATCCAATTACACCTGATGGCTTTACCGGGAGTGAAATTTGAAGATGTGAAAGTTGCTACCTCCCACCCTATTGCGCTCCGCCAATGTGTAGATTTCTTCGAAGATTATCCACATATCCAGGTAATTGAAGGCAATGACACTGCTGCCTGTGCTAAACGCATTAAGGACGAGCAATTAAAAGATACTGTTGCAATTGCAAATACACTTGCCGCCGAATTGTACGGATTAAACATCATAGAACGCAGAATAGAATCCAACAAGAAGAATTATACCCGCTTTTTAATCCTTAAACAGGATAAAACAGAAGATCTGAAGGAGATCAACAAAGCTTCCATCTGTTTTCAGGTTGGCAATCATGTTGGCGCCTTATCGAAAGTCCTTAATATTTTTGCAGAACAGCAGGTTAATTTAACCAAAATACAAAGCATGCCCGTATTAGGCAAACGCAAGGATTATTACTTCTATGTAGACCTGGAATGGACCAACATGGAAAACTATGATAAAGCTGTCCGCCAAGCACTGAAATACACCGTAAACTTTAACATAATGGGCGAATATCAGAGAAATGATCAGGTTTGATCTTCTGTTAGCTAGTCTTTCGTAAAATAAAACAACATTTAAACCCCAAAAAATGAAACTACAATTGAACATTCAGCCATTAAACACCTGGCTTGACATTAAGAACGAACCACTAATCATCTCCGGACCATGTAGTGCGGAAACTGAAGAACAATTATTAACTACCGCTCATTTGCTTGCAGCAACCGGAAAAGTATCGGTTTTAAGAGCAGGTATCTGGAAACCACGTACCCGTCCGGGAGAGTTTGAAGGAATTGGCAGCATCGGACTTCAGTGGTTAAAAAGAGCTAAAGAAGAAACCGGTTTGCCTACTGCTGTTGAGGTAGCCAACGCAAAACATGTTGAAGAAGCTTTGGCTGCAGGAGTCGATATCCTTTGGATCGGTGCCCGCTCAACGGTAAACCCATTCACTGTACAGGAAATTGCAGATGCCTTGCAGGGTGTAGATATTCCAGTATTGGTAAAAAACCCAGTAAACCCAGATTTGCAATTATGGGCTGGTGCTTTGGAGCGTATCAATCGTGCAGGTATCACTAAATTAGGTGCCATCCACCGTGGCTTCTCTTCATTTGAGAAAAGTTCATTCCGTAATGAGCCAATGTGGGAACTGGCTATCCAGTTGAAAACTTTATTACCAGACCTTCCAATAATCAATGATCCAAGTCATATCTGTGGTAACCGCGAATTGATCCCTTATATCTCACAAAAAGCACTGGATTTAGATATGCAAGGTTTAATGATCGAATCTCATGTAGATCCTTCAGTAGCCTGGACAGATGCGAAACAACAAGTTACACCAGCTGCATTGGAAGAATTGGCAGGTCGTTTAACTGTTCGTGAGCCGGAATCGAAAAATGAGCAATTCACTGACCAGTTGGCGGAACTGCGCAAGCAAATTGATAAAATAGATGATATATTGTTACAAAAACTAGGTGAACGTATGGCTATCGTTGGTAAAATCGGCGAATTCAAACGCGATAACCAGGTAACTATTTTGCAAGTGAATCGTTGGGATGCCATCATTAAAAAAGGCACTTCATTTGCAAGAGCTTTGAAACTGGATCTAAACTTCACAGAAAAATTCCTGGAGTTGGTTCACGGCGAATCTATTCGTAAACAAACGGAGATCATGAATGCTGGCAAAGCAGAAAAAGGCATTGCTGCAGAGGCACATACAGAAGTTAAACCTTAGTAATGAGTAAAAACGCAATTGTTTCTTTTAAAGGGATTAAAGATATAAATGCTGAAATAGCCTTAACAGGTTCAAAAAGCGAAAGCAACAGGGCGCTGATCATCAGCGCCCTGTCTGAAGGTCAGGTCAGCATTGATAACCTGTCCGACGCAGCAGACACCGTAACCCTGAACAACATACTTAGTCAGGTAAAATTACATCAGGATCCAGATCATTACCTGACTGTAGACGTAGGGCATGCAGGTACGGCAATGCGATTTTTAACGGCATATTTGTCGACCGCAAATGGCATGTTCCACCTTACCGGGTCAGGGAGGATGAAAGAGCGCCCAATAAAGTTGCTGGTTGAAGCCCTTCAGCAACTGGGTGCAGCTATTCAATATACAGGCCAGGAAGGTTACCCTCCACTTAATATCAATAATGGTTTTAAACAGATTAACAAGGTAGTTAAAATTCAGGGAGACATTAGCAGCCAGTATCTTTCTGCGCTTTTAATGATCGCTCCTACTCTACCATTAGGTCTTTCTTTGGAAATAGTGGGCGAACTTACTTCAAGACCCTACCTGGAGATGACGTTGAGCATGCTTAAGGAAGCAGGAATTGAACATCAATGGGATAACCAAACCATTCATATAGAACACCAGTCGTTCACATCCGCTAATTTAACAGTGGAACCTGATTGGAGTGCAGCCTCTTATTGGTACAGCATAGTGGCTCTAGCAGACCAGGCCAATATATCCTTACCTCATTTAAAAGAGAAAAGTTTACAGGGCGATAGTAAGATAAATGAGATTATGATCCCATTTGGGGTACGTACGTCCATTACGCCTAATGGCATCGCTTTAAAATCAGGCACTTCTGTTAATATAACTGAGACGTTAAACCTTAAGAATTGCCCTGATCTTGCGCAAACCATTATCGTATGCGCTGCTGCAAAGGGCCTTAACCTTTCTTTTACAGGATTAGAAACCCTAAAAATTAAAGAGACCAACAGGGTGTTAGCGCTACAGCAGGAACTTGCTAAGATTGGTGTTTTACTTATCGAGGAGAATGAAGTATATACCTTAAATTGCGATCAGCTGAGTTTCCCGAAAAAAGCTTGTTTCAACACTTATGATGACCACCGGATGGCCATGGCTTTTGCACCCTTAAGCCTGTTTATTGATGAAGTTGAAATGGAGGACTATCAGGTGGTAGAGAAATCATATCCTGATTTCTGGAAAGATCTCGAAAAAGCAGGCTTTACAGTCAGAGAAGTTTAGCATCAAATATCAGGTACTAAATGTTACATTTAAAATCTAAACCAAAATCGTAAATTAATATGGCAGGCAATACATTTGGTCAGTTATTCCGCATCAGCACCTTTGGCGAATCACATGGAGTAGCCATCGGAGTCATTTTAGATGGTTGTCCGGCACAATTACCGATCGACCTGGAATTCATTCAGTCTGAGTTAGATAAACGCAGGCCTGGCCAGTCTAAGATCACCACACAACGTAAGGAGAGCGACACTGTGCAGATCTTATCAGGAATATTTGAGGGCAAAAGTACCGGAACACCGATCGCGATGCTTATTCCTAATGAAGATCAGCGGAGCAAAGACTATAGTCACAACACTAATGTTTATCGCCCTTCTCATGCTGATTATACCTATGATGCTAAATATGGCATCCGTGATCACCGTGGAGGCGGACGTTCCTCGGCCAGGGAAACTGCAGCGCGGGTAGCCGCAGGCGCAGTTGCCAAAATGCTGCTAAAACATTATGGAATTGAAATATTTGCACATGTTTCTGCGGTAGGTCAGATCAATGCGCCCAACTTAGCTCACGATGATGTGAACGCATTGCTTGCAATCAGGGAAGACAACATTGTTCGCTGCGCAGATCCAGCAACTGCCCACCAAATGATTGATTTTATTGACCAAATCCGAAAAGATGGTGATACGGTAGGTGGGAAGGTAAGGTGCATCATCAAAAACTGCCCGGTTGGCTTAGGTGAACCGGTATTTGATAAACTGCATGCGGATTTGGGGAAAGCTATGCTAAGCATCAATGCGGTCCATGGTTTTGAGTACGGATCCGGATTTAGTGGAAGTGAAATGAGAGGATCTGAGCACAACGATATTTTTTTGGCA
>JAPSHM010000331.1:0-295 GCA_031179845.1 Pedobacter sp.
CCATCCTGAAAGGTCGTTATTTGTGATTATTAAGCCTACAGCAGCGGCCAGCTACAAAAATTTTGTAGACATTATGGATGAGTTAAGAGTTGCTAAAATCGCCTCGGCTCCAGCAATTGATGATGAACATATTACTAAAGAAGAACTGGATTTTATGAAACAGCAGCACGTTTATTAACCTAATGCCGTTGGCGATCCATGTTTACCTGGAATTCCCTTTTCATGTTTTTGATTTTTTCCATCCACCCAGGTGCTTTTTCTTTGATATCGTCTACCATAGAACGCCCGTTAATGT
>JAPSHM010000331.1:305-4260 GCA_031179845.1 Pedobacter sp.
CCGTACACTGCGGCACCTATTAATGCTGTTTTTAATAGTCCCATGCTTTTAAAGATTTATAGAGGATAAACAATCTGGATAGACTAAAGTTTTACCTATACAGGCAAAAAAAAACATCCACCTGTTAGGGTGGATGTTTTTAACAATTTATAAATATT
The DNA here is from genome assembly GCA_031179845.1 of Pedobacter sp. GTDB lineage: Bacteria > Bacteroidota > Bacteroidia > Sphingobacteriales > Sphingobacteriaceae > Pedobacter. Next base: position 464 of record JAPSHM010000331.1, read on the forward strand.
TTGATTAGCTAATCTTAACATTAATTGCGTTCAAGCCTTTTTTACCTTGCTCGATGTCGTAGCTTACAGAATCATTCTCACGAATACTATCTATTAAGCCAGAAGAATGAACAAAAATTTCGGCATCACCATTTGCTGGTACTATAAATCCAAAACCTTTAGTTTCATTGAAAAATTTTACTGTTCCTTGTTGCATTGTATTATTATTTAAATATTTAACAAAGGTAATGTAAATTATTGAAATTCAAAATAATATTTGTCTCTGGTTTCATTATTTAAAATGTGCTATCCCAAAAAAGCGCTATTTCAGCACCCAGTACCCTAACGCAAGCCATATAAGTCCCTTTACAAGAAAAAATAAAAATCCCCATATCCCAATTTTTTTAATCCATTTAAGAAATGCAGCTTTTTTTTCTGCTTTAGAATCGGTCGTCATATTACAAAAATTGATAGGTAAATAGATTTCGTATCTTACTGTTTAAAACGAATGATAAAATGCTTTAGTCTTTACTTAGCTTTTTAATCGGCTGAATGAACACCTCTTTAAACTCTACTTCCGCTCCCTCTGCCTGCAAGGCGATTTGCCCGCTTTTGGCAGTGCTGTTGGTGCCAAAATTTGCGAGGGTACCATTTACCCAAACTTTTACCTGGTCATCCAGACATTCAATCACCATTCTATTCCATTCACCCAAGGGTTTTTCCTGGCTGGCATCTAGCTTTTTGATCCGGCGCAGCTTGTCGCCATTTATGCCCCAATTCGCTTTTGGACCCCGTCTGGCTTCCATGTCAATTACGGTAATGTCTTCTTCAATACACCAAAAATCACCCGCGTTTTCATGCATCATCTGAACTTCAATTGATTTTGGGAACATACCATAAAGCGCCCTTGGAGTCGAAACATGTACCAACACCCCGCAGTTTCCAGGTTTTGATGTAAAGCGATACCGGATCGCTAACCGGTAATTTTGGTAGACGCCGTCAGTGATTAAATGTCCACCAGGAGTACCCAGGCTTACCAGCATGCCATTGCGCACGAGGAATGATGGCGCTATATCTGGATTTTTATCTTTCTCCGGAACATCGCTATGCCAGCCATTTAGGTCTTTACCATTAAATAGCGCTTTTGTTTGCGCAAATGACGACTGAATACTCAATACAAGCAAAACAGTCATAAGGGTTGTGTTTAGGTTTGGTTTCATACTTTAAAGATAACAATACGTTGCATAAAGTGAAAGCCTGGAGGTAAAAAGTGGTTGGTTTGAAACAGGTCGCTGACCGGCTCTTATACGGATATTATACAGACTTTCCCGTTTAACATCCATATAAGAGCCGTTTAACATCTGCATAATGGTCGTTGAATAACAAGTGCCTGGCCAACCCGCAACGTCGAAATTACTTGTTTTGAGGTCCAACGATCTCCATAAATGGCGCTGAAACGTTATATTAGCCTGTAATTAAGATTTGTATAATGAAGAGTTTATTCCTATTTGCTTTTAGCCTGTCCACTGCTTTGGCTGTAACAGCCCAGACCGAACCACCTAAACCTTACGGGGCTACTCCATCAGCACGCCAGTTGAAATGGCATGAAACTGAAATGTACTCCCTCGTGCATTTTACACCTACAACCTTCCAAAATAAAGAATGGGGGTATGGTGATGCCAATCCATCGATTTTTAATCCAAAAAAATTCGATGCTTTACAAATTGTAGAGGCTGCTCAGGCAGGTGGATTTAAAGGGATCGTTGCGGTTGCGAAACACCACGATGGTTTTGCACTCTGGCCTACGAAAACTTCGGATTATAACATCAGTAAAAGTGGTTGGAAAAAAGGCAAAGGCGATATGGTAAAGGAATTTCAACTAGCGGCGAAGCAAAAGGGAATGAAATTTGGCGTTTATTGTTCGCCCTGGGACCGAAACAATCCACTTTATGGTACGCCTGCCTATGTGGAGTCTTATAGAAAACAGCTAAGAGAATTGTACAGTGGATATGGCGAACTATTTATTAGTTGGCATGATGGTGCGAATGGAGGGGACGGATATTATGGTGGAAAGAAAGAACAGCGCAGAGTAGATCAGTCTAAGTATTACGACTGGAACACTACCTGGCAGAACATCACCCGTAAAATGCAACCAAATGCAGTGATCTTTAGTGATATTGGTCCTGATGTTCGCTGGTTGGGTAATGAAAAAGGTCTAGCACCAGAAACCAGCTGGTCGACCATCGACATAAAAGGTAAAGACGGAAAACCTGCTATGCCTGGTTTTATGGACGAAGCTAATCTGGGTACCGGAACCAGAGGTGGTAAAAATTGGATTCCGTTTGAAGCCGATGTTGCCCTCAGACCGGGTTGGTTCTACCATAAGGAAGAAGACGATAAAGTGAAATCAGTAGCACAGCTATTTCATATCTATTGCAGTTCCGTAGGAAGAGGGGGTGCGCTTGATCTAGGACTTTCGCCAACTACAGAAGGGAAGTTGCATCAGAATGATGTGGATACTTTGGCGAAATTTGGAAAGTATATCAAGCAGGTATTTGCCAATAACCTGGCCAGCCATGCAAAGATCGACCTTTCAAACGTGCGTGGAAAAGAGCATGCTTTATTCGGTGCCGCGAATTTACTTGATTCAGATAGATATAGTTATTGGGCAACCGATGATACAGTGCATGAGGCAACGGCTGACCTTTCGTTTGACCAGCCTGTAGCTTTTTCGATAGTTAGGCTACGCGAGAATATCAAGTTGGGCCAAAGAATAGATAGCGTAGGGGTGGAAGTTTTCAAAGCAAACGGTTGGCAGCAGATTGCAAAAGTCACCAGCATTGGTGCAAACCGGATCATTCGCCTTTCTGAGAAAGTGACGGCGGATAAGGTCAGGATACGCATTTATGCACCGGTATGCATTGCACTAAGTGAGATTGGCCTTTATTGATTTCGCATTGTATTGACGGGAACGGGCTAACAAATTCGATAATTTTATAGCGGCAAATACCTGGCAGGTCTTATATTTGCCGCTCGAAATTAACTTAGATGTCTTTGAAACCTATTGCTATTCCCGTAGCGCTCTGCTCAGTCCTTTCCTTATTTACGACCAATTCAACTTTTGGCCAGCAATCGTTGGCAGAAAAAAAAATAGACTCAATTCATAAGCTGAATGAAGTAGTGGTGGCGGAAAACAGGATGCAGTTGCCCTTTTCAAAGCAAAACAGAAATATCTGGATTATAGATAGCAAGAAGATTAAGACACTTCCGGTCAGATCAGTCAGCGAGTTGTTGAGCTATGTTTCCGGGATTGATGTACGCCAACGCGGACCGGGGGGGCTTCAGGCTGACATCAGTATTGATGGTGGGACGTTCGACCAATCTCTGGTCTTAATTAATGGGATCAAAGTTTCAGACCCGCAAACGGGACATCATATGATGAACCTTCCGATCAATGTTGACGACATCGATCATATTGAAGTACTCCGTGGATCAGCGTCAAGAATCTACGGCCTTAATGCATTAACCGGTGCCATTAATATTGTCACCCGCAATCCTAAGCAGACGGGAGTATCGGCAAATGTGTTTGCCGGAAGCAGTTTCAACGAACATGCATCTGGAAATAAATATCATAACTACGGAATTCGGGCAAGCAGAAGTCTGGCGTTAGCTAAATCAAGCCATTTGTTTTCGGCGGGACAAGAAGCTGGCAATGGTTATCGCTACAATACAGCATTCAATAATCAGAAAGTTTATTACCAGGGAAAGTATGCCATAGGAAAAACAGATGCGATAGATGTGCTTGCGGGTTATGTCCA
>JAPSHM010000067.1 GCA_031179845.1 Pedobacter sp.
TGGTTTTTTACGCTCAACCATACGCATATCACGGGTCATTAACCCTTTAGCGCGCAATGCTGGTTTCTTCTCAGCATCTAATTCAACAATAGCTTTAGCAATAGCTAAACGAACAGCTTCTGCCTGGCCTTTTACGCCACCACCGGCTACATTTACATTTACATCATACTGACCAGTCAATTCTGAAACTTCGAATGATTGGTTAACGATGTATTGTAAAGGCAATGTTGGGAAATATACTTTGTGATCTTTACCGTTTACGGTAATTGTGCCGTTGCCTTCTTTTAAATAGATGCGAGCAACTGCAGTTTTTCTTCTTCCTGAAGTGTTAGTAACTGACATTTCTTCCTAAATTAAAGTTTGATGGTTGTTGGAGATTGGGCTGCATGCGGATGCTCAGCACCTGCATAAACAAAAAGATTTGTGTACAATTTTGCACCTAATTTTGTTTTAGGTAACATTCCTCGTACTGCCTTTTCAATAACACGTTTAGGATGTTTCGCCATTAACTCTTTTGGAGAAATGAAACGCTGACCACCTGGATAACCAGTGTAGGAAATATAAACTTTATCGTTCATTTTATTTCCGGTCAACTTGATCTTGTCTGCATTAATAACGATAACGTTATCACCGCAGTCTACGTGTGGGGTGTACTCAGGCTTGTTTTTACCACGGATGATCATTGCGATCTTCGATGACAAGCGCCCCAAAATCTCGCCTTCAGCATCCACAACAACCCACTGTTTGTTAACAGTTTTTGCATTGGCAGAGACAGTTTTGTAACTTAACGTATTCACTTGCTTGTATTTAATTTGTTTAACAATTATTTCTTTCCCTGGAATTTTAGGGACTGCAAAGATAGACAGAAATATTTAATTGCCAAAGTATTGGAATGATATTTTTTATATAATGAGGGAGTTAGCACTTCCGCTGCTTCACTAAGGAAGAAAGATGCAAGCAGATCACCTAAACAAAATAGCTGTATTGTCATAATTTTGTTTATTTTTTTTTCCTGTCAAACTTTTTTTGATTGTCATCCGTTATAGTTGCAGTTTGTTTGGTTTAGGTTGATCTGTGGTGGATCAGCCATCTTTATAACAGGGACGCATCGTAAGAGCGTCCCTGTTCCTTTTTCCGGTGTTCTCCTAATTTCTGTACGCTTGTCCTTTCTTTTAGGTATTCAGATCGATCAAAATTCGCCTGTTAACAATTCCTGGGACTTGAACTATTCGGCCTCATTTTTGTTTGTAAAATCAGGTATGCACTTGATGCGCATGCATTTTTACACTCATAAACAAATCAATATGAAAAAGGAAACTAAAATTATTGCAGGTGTATTGGCTGGTGCCGCCCTAGGTGCAGCAGTGGCTTTGATCTTATCCAATGATAGATCAGGCGAAATGAAAGATAAGATGTCTGAGTGGTTTTCTGATTTGCTGGAATTATCAAAAGATAAATTAGCAGATGTGACCGACCAGATCAAGGATACGATAGCGAACGCAAAAGCATAGTCTGGATACATGAAGATAGCTTTTCATGGCGCGGCCCGGGCCGTTACTGGCAGTAAACACCTGGTTAGTTTAAATAATGGAACCCAAATACTGTTAGACTGCGGGTTGTTCCAGGGCATGGGTGATATTACAGATGGACTGAACGAATCATTCGGGTTTAATCCTGCATCGGTTACCTACCTCATATTGTCTCATGCCCACATTGACCATTGCGGCTTACTGCCACGTTTGGTAGCGGAAGGTTTCAGTGGTCCAATTTTTTGTACACCTGCCACCAGAGACCTCGCAGAAATACTCTTGCTTGATTCTGCCAAGATCCAGATGCAGGATGCCGAGTATGCGAACAAAAGAATTAAGCTGGTTGAAGATCAGGAGATGCCACTTTACACGGATGAAGATGTCAAACAAACACTTCAGCAGTTTAAAACCATCCCATATGACGAAGATTACGAGATCGATCCCGATATAAAAGTATGTTTCACGGATGCCGGGCACATCATCGGCAGTGCCGCGGTTCATTTGCAGATCCTGGAAGAAAATACTTTAAGCCGGCTCACTTTCAGTGGCGACATTGGGCGCTATGGAGACCTTTTATTAAAAAGTCCGCAGGCCTTTCCTCAAGCGGATTACATTATCATGGAATCCACTTATGGCGACTCTCTACACATCGATCTTGAACCTATTGAGGACATGCTCTTTGAAGTCATCAAAAACACCTGCTTAGAAAAAGGCGGCAAAGTTGTCATTCCTGCGTTTAGTGTAGGTCGTACTCAAGAGTTGTTGTTTGCTTTAAATGCGCTGGAATTAGGGGGCAGGCTTCCTGACATCCCCTATTATGTAGACAGTCCACTTTCTTTGAAAGCAACGGAGGTTCTGAGAAAACATCCAGATGTGTATAATAATGGTGTAAAGGAAATATTGAAGATCGATCAGGATATTTTTGGATTCAAGGGGCTTAAATTCATAGAAAGTGTAGAAGAGTCTAAAGCCTTAAATCACGATCCGCAGCCATGTGTCATCATTTCATCTTCTGGAATGGCGGAAGGGGGCAGGGTAAGGCACCACATTAAGAATAACATCAGCGACCAGAAAAACACCATACTTATGGTAGGATATGCGAGCCCGGGCTCATTAGCTGGCCGGTTAATTGGCGGACAAAAACGGGTTTGGCTTTTCGGACAGGATTATGATGTCATCGCTGAGATTCAATCCATCAAATCGATGAGTGCGCATGGTGATTATGAAGATCTTTTGCAATTTCTCTCCGGGCAGGATCCTGCAAAAGTTAAACAATTATTCCTTGTTCATGGGGATTATGATGTACAGCAGGTTTTCGCCGACAAGGTGAGGAAGGCAGGATTTAAGCGCGTAACAATTCCCGAATATCATCAGGAATTCGAGCTTTCAAAGACATAATTTTCCTAGTTTTGTCGAATGGATGTTTTTGGAGAAGCCTTGAAAGATCAGTTTATGAAACCTCCGGCCGAGACGCTTTGGGTACATAATTCATACGATGAACCAGAGGAAATGCCTGTCGACCTCTACTTCAGGAATGAGAAGGACATGCCCGAACTGGAACTTAAAGCCCTGGATCTTTGTCGGGGGAAAACCCTGGATGTTGGTGCAGGAGTGGGAAGCCATGCGCTGATCCTTCAAAAAAGAGGACTTGATATCACCGGAATGGATATTTCTGCAGCTGCTGTCGAAATCATGAAACAACGTGGTTTGAAACAAGCAATAGAGGGGAATATCCTGCAATTTAAAATCCCTGAAGGTGAAGAAAAATACGACACCCTTCTGTTCATGATGAATGGTATCGGTTTAACTGGCTCACTTCCTGGTTTGGAGTCATTTTTAAGCTCCGCAAAAAATTTAATCAATAATGATGGTCAGTTGGTTTTTGACAGTTCAGACCTTTCCTACCTCTACCTGGAAATCCCATTTCCTGAAAACGGATACTTTGGTGAAGTTAGTTTTAGATACGAGTATAAAAGTACTAAGGGCAACTGGTTTAAATGGGTGTATGTTGACCAAAAAACGTTAATGAATATAGCGAAAACAGCAGGCTGGAATGCGGAGATCTTATTTGAAGATGATTCAGATCAATATCTAGCCAGGCTGACGCTGGCTAGATAGATTAGATTTTTTGGGCTGCTAAGCGTTTTCTTCCCAGATTGCAGCGATGTTTACGATTGTTTCCACCGCTTTCTCCATATCCTGTACTGAAGCCCATTCCTGTTTGCCGTGGAATGCATGTTCGCCTGCAAAGATATTTGGACATGGCAGGCCCATAAATGATAAGCGGGAGCCATCTGTACCACCTCTGATACTTTGTTTTTTAGGCACAATTCCAGTACGTTTTATGGCTTCAATCCCATATTGGATCACCTTAGGGTACTGATCCAAGACCTGCTTCATATTTCGGTATTGCTCGAAGATCTCCAGTTCATAAGTTGAGTTTGGAAAATCTTCAATTATATTTTGTACGGTTGCATCTAACAATTCGCCGTTTGCGGTCAGCTCTTCATCGTTAAATGCACGAAGAATGAAGCGGCCTTCGGCTTGTTCAACACTTCCGCTGATGCTGACCGGATGAATGAAACCCTCTTTGGAATCAGTCGACTCAGGTGAGAGGCAGTCGGCAGGCAAAGAGCTGATCACGTCAGACAGGATCTTAATTGCACTTTCCATTTTTCCTTTTGCAAATCCCGGATGAGCACTTTGTCCTTTGATCGTCAACACCGCACCATCGGCAGAAAAGGTTTCGTCTTCAATAGAGCCAAGGGTTTCCCCGTCAACAGTATAGGCGAAGTCGGCGCCCAACTTTTCCAGGTCTACCTTGTCAACGCCACGGCCGATTTCTTCGTCAGGTGTGAAGAGTATTTTAATTGTCCCGTGTTTAAGTTCAGGATGCTGCATCAAAAAGCCTGCGGCTTCCATGATCTCTGCAAGTCCGGCTTTATTATCAGCTCCAAGCAAAGTTGTGCCGCTTGCAGTGATGATGTCATTGCCAATCTGTGCTTTCAGATCAGGATGTTCTTTCATCCTTAGCACAACAGAATGATCGTCTGGTAAAATAAGGTCTTCGCCCTGATAGTTTTGGTGAACGATAGGCTTCACCTGGTATCCGCTACAGTCTGGTGAAGTATCCATGTGTGAACAAAAACAAATTACAGGTACTTTCTTAGTCGTGTTGGAGGGGATGGTTGCGTAAACATAGCCATATTCATCCAGGTGTGCATCTGTTATGCCCAACTCCAGCAGTTCCGATACGAGCACCTTTCCAAGATCCAATTGTTTGATCGATGAAGGACTTGTTGAAGAAAGCGGATCGGCCTGAGTATCGATCTGCACATATTTTATGAACCTGTTTTGAAGGGATTTGTTTTTATTTATATATTTTAGCATAATCTTATAAAAACACCAAAGTTATATAAAGTTTATAGTTTTGACCACATTCTAAAACAAGATCCCTTTGAAACCTATTTTAGCCTCTTTATCAGCACTATTACTTTGGTTTAACGCGAGCGCGCAAACCAATTTCCATAAGATGACAATCGGCGGAGGGCTTGGCATCACACAATCCTTCGCGGATGTTGCCAAACATGATTTCGGCTTAGCCGGTTATGGAGCATTCGATTATTACTTTACCCCTTTCCTAAGTTTGGGAATAGAGGGCCAAATGGGCGAGATCAACGGCGGAGATGTTTATACAGATCCCCATCAACGTCAATTTATCAACAGCTACAAAGCGATTAACGTCAACGGTAAGGTCTACCTGGGTTCATTTATCGACTACCAGCGCAGCAGTTTTGCGAATGCAATAAAGGGCTTATATGCTGGCACAGGAGTAGGTGTATTGATGAATAAGATGCGGTATGTGGTGAGAGACAAGCCCGATGGGTCAGGCTATGTTTTTGGTGGCAAAGATGCTTCTAAGGACCTGTTCTTCCCATTAAATCTGGGTATCACGTTCAACTATATGGACCGCTACGGATACGCCAAATATGGACTTAATATCAATTACCAGGCGAATGTCACTGTTGGGGAAGGACTTGATGGCTACGAAAACCCACCCATTAAATTTGGTGCTAGTTACCCAGACATTTATACCTACTTTTCAATTGGCCTGAAATACCATTTCGGAACTGTTGGATTGTCTTCAAAAACACTATATTAAGCGGAAATCACATTATGGAATATTTAACCCAAACCCCTGTTGCCTCGATCATTTTTCTATTTACCATCATCACCAGTATTTATGCATTTAATGACACCGGGTTGTACGGCAGGTTTATGCTACATCCTTACAGCGTGTCGCGTAAACATAAAATATATACCCTAATCACTAGTGGTTTAATTCATGCCGATTGGATGCACCTGATCTTTAACATGATGACCTTTTATTTCTTTGCATTTCAGTTGGAAGCGATGGTTGGTTCCTGGCAATTTGCAGCGATTTATTTCTTTGGTTTGATTTTAAGCGACATCCCCTCGGTAATTAAGCACAAGAATGACATGTGGTACAATAGCTTAGGTGCTTCCGGGGCGATCAGTGCAGTTTTATTCAGCTTCATCTTATTTCAACCCTTTTCATCGATGATGATATTCCCAATCCCAATTCCGATCTGGGCAATTATCTTCGGCCCCTTGTACCTTGTGTATTGCGTATATGCTTCTAAGCAGTCCAGGGACAATATCAATCATGATGCGCATTTTTTCGGCGCCCTGGCGGGAATGATTGTAACGGTATTGATCGTGCCGGGTACGATCCCACATTTTTTGGGACAAATCCTGACTAAGATTGGCTAACTGATTTCAGGCAAAGATGCCGGTTGGAAATAACTGATGGGATGCAATGGATCTTTGATGATCTCAAATAAGGTATGCCCCCATGGTTTCCAGAAGTCCTGCAAAACCTGGGCGTAAGTTTTATGTTGCCATTGATCAAACAAAGGTTTGTTTGTCGTTCCTTTAAGCGGCATGGCATCAATATAAATTGATCCTTCTACAGGCATAATGGTATATTCCGGCAAACGATTGAATAGGTAAGCTGAATAAAAGAATCGTGCGCAAAGCTCTTCAAATTGTTGTGCAGACAATGGCTTCTCAGCAATTTGCTGTAGCAATTCCTCATGATATCTCTTATTGGTGCCATTGTCCTGCAAACAGGCAATAATACCAAAGTCTTTCAACTTCAATGAGAAAGTGAGGGTGTTGATCTCGTCTCTAAAACTGAATGCGGTCTCTTGATCTTCAAGAGGCACTACGATGATCGACCAGGGGCTGAAATCTTCAAACACGACGTCCTGGTAGATGCTTTGGATCATCGTATGCAGGTTCCCAAATTTGTGCATCAGGCCCTGAGACATATTTAATCCATCTTCACTCAACTGTTGCAAACGAACAGCCGCGTTCATCTCGATATAGATAAGACTGTATAGGAATTTTCCGATCCATTTGAAGAGGTCTGCCTCATCTAATTGGGATACTCCCTCGTAACCTTTTTCGAAAGCAGCAGCAATCTTTTCTTCCAATGGCTGGACGAAAAGGGCCAGAACTTCTGAGTTACAAGGAACTTTTAAAGTGTTGTAAGATCGAACACTTTCATCAAGCAATTTGATTTGTTCATCTCCACTAAAGTTTGCTACCTTTAGTAACCATGACGGTAATATGGTGATTTCTTCAACCGGCGACTTAAAAGTATCTCCGCTCAAAAAGCAGTTTCTGAACTTGAAATCGAAGTTTTTAAAAGGCTGATATATTGTGCTACTCATACTAGGCGCAATATTAGGTATATTATTTTTACATTCGCTTTTGCGTTACTTTTTTTCATTCGTTTACAACTGTTTTCAAGCTAATATGAAGTTATGATGACCTTGCTCCAATTGCTTTTTTAATTATGAAAATCGCTTATACGGTTTATTCCCTCGAATTAAAACACCCCTTTGCTATAGCCGGCTACACCAGAACATCCACTCCAGTGATATTGATCAGGCTTACGTATGAAGGGGTTGAAGCGTATGGTGAAGCTTCGATGGTGCCTTACCTGGGCGAGCGTGCGGAGACAGCCGTTGCGTTTTTAAAGCGGGTTGACTGGAAGCGCTTCGTGCAACCATTCAATTTCGGAGAGATGATCACGTATCTGGATAGTATAGAGAAAGGTAACCCGGCCGTTAAAGCTGCAATTGATATCGCATTGAATGACCTCAATGGAAAGTTGCTGAACAAACCTTGTTATGAGCTCTACAAGGCCGATCCTTTGAAAATGCCAGTCACCTCCTATACCATTGGCATGGATCGCCCGGAGGTGACACGGGAAAAAATTGTGGATGCCGCGGGCTTCAAAGTCTTAAAAATCAAGCTTGGCGGGGACAACGACAAGGCGCTGATCAACACGATTAGAAGCGCGAGTGACTTACCACTCTATGTGGATGCCAACCAAGGATGGAAAGATAAACGGCAGGCGATAGAAATGATCTATTGGCTTCATGACCAGGGGGTACAATTGATAGAGCAGCCGATGGACAAAGCGGACCTTGAGGGTAATGCCTGGCTTACCGGTCGCAGTCCCATTCCAATATTGGCCGATGAGGCTGTACAACGCCTGGCAGATATTGACAGGTTAAAAGGTGCCTATCATGGGATTAATATTAAGCTCATGAAGAGCGGAGGTATGTATGAGGCAAATCAGATGATCCTTAAAGCCAGGTCGCTTGGCATGAAGGTTATGATTGGCTGCATGAGTGAAACCTCCTGCGCCACGCAGGCAGGTATGGCTTTAGCGCCTTTGTGCGATTGGTCGGACCTTGACGGGCCCTGGCTAACTAGTAACAACCCATTTACTGCACCAAGATTACAGGAAGGAAAATATCAGCTCAACAGGGAATCCGGACTAGGATTAGAAGGGATAGACCCTGCTATTTTTACTTCTTGTTTTTAAGGTTATTCCGCATTTCCCTCACCAACTGAAGCTTTAAATAAACAAAAAGTGCAGCGGTAATAACAAATAAGGGTATGGCCAAATACTTGGCGTTGTTGTATCCCCAGATGATTCCAAAAATGGAAACAATGATACCGAGGTTGTAAAAAACATTTAATGCGATCTTCTTTCCCATTCTAATAAACAGGCATATTCGGATCAAACGCCTCTTTCCATGCAAGAATGCCGCCTTCTAAATTATATAAGTTGGAGAAGCCAAATTGCTGTTCCAATTGCATCACCGCCGCTGCGCTTCTTTTACCGCTTCTGCAATGAATGATTACTGGTTTATCCTGTGCAACTTGATCCGATTCGATCAAAATTCCACCCAAAGGGATGTTCAAACCATTAAGGTTAGAAGCCTCATACTCGAATGTCTCCCTCACGTCGATCAATTGAAAATCCTCGTTATTGTCAATCTTTTCTTTCAGTTCCTGAACGGTTATCTCTTTTATCATGTCATTCAATTTTTTCAAACTTAGATAAATCTGTGGTAGTAATCAAAAAGGGAAGCTGAAATATTACAAAAATGTGGAAATAGGTAAAAAAAAGCTGTAACAACTTAATAGCCCGGGCGTTTAATAGTTGATCTTTACTAACTTATACTTTTTCACAAGATGGATGCTGTATCCCGTTTTTTCTGGTTTTGCTCAGGTGCACATATCTCAACATTAGAGAAGCACCCCACGGAGCACAATAAATTTATAGGCATTGGTGCGACAATTTTCTTCACCGGGTTGTTTGCGGCTTTGTCTGGAGGATACGCCATGTATTTTGTATTTAAAGGTGATCCAGGGGCTGTATTTTTTGCTTTGTTCTTTGGTTTGATATGGGGCCTCGCTATTTTTAACATGGACCGGTACATTGTGTCGAGCATCAACAAAAGCGCGAGTGCAAACAAACAAATCCTCCAGGCTACTCCAAGGATCTTGCTTGCCATCATGATCGGCATTGTCATTTCCCGCCCCCTCGAACTTAAGATATTTGACAAGGAGATCAAGGAACGGCTGAAAGTAAGTTACCTGAACAATCAACGGTCGAATATTGATACATTGAATGCTGCGTTCGAAAATAAGTACGCTATAGAGATGGGCAAGCTAACTGAGGCCAAAATTCAGCGCGATTCCCTGGGTAGCGGGATCAAAGCAGACCGGCAAAAACTTAATTTCGAAATCTTTGGAAATAAAACCAACGAAACATCCGGGATGATGGGTTATGGCCCATACGCCAAGCGAAAGGAAGCCGAACTCAAACTACGGGAACAGGAACTGGACATCTTAAACGGAATTGTTCGCACACTTGAAAAATTTGTAGCGGACAGAAAGCAATTTGATGGGCTATTGACGGAAAAACTGTATACAGGCAAACAGCTGGACAGTCTTGCAAATATTGCGGGGTTTGCAGACCGTAATTGGGCTTTGGGCCAGCTCAGCTTCAACCGGGATGGGACGAGGGACAACAGCACCGCTTTGGCCGTAACATTTATAGGTTTGTTATTTATATTCTTTGAATGTCTGCCAGTTTTCGTAAAATTGATGAGCAGTAAAGGGCCCTACGACAGATCTGTGGAAAATTTGGAAACGAGCCAGATCTACGAGACAGATAAGGACAAGGACTTTGAAATTGCTGCAATTGACGGTGTACACGACACGCGGGTGAGTACCGAGATCGACCGAAGAAAAAACAAATTGTACCAATTATGAAAAAAACTATATACACCTTAATAGTGCTGCTTTTTACGCAGATGAGCTGGGCGCAGGACATCAACAAGGTCATCACCAGAACTTACGTCGACCGACTGATCAAAACACTCAGCAGCGATGAAATGGAGGGGCGTGCTTCTTTCAGCCCCGGTATTGACAGGGCGGCAAAATTCATTGAGTCTGAATTTGAAAGCATAGGTTTGCTGCCCTTAGCCGGAGAAAGTGAATTCAGACAGTCCTTCGAGAAAGACGGCAAACCGCTTTTTAACGTTGTGGGGATCATTCCCGGTAAATCCCAGGCAAAGGAGTTGGTTGTTTTTTCAGGGCATTATGATCACCTTGGAATTGTAAAAGGTGATGCCCAGGACAGCATTGCGAACGGTGCTGATGACGACGCGTCTGGTGTGACCGCAATGATCGCTTTGGCAAAATATTATAAGGCATTGAACAACAATGAACGTACCTTAGTTTTTGTAGCATTTACTGCAGAGGAAATTGGTGGCTTTGGTTCAAAGCACTTTTCACAACAACTGAATCCGGATGATGTTGTGGCCATGTTCAATATCGAAATGATTGGGAAGGAAAGTAAATTTGGTAAAAACACGGCTTTTATTACCGGTTTCGACAAATCTGATTTTGGCAAAATATTGCAGAAGAACCTTGAAGGAACAGAATTTGCTTTCCATCCAGACCCTTATATCCGGCAAAACTTATTTTACAGAAGCGACAATGCGACTCTTGCAGCGTTAGGGGTGCCTGCTCATACCATAAGTACGGATCAGATCGATACCGATCAGTTTTATCATACCGTAAAAGATGAATACGCGACTTTAGATCCGGAAAATATATTGGCGACCATCAAGGCCATTGCGAAAAGCGCGATCAGCATTATTAAAGGTACAGATACGCCAATGAGAATTCCCAGGCTGGTAGAAAGTCACAACTAAAGTACTTTTTGCATGACATAATCATTCATGAGGAAGCCGTTACCAATATCCAGGTCAACGGCTTCTTTTATACTAAAGCCTGCCCTTTTATAGAAATCTGTTGCTTTGTTGGTCCGGTTCACGTTCAGTTCCAGTGCCTTTCCCCCAATTTGCCTGACCTTATCTTGAACTCCATTGATGATTAGTTTGCCTAAACCCTGACCGTGGTAACCAGGCAGGACATATAATTTATGAAGTTTGTAGATATGTTGTGCTGAATCTATATTGGAAAAAACCGCAAAGCCAATAGCCTTTTCGTTCTCCTCTGCAATTAAAAATGTGTAGCCTTGTTGAAATTGCAAAAGCAGCTCTTCCTTGTTATACATCTTTTCGAGCATATAACTGATCTGCTCCGCGCTGATGACTTCGGCATATGCCTTAGGCCAGGTTTCATAGGCGATCTCCCGGATGCGGTCCAAATCGTTTTCTACGCCATTTCTAAGAAGGATCATAACACTTCACTAATGAACAAATACTCGGTTGTAAAACTAAACTCTACAAATCCGTCAGTATCAACAACGAAATCACCGCTCTCTTCTTGTCTGAGGTTAGTTGCTTCAAAATAGGAGATGACTTCGATCTTAAAAACACTTCCTTTTGGCTTCCAGACCTTGAACCCAGATTTGATGGCATAGGCCTTTTCTGTCTCGGTAAAAATAACGATGTTAATTTCATCTATGTAACTGCCTAGCTCCCTTAATTTGGCTTTGGTATCGATCACATTAACTGCCTGGTATTTTGCTGCAATTAGAAAGTCAAGGACAGCATCTAAAGCTTCGGCTTTCGGCTCGATGATCTTCGTATTCTCCTGAACCTCTAGAATACCTGATGAATTTACAACCGCATCGACCTTTAAGCCCAAACTGATTGCTTTTTCATATTCAGTACTGTTAACAATCAATGTTGGGCTCCATTCTAAAAGTTGACCCAGATATTCTTCATTAAATGCACCCAATTCATGTATATAAAGTGCGGGTTCTTGTTTTTCTCTAACGATATGATGTGATGACATAACACAAATATAGGTTAAATGAGAATTGCTTTTTCTACATTTTAATGTAACTTTGTTGCATTAATGAATCGCAGACAAAAATACATGCATCAGATACGTTCAATTATTGGAGCGCTTTTGCTGTTAGTGGTATATTTGACGCCAATACTTACCGAAGCGCTTCATCAACACCCCTGTTATTTTGACACCTCCGGTGTGAATCGGTTTAATACCGTAGATCACGACGAATACACTTCTCCTTCGAAATGCAACGTCTGTGAAGTGATCAAGGATCAGCTAGACAGCGGCCTTTTGACGCAAAAGCTATCCTATTGCTTAAAGTCTTTGTCGACCGCACCAGCCGGTTTCCCTTCGGTTTGGAACACCAGTTTTGGCTTTATGCTATCCTCTTCAAACAGAGGACCGCCTAACTCCTTCCGTTAATCCATTTGCACCTCATCTATTTGATGCCGTTAATAAGCGGCTAAATTTTCTGTATATAATTATCTCTATGCTTCAAGCGATATCATTATCGAAACATTACCAGTCTCACGTAGCACTGGATAATCTCAACCTTATGGTTAAACCTGGCGAAATATTTTGTCTGCTTGGACAAAATGGTGCCGGAAAGACGACGACCATCAATCTTTTTCTCGGCTTTACCGAGCCCACTTCGGGTGAAGTACTGGTCAATAACAGGGCATTGAGTTCCGGCGATTCGGATGCACGAAAACATCTTGCCTACATCCCTGAAGTAGTGATGCTGTATGGAGATTTGTCTGCCCTCGAAAACCTGGATTACTTTAGCAGACTGGCTGGCTTTGGTTACAACCAGGAACAGCTTTCTTCCTTCCTTTCTGATTGTGGTCTTCAGGATAGCGCACATCATCAACGCTTGTCCGGTTTCAGTAAAGGCATGCGTCAGAAAGTGGGCATCGCTATAGCCTTAGCAAAAAATGCTGCTGCGATATTAATGGATGAACCGACAAGTGGTCTCGACCCTAAAGCTACGAATGAGTTCACCGGGCTGGTAAAGAACCTCGCTATACAAGGGAAATCGGTTCTTATGGCAACACACGATATTTTCAACGCCGTAAACCTGGGTACCCACATTGGGATCATGCGCAAGGGTAAGCTAGTTCACACGCTATTGGCAAGCGACATCAATGCGAATGATCTTCAAAAATTATATTTAGAAACCATATAACCCTTTTTGTCTTATGCTATTCATTGATAAGGACAACCTATCTAAAGCCTTCTTGCTTTTATTGATGGGATTATTTTATGGTATTTATTCGTTTGCGCAAACCACAGTAAGTGGGACAATAAAAGATGTATTGCAGCAGCCAGTAAAGAACGCGACCATTACCTTTCGAAACGGAAAAGAGCAACAATCAACATCTAGTGATCTTTCCGGAAAGTTTCGGCTGATTTTAGCAAAGCCGGCTGTTTATTCGATCACCGTGACCGCAGTGGGATATCTGCCCTATAACCGGAACAATGCAGCGTTTTTTGCTGCGGAAAATTTTCTGGAACCAATAATACTTTCACCGTCAAATGAGGAACTTCAAACAGTAGAGGTCATCGGAACCAACGGCAAAAAATATTACGGCGATTATTCATTTTCCGCTACAAAAACTGCCACACTTAATAAGGATATTCCTCAGGCAATATCCTCGGTATCTAAAGAATTGATTGAAGACCGACAGGCTTTTGCGTTGAACGAAGCTGTAAAAAATGTTCCTGGTGTTTCACCCAGCAGTTTCTATAACCAATTTTCCATCCGTGGGATCAGCCAGAATGAAGAAGGAGCAATTATAAACGGCATGCGAACCCGGCAGTTTTACTTCAATCAGCCGCTAACGAGCAATCTGGAACGGATCGAAGTGATTAAGGGGCCTGCAAGTGCAACTTTTTCTAGTGTTGACCCGGGCGGCAGCATCAACATGGTTACAAAAAAACCGCTCACTGAAGACCGCAAACAGATCAGTATCTCATCAGGCAGCTTCAGTACTATAAGGGCTGCACTCGATTTTACGGGGCCAATGAATACGGAAAAAACCTTGCTGTACCGGCTTAACGTGGGCTACGAAAACAGCAAGAGCTTTAGAGATCTGCAGTATAAAAAAGCATACCTCATTTCGCCTTCGTTCTCCTATATCCCAAACGAGCGAAGCAGCCTTAATGTAGAGTTGGTGATGAACAATAGTGACTCGAGATTGGACCGGGGACAAGCAATTTTCGGCGCTGTTGCTGGTCAGACTGACCTTGCCAGTACGCCAATAACCTTCAATATGGGAGGCAGTAATGATTATCTCAAAACACAGGATCTCATGCTAATGACTAACCTGTCGCATGCCTTCACAAAAAGCATCGTTTTCAATCTTGCTTATATGAAGCAAACCTGGAATGAAGACCTGTTGGAACATCGGACTTCTAATGCATTCGGCGTGGACGAAAATAATACTCCTGTCCCAACCTTAGCTGCAATGCGCGCCATACAGCGCCAGCAGAGATGGAATACAGATAACCTCAGTTCTTACTTCAGTATCAATACGAATACTGGCAATATAAATCATAAGCTGATTGTAGGATATGACCGGATAAACACCCAAAAATTTAGAGGAGGCGGAGAGAATTCTGCGCAGGGATTTCTTCTTAAAGATGGAACAGTTGCCACACGTTACGATCCGGCAAATAAAGACCTGTATCTGTTTAAGCAGGTCAATGGGGTAAACGCGCCAGTTCCAAATGTCGACTATTTTAATTTAGCCAATCCAAGCTACGTTCTACGAAATCTGAGCGACTATATCTTTAACAGGACGGAGATTCCCCCTGCTTACTATCTGGTTAACGGCATTTATATCCAAGATCAGGTTCAATATCAGAATCTGACTTTAACACTTGGTCTGCGACAGGAATGGTATGAAAATTACAACAACTATGAATTGGCGAATGAGCAAAAGGTAAGTCAGCATAAATTATTGCCAAGAGTTGGAATTACCTATACCGTTTCCCCCAACATCAATATTTATGGAACTTTTCTTCAGGGCTATCAGCCGCAAAGCAATACCTCTGGTTTAGTTATCGTTCCACCACCGACGGGCGCAAACTTCAAGCCGCTGGAAAGTGACCTTAAAGAAGTTGGCGCAAAATCAGAATGGCTTAATAGAACATTAATGTTGAACGTTTCCTTTTTTGAGGTTAATCAGAAAAACTTGTTAATGAATGCCAATGATCCAGTGGATGTTAATCTGCTGATAGAACGTGGTGCGCAGCGCAGCCGAGGTATCGAACTGGAAGCATCAGGTTTTATAAAGGACAACTGGCAGTTCAATGCGGGATGGAGCTACGTAGACGCGATCATACTACAGGATCTAAACCCTGACTTGATTGGCGAAAGGGTCCAGAATACGCCGAAACATAGCGCAAGCCTATGGACCAGGTACGATCTTGCGGATACCAGACTCCTTAAAGGGGTTGGCTTTGGAGCAGGAGTACAGTATAGCGGAACAAAGTTGCCGTACTACATTCGCGATTTCGTTTTACCTGCTTATACCTTGCTCGATGCAGCCATTTATTACTCGCCGACTAAG
>JAPSHM010000332.1 GCA_031179845.1 Pedobacter sp.
ATTCATTTGAAAGCTTTTGATGTTTAAAGAACAACCCGGTGATCGGGATCAAAAGAAGGCCACATAAGGCAAACAAGACGAAGGATACCCTGAGGTTGAACGCATGGGCGAGGTAACCAATGAGCGGCGGACCAAGCAGCATTCCGGTTATCGAATACGTTGCGATTACAGATATAGCCATTCCTGGTGAATATTTTTTTGAAGCGCCTGCCAGGGCATAAGACATAGGAATAATTGCGGCGGTACCAAACCCTACCAGGGAAAAACCGATCATCGCCGTCCAGAAAAAGGGGAACAGAACAGCCAGACCAATTCCTAATATGATGCAACTGGCACTCATGAGATACGTTTTTGACATACCAAACCGGGCTACTATCAGATCAGACAAAAATCTTGAAGCGGCCATGAAGGTCATGAAAATCAAATATCCATAGGTAAAAACCTTAACTTTGACAACGTCTTGGAAATAAATACCGCTCCAGTCGAACATCCCCCCTTCACAAATTGCGCAGAGAAAAACTACTGTACCCAGATAAAAGATATATGGATCCGGCTTCCCTAATATCAATTTATTCCCGGTTTCTGAACGGTCGCCCTTCAACAAAAATTGAAAAGAGTAAAGGGTGATCATCAGCATGACGATAGCAACAACCGTAAAATGATAGGATAAAGAAACCTCTAGCTCCAAAACAAGGGTAGAAATTAGGATTCCGGCAATTCCGCCCATGCTCCAATAACCATGAAAAGATCCCATGATCTTTTTGTCGAACTGTTTCTGAAGCGTTAATGCTTGGGTGTTTACCGATATACTGAAAATCCTGGTCGTGAATGCAAAGATTACGACCGCGGTGATCAAGCTAAACGTATTATAGGCAACGCCAATAAACGCCAGGGCAAACGCATTTAACCCATAACCAACAGCTAAAGGAACCCGGCTGTTGTAATTCGAAACCAGCCAGCCGGATATTGGTAGCCCAAGTAAGGAACCCAGAGGCAGGGCAAATAACATACTTCCTAGTTCTGCTTCATTGAAATTGAAAGCAGTTTTGATGGTCGGAATTCTGGAAGCCCAGGTGGAGAAACTCAATCCCGACATAAAGAAAAATAGACTTAAAAAGAAACGGTGTTTTGTATTAGAGATCATTCCGGTATTTTGCGCTGCAAAGCTAACAATTGATTTGGTGTTAATTCCGGAACAACTGTCAGAACGGAGTAAATCCTTGTTTAAAATTCTTATTTCTGAGAAGCCAGGGAAAGGGGCAATTGCTGCTCCAAAATATTTTCTTTTGATTTATTTGTTTTGACTACGTAGGTATCTGTTAAATAATCATGCCACCCTCTCCAACCAAATAGAAATGACACGGCTTCAAAAGGAATCAGTCGGGAGAACGTCCTGCCTAGACGCTGTCCTATACCAGGATGCGCCCCGGTATGATCTACAACCATATTGCCCATTATCGTTTTGCCTATTGACGTGTTAAAGCCCCCTTCTGTTGTTAAATAATAGAGCGTAATTATAAAAAGGCACATAAAAATACCCATAGACCGATCACTTTGCAACAAAATTTGGGCAAAGTAAGAAAATGCATTTTCGCTTTGCAAAACTTTAATCATGAAACTTACTATATATTCGAAAGCCGGCAAGACTACGAGTGCAACGATTGACACGTCGAAAATACGATGAAAAAATCTGTCTCTCTTTCTTACTTCACTAAACGTATGATTACCATCGCCTAATGGTTCTAATAGCGGGATGCTTTTCCTTACCAGGGAATGAAGTGCAAAGCACTTGAAACCAGTAATAGAAAGACTCAATATCACATAGAACAAGCTGAAGTCAGGTACGTCCTGATTGAATATTAAATTGTCTACTATCCATATGGGAAAAAATATAATCCAGGAAAAAATACCATATTGCAGCGCTATTCTTAATAGGCCCGAACGTGTATATCTGCTGAGAAAGAATTGGACAAGTGCAGCAATGTAGAAAAGGTGAATAAAGAAGTTCTTATAAAATCCAAATGATATTGATGTTGATGAATAATCGTCTATGTCTTTAAACAACTCATAAGCGCTCGTCAAATACTCTATAATGCCATACAAAACGATTAAAGAGAGGCCTAGAGCGATAATTTGATTCTTTTTCATAAAATAAACTTAATTTGAAAGCGCATAATGTTCAAATATAGCATTATATCTGAATTTGCAACATGACCAAAATAGCGTGTAGAAGAAGGTTATTTAAAAAATCTTTTTTGGGTTTCATAAAAAAATAACATAGCTTTACAAAAAACTTTAGGGGTGCCTTGCGCTGAGATATACCCTTTGAACCTGATGCAGTTAGTACTGCCGAAGGGAAAAGTAAGAGCAACCTCTTGTTGTTCTTTTTCCATTCCTGTCACAGGCAATCCTATAGTTTTTAATTGTGTTTAACTGAAGCCATCACCAGCTTTAACCGCTATTTTCAGCGTTTAAGTGCCTGATCGTTTCTTAATCCTAAAACATGGAAATAACTGTAAACGAAAAGAAATACGAACTGGAACAATCCTGCACTGTTGAACAGATGCTCGCCCTTGTCATGGATAACGGTGCCGGGGGAATCGCTGTTGCCATCAACCAAACCATCGTACCGAAAACAGACTGGGCAGTCAGCACTTTAAAGTCTGGCGACCAGGTAATGCTCATTAAAGCCACACAAGGCGGATAATCCTAAACTTAACAAGAGATGAAAGTAGAAAAAATCCCTAACGGGCAAGTCATTAGCCGTACGCCATTTCCGGCATCACGTAAGATCTATGTAAAAGGACAACTACATGATATTGAAGTCGCCATGCGCGAAATCACATTAAGTGATACCAAAATCCACAATGGCTTTGGTTTAACAGAACCGAACCCACCTGTAACCATTTACGATACCAGTGGTCCATATACAGATCCGGAAGCGCAGATTGACGTGAAACAAGGGTTACCGAGATTGAGAGAAAAATGGATCACCGACAGACTGGATGTTGAACAACTTGAGCAGATCAGTTCTGATTACGGTCAGCAGCGCCTGGCCGATACTCAGCTGGATGTATTGCGGTTTTCGCACCTGAACAAGCCATACAAGGCGGTAAAAGGTGCAAACGTATCGCAAATGCACTATGCGAAGAAAGGCATTATCACCGCAGAAATGGAATATATTGCCATTCGTGAGAATCAAAGGATAGACTTGCTGAATGAGCAGCTTGGCAAACAATATGAAGTGATGAGCCACCAGCATACCGGTCACAGCTTCGGTGCCAACACGCCTAAAGGATATATTACACCAGAATTTGTGCGTTCAGAAGTAGCCGCCGGTCGGGCAGTTATCCCTTGTAACATCAACCATCCGGAACTTGAACCGATGATCATTGGCCGTAATTTCCTGGTTAAGATCAATGCGAATATTGGTAACTCTGCTGTCACCTCTTCGATCGAAGAAGAAGTGGAGAAGGCCGTTTGGGCCTGCAGATGGGGCGCTGATACCATAATGGACCTTTCTACCGGTAAAAACATTCATGAAACCCGCGAATGGATCATTCGTAACTCACCGGTTCCTATTGGCACGGTTCCAATTTATCAGGCACTGGAAAAAGTAAATGGAAAAGCGGAAGATCTGACCTGGGAACTGTTCAGAGATACTTTGATCGAGCAGGCTGAACAGGGCGTTGACTATTTTACCATCCATGCCGGTGTTCTGCTGCGTTACGTACCACTGACCGCCAAAAGGATTACTGGGATAGTTTCCCGTGGTGGTTCCATTATGGCTAAATGGTGTCTTGCGCATCACAAAGAGAATTTCCTATATACTCATTTTGAGGAAATCTGTGAGATTATGAAAGCGTATGACGTTTCGTTCTCGCTAGGCGATGGTTTAAGACCAGGCTGCATTGCTGATGCCAATGATGAAGCTCAGTTTGGAGAACTGGAGACGCTTGGGGAATTGACAAAAATTGCCTGGAAACATGATGTGCAGACCATCATTGAAGGTCCTGGTCACGTACCCATGCACCTCATCAAGGAAAATATGGAAAAACAGCTGGAACATTGTTCTGAAGCTCCATTTTATACTTTAGGCCCATTGACAACAGATATTGCACCTGGATACGATCACATTACTTCAGCGATTGGTGCAGCGATGATCGGGTGGTTTGGTACCGCAATGCTTTGCTATGTTACCCCAAA
>JAPSHM010000068.1 GCA_031179845.1 Pedobacter sp.
GATCTCTGATGAATTTATTCCGCAAATTGTAAAGCTTGATGAATTGGATGAGGTGATACAAGCCAATGATGGGGACGCCATTATTATGGCGCAAAAACTAGCACGAGAACTAGGACTGGCTGTTGGCATTTCGTCAGGCGCAAATGTGATCGGGGCCATCAAGTTGCGGGAAAGAATTGGCGATCATGCAGTGGTGGTTACTATATTTAGCGATAGCAATAAAAAGTATCTGAGTACTGATCTGGTCAGGGAAGAGGCGATCAAAGATTCATTTATTTCTTCCAGTACTACATTCACCGGTTATCAACCGATTGGTCGCCTGACATAACCCATTTAATATTAATTTGTACATGGGAATAACCATTATAACTACGCCTTCAGGGTTTAGTAGACGATACTATTCATAGTAAAACAAAAATAGGTAGTTAATAATTAAACAGGACCGGTGGATGCCGGTCTTGTTTGTTTTTTGCTTTATTTTAAACGAATAACAGACAGGTAAACCGCTTAGAATCAGTGAAAAAAGTATAAGGGTGAATTGAGAATAGCTTTAGTGCGGAAAAACATCTATTTTTGGCTCAGGAAAGTACTGGGCAGTTGGTTAATTTTAATTAATTTGACCAAAAATCAACTGTTCTGAACAACTTTTGTTTTGATATAAAGTAAGAAGTAAATATGAAAAGAGTAGTAGTAACAGGTTTAGGTGCTGTAACCCCGGTGGGAAATACAGTGAAGGAATTTTGGGAAAGCATCGTATCCGGTAAAAGTGGTGTAGGCGCGATCACAAAATTTGACACTTCAAAATTCAAAACTAATTTTGCTGCGGAAGTTAAAAATTTTGATGCTGAGGCTTATGTAGACAAGAAGGAGCTAAAAAAGTATGATTTGTATACCCAATATGCTATTGCTGCAAGTGATCAGGCGATCAAGGATTCGGGTCTCGATTTCAAAGAAATGCCCGAAGTAGAGCGTTATGAAGTCGGCGTGATCTGGGCTTCCGGAAATGGGGGAATTACTACTTTTGAGCAGCAGTTGAAGGAATATCATTTAGGAGATGGTACACCAAGATTCAGTCCTTATTTCATTCCAAAGATGATCGTTGATATCGCCGCAGGCGTAATCTCGATCAGAAATAAACTTCACGGGCCAAATTATGCTACAGTTTCTGCCTGTGCTTCTTCGAATACTGCGATAATTAGTGCATTTGATACGATACGTCTGGGAAAAGCAACGATCATGGTTGCCGGCGGATCAGAAGCTGCCATTACAGAATCTTCAGTAGGCGGATTTAACTCGGCGCATGCCTTGTCCAAAAGAAATGATGATCCTGCTACGGCTTCACGCCCTTTCGATAAAGATAGAGATGGTTTTGTGATTGGCGAAGGAGCAGGTGCATTGATACTGGAAGAATATGAACATGCCATAGCACGAGGTGCGAATATATATGCCGAAATGGTAGGTGGCGGTATGGCTGCTGATGCTTATCATTTAACAGGTACACCTCCTGACGGTCTTGGTGCTTCTTTGGGCATCTCTAAAGCGTTGGCCGATGCAGGAATAACACCTGATAAAATTGATTACATCAATGCGCATGCTACCTCTACAGGATTGGGTGATGTTGGTGAGCTGAATGGGATTAAAAAGATATTTGGAGACCTTCCTGTAGCGATCAGTGCCACGAAATCTATGACCGGTCACCTTTTGGGTGGTGCAGGTGCGATTGAAAGTATCATCAGTATTATGTCTGTGAAAAATGACATCATTCCCGGAACGATCAATACGGTAGAACTAGATCCGGAGATTCCAGCAGGCTTAAACATTATTTTGGGTAAGTCGGTTAGCCAACCGGTTCATTATGTTTTGAACAATACTTTTGGATTTGGTGGGCATACTGCAACCTCGATCTTCAAAAAATATACTGCTGAGTAAAAATTAGCAAAAATAAAGAATGGGCGCGGATATTTAAAGATTACCGCGCCCATTTTGTTTTAAAACAATCTTTATACCAAAGCCCGAAACAGTCTTCATATCAAAGGCCTAAACGGACTTTTGTTCCCTTAAAAATATAATTTAACTTGGCCTGATGGATATCGAATTCAATAAAAATGAGGATGTAAACAAACAGTTGGTTTACGAACTTAAAACGCGGCTCAAGCAGATCTACAAAGGTGGCGGCGAAAAGAGTGCCGCCAAACAGCGGGAAAAAGGAAAGCTGCTGGCTAGAGAACGGATTGAATACTTAATTGATAAGGAAAGTGAATTTTTAGAAGTCGGTGCCTTTGCTGCGGATCAGATGTATCAGGAACAGGGGGGCTGTCCTTCTGCTGGTGTAGTATGTGGAATTGGCTATGTGTCGGGCAGGCAATGTATGATCGTAGCAAATGATGCTACGGTTAAGGCCGGGGCATGGTTCCCTATGACCGCTAAAAAGAATTTGAGGGCCCAGGAAATTGCAATGGAGAACAGGCTGCCGGTGATCTATTTAGTAGATAGTGCCGGTGTTTATTTGCCTATGCAGGATGAGATTTTTCCGGATAAGGAACATTTTGGTCGGATGTTTAGAAACAACGCACTAATGTCTTCCGATGGGATTGTTCAAATTGCTGCGATAATGGGTTCCTGTGTTGCCGGAGGTGCTTATTTGCCGATCATGAGCGATGAAGCTATGATTGTGGAAGGTACCGGGTCTGTATTTCTTGCCGGGTCTTACCTCGTGAAATCAGCCATTGGAGAAGAAGTAGATAATGAAACACTGGGTGGAGCAACAACACATTGTGAAATATCTGGTGTGACCGATTATAAACATCCGAACGATCAGGCTTGTTTAGACAGCATTCGGAATATCATCAGCAAGCTTGGGGCGCCAAGAGTAGCTGGTTTTAACCGGGTTGCACCAATTTTACCGAGGTTAAAACCGGACGAATTGTATGGTATGTTGCCAGAAAACAGGGAAAAACCGTATGAAATGTTGGATATTATCCATCGTTTGGTGGATGATTCGGACTTTGAGGAATATAAAAAGTTATTCGGACAAAGTATCATTTGCGGACTAGCGAGAATTGACGGCTGGGCAGTGGGGATTGTAGCGAATCAGCGCAAGGTGGTGAAATCTAAAAAGGGTGAAATGCAGTTTGGCGGTGTGATCTATTCCGACAGTGCTGACAAAGCCACCAGGTTCATCATGAATTGTAATCAGAAAAAGATCCCGTTGGTATTTCTTCAGGATGTCACTGGTTTTATGGTTGGCAGTCGGTCAGAACATGGAGGAATTATTAAGGATGGCGCTAAAATGGTGAATGCAGTTGCCAATTCGGTCGTTCCAAAATTCACTATTGTGATCGGCAATTCCTACGGCGCGGGAAATTACGCCATGTGTGGTAAGGCTTATGACCCGAGGTTAATTTACGCCTGGCCAAGTGCTAAAATTGCCGTAATGGGCGGCTCGCAGGCAGCGAAGGTATTGTTGCAGATCCAGGAAGCTTCTTTGAAAGCGAAAGGGGAAGTGATCACCCCTGAAAAAGAAGCCGAATTGTTGAAAGAAATTACCGACAGGTATAATCATCAGACCACGCCTTATTATGCGGCAGCAAGATTATGGGTGGACGGGATCATTGATCCGAAAGATACGCGTAAAGTAATATCTATGGGCATTGAGGCTGCTAATCAGTCGCCAATTCAAAAGCAGTTTAACGTTGGTGTGATCCAAACCTGAGCTGGAATATAATCTATATATCACAATGTTGCATTTGTTACAATATTGCTGCTTGCGTATAACAGGAGAAAGCGTATTTTTGTTTATATAAATATATATAAATATAAAAATATATGTCAGAAGAAATAGAACACGTTCAATGTTTAATTATAGGCTCAGGCCCCGCGGGATATACCGCTGCAATTTATGCCGCACGTGCGGATCTTAAACCGATCATGTATACGGGTATGGAGCCAGGTGGGCAGCTTACCCAAACTACAGAAGTTGATAATTTTCCGGGTTATCCTTTGGGAGTAACAGGCCCGGTAATGATGGAAGACTTCCGTAAACAAGCCGAACGTTTTGGAACAGACATCCGTTTCGGTTACGTTAGTGCTGTTGATTTTTCTTCTTTACCGCATAAGGTGATTGTGGATGATATCAAAACAATTACTGCTGACACGATCATTATATCCACTGGTGCCACAGCCAAGTGGTTGGGACTTCCAAGTGAGCAAAGATACAATGGCTTCGGCGTTTCTGCATGTGCTGTTTGTGATGGGTTCTTTTTCAAGGGGCAGGACGTAGCTATTGTTGGTGCAGGCGACACAGCTGCTGAAGAAGCTACCTACCTCGCTAAACTATGTAAAAAGGTTTATATGCTTGTTCGCAGGGATGAATTCAGGGCTTCAAAGGCTATGGTGCATAGGGTGTTGAACACACCGAATATCGAGGTGATCTACAACACGGAAACTAAAGAGATTTTGGGTAATGGAAAGAACGTAACCGGTGTCAGGACAGTGAATGTTGAAACCGGAGCGGAAACTGACATACCTGTTGAAGGATTTTTTGTAGCAATTGGACACACCCCAAACACTGGAATTTTCAAAGGTTGGTTAGATATGGATGAAGTAGGGTATTTGAAAACAATCCCTGGAACTACAGTAACTAACGTTGAAGGTGTGTTTGCCAGTGGCGATGTACAGGACAGCTATTACCGCCAGGCGGTTACAGCTGCTGGTTCAGGTTGTATGGCTGCACTTGATGCTGAACGATATCTGGCTGCAAAAGAGCACGATGTAAAAGTGGTGTAACCATTTATAGTATAAAATAAAGGCAAGATCAGTAATGGTTTTGCCTTTTTTGCACATTAGTTATTAAGAATTTTTTACCTTAGGCAGGAATTCAATCAATTTACTAACCGATAAGATGAAGAAACTATTTTTTATTGTATTATTAGCGTTCCCATACGTGGAATCACTTGCACAGCGTGATATCAATATGGGGATTATCCCTGCACCTGTTTCTGTAAAGAAACAAAGTGGCACTTTTAAGTTGGATAAAACCGTTGTCCTTATTTCGAATGATAAAACATCTGCCCAGTCTGCTGATCTGTTAAATGCATTCGTCGTTACGAAGGGTGGTTTTTCTCTAAGAGAAGTTAAGACTGCAACTGGCGATCAACGTAGTATCGTGTTAACCTCAGCTGGTGCAGATCAGCTGCCTGCAGAAGGATATAAAATTGACATTAGCCCTAAGCGCATTACCATTACCGGTAAAGACGCTGGCTTGTTCTATGGTGTTCAATCTGTTATGCAGCTCATGCCAGATCAAAAGAATAACGAGATATTGATTGATGCTGCGGAAATCAATGATTTTCCACGATTCAAATACAGAGGATTACACCTGGATGTAGGACGTCATATGTTCCCGGTATCCTTCATTAAGAAATATATTGATCTGATGGCTCAATACAAATTGAACAATTTCCACTGGCACTTAACTGAAGATCAGGGATGGAGGATCGAAATCAAGAAATATCCTAAATTAACAACTGTTGGTTCAAGTAGAAACGGAACGATCATAGGTCACCATCCGGGTGTTAACACAGACGGAGAAGTGTACAAAGGTTTCTATACTCAGGATGAAGTGAAGGATGTTGTGGCTTATGCTGCGGCAAGATTCATCAATGTGATCCCGGAAATTGAATTGCCTGGTCACAGTTCTGCAGCTATTGCCGCTTATCCCGAACTGAGTTGTTTTCCTGAAAGGGATACTTTTGTCGCTGAAAACACACCATGGTCCGGTTCGCGTAAAGGCAAGCAGGTTCAACAAACCTGGGGCGTATTTGACGATGTTTTCGTTCCTACAGATAACACCTTCAAATTCCTTGAGAACGTTTTAGATGAAGTAATGGCACTTTTCCCATCAAAATATATCCATATTGGGGGAGATGAGAGTCCGAAAGAATACTGGAAAGAGAGTGAGTTTTGCCAGAAGTTAATTAAAAAACTTGGTTTGAAAGATGAACATGAGTTGCAAAGCTATTTCATCCAGCGGATCGAGAAATATATCAATTCCAAAGGTCGTAGTATTATCGGCTGGGATGAGATTTTAGAGGGTGGTCTTGCACCGAATGCTACAGTAATGTCCTGGAGAGGAGAGGATGGCGGAATTGCGGCAGCGCAACAAAAGCATGATGTGATCATGACACCAAATGCCGGTGGTCTTTATTTTGATCATAAACAATCAGAATCTGCCGACGAACCGACAAATATCGGTGGTCTTGCTCCGTATGCTAAATCCTATGCCTACGATCCGGTACCTGCAGTATTAACAGCTGATGAGAAAAAGTATGTAATCGGTGTTCAGGCGAACGTGTGGACAGAATACATGAGGACACCTGAGAAAGTTGAATATTTCATACTTCCAAGATTGTTCTCTTTGTCAGAAATTGCCTGGAGTCCGGTAGAACGTAAAAACTTTAAGAACTTTTCAGAGGAACGTTTGCCACGCCACCTCGCCAAACTTGATCAGGATGGGACAAATTATTGGGTGCCAACACCACTTGGACAAGATGAAAGCGTAATGAAAGGAGAAACATTTACGCTGACTTTGAAAGAGCCGGTACCTGGGGCTAAAATCTATTATACTTTTGACTTAACACGCCCTTCAGAGACCGCTACTTTATATACAAAACCGGTTAAAATTACTGTTCCGAAAGGACAGAAGCAGGTTTTTAAAACTGTTGTAATTACACCTTCCGGTAGGAGAAGCGTTGTAACTGAAACAATATTGAACAATGGTGCCCCTGAGGTTAAATCGAAATAGCTATACTGCCAGTTAAAACACTGATTAATGAAGCAAATCGCAAATTATATAAAGCATTCCCTGATTATTTCAGGGATGCTTTTAACCTTTTCCTGTAGCAATCAAACGGATGAAGATATTTCATCTGGAGCGCCGGTTTCCCAGTCGGATAAACCAGCCAAAGGTGTATTCCCATTCTATAAAGATATCAATGTAAAACCCGGGTTAAATTTCGAAGTGGTAAGTTGGGGGAAAGGTGTGGACAGTATCGGAGGATATTTGATCCTGATGTCAGATTCTGCTAAAAACAATTACAATTCACTTTCTGTCTCCCGCAAAGGTATTATAACTGATGCCTGGAATATGGATATGGATAATGATGGTAACCCTGAGATCTATATTGAGTATTTGAGTAAGAAGAATGTTCTGGACTTGAATGTCTATGAATATTCGGGAGGTGACTTTAGAAAGATCAATTTCCCACCGTTGACCAGTAGGATGAAAAAAGATTATGCCGGGAATGACAAATTTCTCATTCGGAACGGTAACCTGTTTCGTTCTTTTCCAATCGTAAATCCAAAGGATACCACCGTTAAAGCAGGCGCCGTGAAAGTTCTACAGTACCGCTTGAATGGAAATAGCTTTTCAGTTGACGAAGTGAAAACTGAAGAATAAAAACAGACGACTGTTTTTCTGGTTTCAGACTAGCCTATTATTTTTGGCCACCTTTATTGCATCGGCTTTAGAATTTACATTCAGTTTAACGTAGATGTTCTTAATGTGCGTTTTGACGGTCTCCGTTTCTATAAATAGTTCTGTGGCAATCTGTGACCGGTCTTTTCCCCTGGTGATCAGGCTTAAAATTTGTGTCTCCCGTTTGGTAAGTGGAGAGTCTGGGTTTTTTTGAAGCGAAGTGATCACCTTTTTAGCAACACCTGGGCTCATTGGCCCACCGCCTTGCAACACCTCTTTAATGGCGTCTATTATTTTAGAAGAAGGCGTGTTCTTCGTAAAATATCCCGAAGCACCATTGGCCAAAGCTTCCAAAATTATCTTTTCTGTTTCATGAACGGTCAGCATGATAATGTATACCTGCGGAAGTAGTTTCTTCAATTGCGGGATGGCATCAATACCGTTAGTGCCTGGCATTTGTATATCCAGTATGATCACATCGGGTTGATCCTTCAGGATCTTATTTTTCGCTATATCAAAAGAGGAATAGGTATTTACTACCGAATAGGGCGATGTGTTATTGATCAAATAGGTATACCCTTCTCTAATGGTTTGATCGTCTTCAATAATTACCAATTTTGCTTCCGTCGTTTTATTCATTGTCTTTTTTAAGTTTAACAGAGAGCGATTTAAATTTTTACAGCGAGTAGTATACTGGTGCCATTCTTATTGGAGCATATTTCCAGGTTGCCTTTGATCCTAAGGGCTCTGACCTTCATATTGTTGATCCCCTGGCCGTAGTTCACGTTTTCCAGGTCAAACCCGACACCGTTGTCTTCTAAATTGATCTCCAGAACATTTTGATCGACGTTGGCTTTGAATTTGACCAGATCCGCTTTCGAGTACTTTAAGGTGTTGTTTATAGCTTCCTTAAAGATCATGAGGATATTCCTGCTCATTTCCAGTGAAAGATGCTGTTCCGTGTAGCCAATAAAAGTTTCATCGTCAAATGTAATCGGCGTTTCATTGAACATTTCCTGGCCAAATTCCCTGATATGCGCCAGCAGTTCGCCTAAAGTATCATTTTTTGGATTCAATGACCAAAGAATATCCTTAGTTCCTCTGTATAATTCATTTACATTGGTCTTTATCTTTCCTATGATAGCCCGCTTTTCCAAATCGTTTTTATCGGTCATGCTACTCAAAACTTCTGATAAGACTGATATTCTGGTTAATTTGTTACCAATATCATCGTGGAAATCTTCAGCGGTCTGCTTTCTGATCTTAAACTGTTCTTCCAGCTTTATTTTTAACCTCAATCTCCGTTGCCGTTCGCTCAAGGTAATTACAATATATGCGGAGAGTGCAATGGAAAGCAAAACGATGACTGCGACAAAAATTCTGAAGATTGTGGTCTGGTAATAAGGGGGCTTAATTTCAAAAGCAAAAGAAGCTAAAGCAGATTCTATTCCCGATATCGTAACCGCTTTAACCCGAAAAACATACTTGCCAGGTGGTAGGGCAGTGTACGATATGGAAGAATTTACATTGGGGCTACTGAAGTTTTCATCTAATCCTATTAGTTTGTATCGATATAAAACAGCCTTTGGGTTGCTGAAATAAATGCCGGTAAAGCTGATGTTGAGGTGGTTTTCATTATGGGGCAGCGTTAGTTTGCTTTGAAGTTCAGTTTCCCGGTAAGTTACCTGTCGATTGCTTTCATGGCCTTTGACCTGCTGCGGAAGTATGTTCACGCTTTTAATGAAAACGTGGGGTTTATTTATCTTAGGTAGCGGTTTTCCAGTGTTAAACACCACAACGCCTTTTGTAGTGCCGATCCATATGTTTCCCTTATGTTCCAGTATTGCGTTTTGATTACACTCCACAACCAAATCATTCTCATTCTTGAGGATAGTAAGGCTGTGCGTATTCAACCGGTTAATTCCCCGGCCTGTTCCAATCCAGATGTGCTCTTTTTTTTTATCTAACAGCAGACTGTAGATGTGATCGGAGAGCAAACCTTGTTTTGTAGTGAACTGCTTAGTCTTTCCTGTTTTGTAGTTCCATAAAATCAACCCATTATCCGCGGTGCCAAAGAAAACATGATCACCAGATTTAATCATGCATAGAATACTTGTGCCATAGAGTGGTTTTACTTCTAATGGGTTAATGTTAGTCTGATTCCGAATAAGGTACGCCCCGTTTTGAGTGCTGCTGATCACAAGATCATTGCTAATTTCTAAGAGGCTTGTGCCAGCTTGCGTAGTAACTCTGTTTATTTGCTTTGTTCTATTGTTTATGACGTAACAGCCAACATTTGTTGATAGCCAAATGTTTCCCTGGCGGTCCTCCATGATCGTGTTACAGGATACGGAATGGTTTTTTCTGTCTATACGGTGAAAACGATTTTCTTTATATACCCAACAGCCGCCTCCTTCTGTTGCGATCCAGATTCTGTTTTTACGATCCTTGAATAGGAAATTGATGCGCTGAGTTTTCTCATCTTCAGATGGAATAACTATTTTTTTTATTTTGTTATCCTTATGACTATAGAGTCCGTCATATGTTCCAAGCCAGATTTCATTGGGCGCCCTACCCGGTGAGATGGCCATTACAATGCCATTCCGCAGTCCTTGTGATTCGTCGAAAGTGACATAGTTTTTATTGCTGAATCTAAATAATCCAGAGCCGTCGGTCCCCAACCAGATGTTGTTTTCTGCATCTTTAAATACTGTGTTTACCTTATTGTCGGTAAATCCATTGTCAGCATTGAAATGGATCAGCTGCTGCTTTGACACGTACCAGGCACCTTTATTTGTGCCCAGCCAAATATTACCAGTTTCGTCCTGAACAATTGCCAAAGCCGATTTAATAGATTTTTGATACACCTGTTTTATTTCGGACCTTTCGGCAATGAAGATTCCGACAGTAGTTAGGAGCCAAATCTTATCCTGATCCAGCTTGTCTACAAGTAAGTCAGTTATGATTAGATCTTTGACTTGTTTGCCGGCTATATGTTCCTTCCATTTACCTTCCTGAAGGCGATAAACACCCTTTTGAAAGACCGCAGCCCATATCTCACCTTTTTGTCCCTTTTTTAAAGCCGTAACAAACTCAGTTGTATCATTGGTTACAACTAGTGATTCTACCTTCGTTCCTTTTATTTTGAATACATTTTTTCCGAGCAGTCCGTACAGCTCACCATTTGAACCTGCAACTAATTTGTCGGTCCATTTGTTTATGCCCTTGACATTGGAAATTTTATCTTTTTTATAGGTCGACAATCCGTTCTCGGTCCCAATGGACAAATTGTTTTCCTGGTCGAGCACCAGAGAAAGAATAAAGTTACTTGACAATCCATCAATTTTGCCAAAATTGGCAAATTGGTTTCCGTTGAAGCAGCTAAGTCCTCCGAGGGTGGCAATCCAAAGTCTCCTGTGATGATCCTGGGTGATTGCTGTAACCTGGGATTGAGCAAGGCCATCTTCAATATCGTATTGTTTAAAATCATAACGTTGAGAAAAGCATGCATTGGTCCAGCAAAGGATGAAATAGAAAACAAAAATTAGTCTTGTGTGTGGCACGGTTAAGCTGGAAGTTGTTATAACGGATGTAAATATATATAAAATGATTGCCTTTCCTCGAATCATCCTATTCATTGACAACTATCGCGATCGGGCATTTGCAAGACATCCCAGCAGATAATCTAAAACGAAATTCGATCCATGTGTGGAATTAAAATACCCCTTTAAGGGTTAGTTTTCCCGTAGTGTTTTTTCTTAAATTTGTTTAATGCTCAGTTGGTTATAATATTTATTACATGTTAATATATGATTTTCAAAGTTGTTCCCAAAGTGGTTTTTGTTGAGCGTTACGATATTTCTTTACTATCTATTTCCAATTCTCTGCTTGAAACACTGTGGCAACGGGATCATCAGGATCGTCTTTTGATCATGGAAGAACGAGAATTTGCTCAGGTTTGATATTTAGCGACAGATTGATGAATAGAAAAGTAATTGTGAACAAAAATGAAATCATCAATGAGAGAACATTTAATGCCCGTACGGCCGTCCGTAGTGGAAAATATGCTTTAAATGTAGTTTTCAGCGGTGAGGCAGATTATACGATCGAAAAGCGGAAGATCAGGCTGGTACCGGATAGCTTCATTTATCTAAATCATGATACAGTTTATACCAACTGGATCGATTCGAATGTTGAAGTAAGAACGCTATCTGTACTATTTGATCCTGATTTTGTACAGGATTTTGAGAACTCTAACCTCCTTAAGGATCATTTATTGCTGGATAACCCTCATGGATACCCTCAACGGGAATCGCGTTTTGTGGAGTCGATATATCCCCTGCAGGGAAATATTAAATTCAACGCGTTGCAGTTGAGCAAACATATAGAAAATGGTTTAAACGATCAGTTTCTTCTTACCGAATATACAACGCATTGCCTGCTTGATTACTATAGTTTATATCATTCAGAAATTATCAATCGGGAAGCTTCGCTTCAATTTCTAAGTGGAAGCACTAAAGCGGAAATTCTGAAACGTTTATCGCTTGCCAGGGATTTCATGATCAGCAATTACAATAGGCGCATCCATTTGGAGGAGATCGCACAGATGGCTTGTTTATCTGTCAATCATTTATTGCGTACTTTCAAACAGGCGTACCAACAATCACCACATCAGTTCTTGACGGAAGTACGGCTTCAACAGGCGAAACATTTACTTAAAAATACTGAGCTGACAGTAAATGAGATCGTCAATATTATCGGCTTTGAATGTTCAAGTTCCTTTATACGCTTATTTCGAAGTATATTTAAGGTTACACCAGGTCAATACAGGCGATCTACTTGTAATTTAGTGGCTTTCGCATATTAACAGACCCGAGGTTCATTTAAATTTGAAGCAGGAAACCCGGTATATAAATTTGGATAAGTTTAATTTGGGTTAGTTAATAATAAGGTCATCCGACTAGTTCGGATGACCTTTTTTTATAACGGTTCATTGAATTGATTTTCAAGGCGTTCAAATTTCTCAATCAGTAACGCTATTCTTTCCTTTTCTTTCTTCATGACTGCCCGGCGCACCAAGGTGGAGCAGAACAAGATCCATCCAAAGGTAAGTAAGACAATTACAGCTTGTGCCCAAAGGTCAAAATAGGACAGGATCTCAAAAAAGTAAAGTATGATACCAAGGCTTAATGCTATAGCATATACCCAATAGATTTTGTTATAAAGGCTGAACCGGCTCAACTGATAATCCTTCAGACTGGCCAGAAATTGATTGGGGTTGGTCGTGAAATCTTTTTTAGCGATCAGTCGGTGGCTTCTATACAGCATGAAGGTAGACGCAGCAATAGCGGTCATGAAAATAGTTAAGCCTGCATGGGTCGTCCAGGATCTGAAGTCATAGTTCAACCATAAGATAGCCAGGGCAATAAAGGATATAAGCATGCCTGCTATGTTTTTAAGAGATTTATTGCGAATTGCGTTAACTTCTTTTTTGGCCTGCTGCAGCATTTCCCCTGATGAGATTTTTACCTCAACCGAATGTGATTGCCAAAGCGATTGTAGATTATCAAATTCTTGCATGCTGATTGTATAATTCGGTAAGTTTTACTTTAATGCGGTGAATCTTCACTCTTAAATTCCCTTCACTGATTCCTGATATCTCCGCAATCTGATGATAAGGAAGTTCATCAAGAACCATGGTAATGATGAGGCGGTCATTTTCTTCTAATTTTGAGATCGATTTGTAAAGTAGGGCAATTTGTTCGTTTTTCTCGGATAGTTCTTCCGGTCTGTTCTCGATGATATTGTCGGTAAGTTCATCCTTCGATTGCCGCTTTTCAGATCTGAGGTAGGTTAAACAGGTATTAACGGCAATTCGATAGATCCAGGTCGAAATCAATGACTTATTTCTGAATTTATCTAGATTCTGCCAAACTTTTAGGAAAGTTTCCTGGAGCAGGTCGTTCGCCGCGTCTTCATCTCCTGTATAACCGTAGCATAAATGAAAGATCTTCTTTGCGTTTGTATCGAATATTTCTTTAAATAATTGATCCTTTTTTTCCATTAATTAACGGCTAATGGTGCTTTGATCCCGCTAAACCAAAATTGTTACAACATAGTTTGACCCAAAAATAATAAATGTTTGTGGGCTAAATGCAAATAATTACTTTTGTTGCAAATCAAACAGACCTTTATGAAACAAAACCGTGTGGGGCTAATCACCTTATTGTTGATCACTATTGCTGCGTTGTTAGGTGTTTTAAAAGATTTTGGGATCGTTGAGATTCCGGACAACGTGATGATGTCGGTTCGTTGGGTGCTGGCCGTTGTGCTGGTGATCTACGCATTGCTTAGAAAAAACCTGACGACCTGGATTTTGGTCTGTATGGTGTTGGGTGTGTTTGTAGGGATAGATTACCCTCATGTTGCAGTGGCGTTACAGCCTTTAAGCAAGGGCTTCATTAAACTGGTTAAGACCATTGTGGGGCCGATCCTGTTTGCCACACTCGTGTTTGGAATTGCTGGTCACTCTGATCTGAAGCAAGTGGGTAGGATGGCATGGAAGTCGATGCTTTATTTCTATTGTGCAACCACAGTTGCCTTATTCATAGGTTTGGCCGCTATTAATCTTACCCAGGCAGGTGTTGGTGTGAATATTGCAAACATGCCGCATAACGAATTGCCAAAACCCGTTAAAGATGTAGTTGATGAGAGCATCCTGAGTACTTTGCCGGAAAGTGTACACTGGCTGTACAAGAGCCTGGCGTTCTTTAGAAATATTTTTCCAGAGAATATTGTTAAATCAGTCTATGATGCTCAGATCCTTCAGATTGTAATCTTTTCGGTTATTTTTGGTATCGGACTGGCAATGGTTGATGAAAAGAAACGAAAGCCAATGGTCGACTTCTGTGAAAGCTTGTCGGAAACCATGTTCAAATTTACCAATATCATCATGTACTTTGCACCAATTGGGGTGGGGGCCGCTATGGCCTACACAGTTGGACACATGGGGGTTGACATTCTAAAGCATTTGTTTATGCTGGTGGCCACGTTATATATGGCATTAATTGCTTTTATCCTGATTGTACTTGTGCCGATAGCGTTTTACATCAAATTACCGATATTGAAATTTTTCAACGCGATCAAGGAACCTGTATCTATTGCATTTGCAACCACAAGTTCTGACGCAGCACTTCCAAAAGCAATGAGTGCCATGGAAAAATTTGGGGTTCCCCGCAAGATCGTTTCATTTGTAATTCCGACAGGTTATAGTTTTAATCTTGACGGAACAACGTTATATTTGTCGCTGGCTTCTATTTTTGTGGCACAGGCTGCAGGGATGCATTTGTCTTTTGGTGATCAGTTACTGATTGTATTCACCTTGATGATTACCAGCAAGGGGGTTGCGGCCATACCACGGGCGTCCTTAATCATCCTTATCGCAACTGCAGACCAGTTTGGTTTGCCAACATTTATCATTGCCGCAATTTTAGGAATTGATGAACTGATGGATATGGGCAGGACATCGCTAAACGTAATAGGAAATTGTCTTGCAACTGTGGTCATTGCCAAATGGGAGGGAGAATACAACCCGGATGATGTAGAGGATTCAGAGGATATTGAGATTCCGGAGGAAATTGAAATTAAAGAAGCATAATTATGAGCAGCAGAGCAAAAAAAATATTTTTAGCATTGACCATTGTGGTCCCTTTTCTGATTTATTGCGTGGTATATTATACCCCAATGTTTCGTAATGCCCCGTATAAACTTAAGGAGTTTGAGTCGATAGAGTTAAAATGGGGTGTTGGGAGCACGCTGGAAAATACCTATAATTCTGCAACGGGCGACTATCAATACGTGAATGCGAAGGATTCCGTGATCAGGACAAATGTTAAATTGAGAGAGAATGATATCATCTATTTACATTCAAAAGCGAATGAGATCGGGTTTTGGAACTTCCCGGATGTTATTGTGAACCAGGGTGCCGATCTTAACTCGGCGGAGATACCCCGTTATGTGATGCAGTTTAATTATAAAAAGAAGTCGAAGAAGGTAACTTATATGGCAGACTATAATGAAATACCAAAGCTTCAAAAGTTGGCTGCACAGATGAAAACGCTTTTGC
>JAPSHM010000333.1 GCA_031179845.1 Pedobacter sp.
CCTGGATGTAAGGTATACCGATTTGCCAGCCAGTAATTAAACCACCAAGCATGAATGTGACTGGGGTCCCTGCTGAACTGTCAAAGTTTGTCGTTTCTCCCATAACTTTCCCAGAATAGTCAACGGTAACATTAGTGTTTCCGTTGTAACTCACATTTCCGGTTCCAGGCGCAATAATCTGATAAAAAATACCGTACTGATCTTTTGTAACCGGAATATTATTCGCAGTTACATAATCTCTGATCGCTGTAGTATCAGCAGTAAATTGTTTCTCTTCGTTTCCGTTTTTTTTACAAGACACAATACAGGCACCAACTAGGGCAAACATCAACACATGTCCGAAACCTTTTGTTTTCATACTTTCTACTAGTTTATAGTTTATAAGTTTTCTTACTACAATATATAAATTTGTTTTCGCAAAATTATACGTTAAACCTGAAGTGCATGATATCACCGTCTTCAACCACATAAGTCTTACCCTCAACTCCGAGCTTTCCTGCGTCTTTACAAGCAACTTCCGAACCTAAGGTCACAAAATCATTGTATTTGATGACTTCTGCACGAATGAAGCCTTTTTCAAAATCAGTATGGATCACTCCTGCAGCCTGAGGAGCAGTGAATCCTTTGGTAATGGTCCAGGCCCGTACTTCCTGAACTCCTGCTGTAAAATAGGTATACAAATCTAATAACCGATAAGCTGCAACAATAAGCTTATTCACGCCTGATTCCGTGAGTCCGAGATCCGCCAAAAATTCCTGACGCTCTTCATAACTCTCGAGTTCTGCAATTTCTGATTCAATTTTAGCAGAAATAACTAAAACTTCAGCATTTTCATTTTTTACCGCTTCTTTAACCCGATCAACGTAGGCATTGCCATCTATGACAGAATTCTCATCAACATTACACACATACAATACCGGTTTCTGCGTAAGCAGGCCAAGATCTTCAATATAATCAAAGTCTTCAGTAGAGATAGCTGCAGAGCGAACTGAATTCCCACTTTCCAAATGAGATTTGATGGTACTTAAAATGTCGAAGGTTCTTTTTGCATCCTTATCAGTTTTTGCCATCTTTTCTACTTTCTGGATCCGTTTGGAAACGGTGTCAAGATCCTTAAGTTGTAATTCAGTATCTATGATTTCTTTATCGCGGATCGGATCTACAGAACCATCTACATGAATTACATTCCCATCGTCAAAGCAACGGAGTACATGGATGATGGCATTTGTAGCCCTGATGTTGCCTAAGAATTGGTTTCCCAAGCCTTCGCCTTTGGATGCTCCTTTAACAAGACCAGCGATATCAACAATTTCTATAGTGTTTGGAACAATTTTGTTCGGTTTAACCAATTCAGCTAGTTTGGTCAATCTTTCGTCAGGTACAGTAATTACCCCTATATTTGGCTCGATCGTGCAAAAAGGAAAGTTCGCTGCCTGGGCCTTCGCGTTAGATAAACAGTTAAATAAGGTAGATTTTCCAACATTTGGTAAACCGACTATGCCACATTGTAATGCCATGAATGATTTTATTTCTTGATTCGCCGCAAAGGTATCAATTTTTTAAAAATAATATTTATGTTTAGGGTACTTAAAAGCGTTGAATAATTATTAATGACTATGGAGAATATAGAAGGCACTGAACCGATAGAAGAGGCGAATACCGAACATGAGCAGCTGATCGTAACCGAAGAGGTTCGAAGTTATATTTATGAGACAGCGAAATGGGCAAAATTTCTATCAATCGTAGGTTTGGTATTTGCCGCATTTATGGCCTTGATGGCATTTAGTGCTGGCGGAATAATAGAAGGATTGGCTGCCGCCGCTCCTGGCAATCCACTGGTACAATTGGGTACCTCTTTCTTGATGGTATATTTTCTGTGTATCTCGTTGGTTCTTTTTTATCCAAGTTTCCTATTGTTCAAATATGCCAATGCCGCAAACACAGCGGTATTATACGCAGACCAAGAGAAATTTGTGGTCTCCATGAAGAAGATGAAATCTGTTTTCAAGTTCTGGGGAATTATCGCAATCATCATTCTTGGCCTAAATTTGTTGAGTATCGTGTTTGCGGTAGTAGCTAATATTAGCGGGGCATAGCACTTTCGATCGTGTGCTTGAAAACTTTTATTTCTTTTTTCAATAGTTGCTCGAAATAGGGGTTAAGCAACTTCGCAAGCGCGAGGCCAAGGCCTCCTGCCGGTGGATGATAGGAAAGTACGATCTTCAATAACGATCCCTGCTGCGTTGGTAGATCTTCGAACTCAGCTTTTCCTACGTGGTCAATGAGTGTTCCGGGCACTGATCTCCAACCGATCAACCGGCCGGGTTCATCTTTTACTATATCTACGTTCCAGTCGACAGCCAACAGCCTTTCCATGATCTTCGATTTCCAGCGCGCAGAAACGCCCTCTTCGTTATCTACATTCATCAAATGTTCGATGCTTCCTTTCAGGTTATTTAGATTACGCCAATACGTATAGACTTCTGGTGCAGGACGGTCAATTTCAAATTCTCCGCGAATATTTACAGCATGAGATTTACTCGCATCTATTCCGAGTTGCTCGTATACCAAACAGTGTCCCGTAAATGCTCTATATGCAAAATAGACGCCGTGTAAAAAAGGCGCTTTGAACGGTCGCTTTATTCCATTGCTGATCAGAACACCACTTAAAAACATCGAAACCAATCGTTCGTTCAGCCCGATATTTTCATAATGTTGCTTCTCAATCGAATATTTTCCTGAACGTAATTTAAAGTTAGGTCGATGTGTGTTCATCCGATCTCGTTTTAACAAGTGTTTTTGGGTAAAAAAATTAGCGAGAACGGTTTGTTATGGCCTGCCCGATCGTCTCGATTGTTTTTACATCTAGCGCACCCCACATTTGTTCCCAGCTACCATCCTTTTCTTTCCTGATCTGGGTGATGTTTTTTTCTCCAAGACTGCATCTAAAAAATTCAACCCCATCAGTTGTTTCTTCCGGACTTACCCGTATAGTTTGATCTGTTCCATCCAGATTAATATTGATTTCAAAACTTTCCTGGTGTAATTCTATATCTCCCATTTTATTAAATTTTTTTCGTGCCACACGTGTAGTTATTAACACATTAGCAGAACTTATGTTTTATTTATCTAATTTGCAGCGCCAATTTAACCTATAACCTAGTCGCATGAATGATGATATAAAGTATCCTGAGCTATTCCAGGGATATTTCGATCACCGAGGACCTTTTACAGAAAATCTGGAAGCTATTTACGAATGTGCAGTAGTGATTCCGATCTACCATATTGACGAAATGTTCAACGAACAGGCGATATTCGATGTTCAAAGGATGAACAAGATCGCTGATGATCCAGCATGTAAAGCAGAATCAGCTCAATTAAGTGCCCGCCTAATGGAAAGGGACTTGCATATTTTTACGTATTTTCATTTTATAGCTGCTCAACAGTATGTTTTGCATGAATTAAAAAATCTTTACCGGGATTTCTATGAACTTGAGCAGACGTTAAAGCAGTTTGAAGCTAAAGGTTTTGACGTCAGCAAGGCTAGGGGAACTGACTTGGTAAAAAGAAAAAAAGCACTGCTCGATTTCCAGGCTCGCCTATGTGACCGTCAGTTTGCCTGACCTTTTACTATTTTTAAAAATTAACAGGTGTCACCTAATTTGAAAACTATTCTTTTAATCTTTGGTTTTATAGTAGACGAACAGCTACGTATATGGACCCATTCCACATTATCATAAAAAATAAAGGAGAGCAGATCGACTTAAACATTCATCCTCAGGAAGCGGACAGCTACAAGGTGATTTATCATGGTGGCCTGGTTGGAGAAATCTTCATAAACCCTAACGGAAGTTGGTCGGCAGTTCCAGCGGAAGACTTGGATTCCGGGGGATATCCCATATACGAATATGATGAGACCTCCGGACATACAGATTTATTGATGGACGAAGATATCGTTAAGCAAATAGGCGCACAGATTGATGTGCGGGTAGGCGAAGGCAGACTTCCGAATTAATTCCCAAAATTTGTTCCTTTCGGCCAGAGAGATGTCACTGAAAACAAAAGTTATATTGAAGAAATAGATGGACATCATCCCTATTCAGCTTTACTGTTTCTAAGCAATAACTCAATCACGTTTTTCATCACAGGGTTCCTGTTCATTTCTTTCCATGCAA